>DATLWF010000702.1:0-17317 GCA_035576605.1 Blastocatellia bacterium | reverse complement strand
CGTCACTATCAGATGATCCCCGTCAATGAGCGGCGACTCGCTTATGAGCCATTTCGGGTTGCGCCCACCGAAATCCTTGAGGATGTTTCGCCGCCACACGACGGAGCCGTCCGCGAGCTTGAGGCAGCCGAGGTCACCGTTCTCGTTTAGCGCATAAAGCCTATCGTTTTCGACCGTGGGCGTACCCCTCGGTCCCGGTCCTTTATCCTGGCCCAGCCGCGGACCGAGCGCGGTCACCCAGACGGTCTTGCCGTCCGCGCGGTTCAGACAGAAGACGGAGCTCTGACTATCTTTCACACCTTGGACGTAGATCCGGTCGCCTTTGATCGCGATCGAACCATAGCCTTCGCCAAGACCAGATACCGACCAGACTATGGGAGGCCCGCCAACAGGCCACGTCTTTAACAGACCGGTCTCAGTCGAGATGGCGGTTCGATCCGGGCCGTGCCACTGCGGCCAGTCGGGTTGGGCGATTGGGGTGCTGTTACTCGTGTGAGCCAACAGCAGGCTGAGTAGCAACGGGACTCTCTTTGTGTATTTCACAGGCTCAATTCTCTTTCACAAGTTCGCTTGAATTCAAGACGAAAAGTTCAAGCTTAGACTGGGGCCGCATCAGCAACCTGAAGGCTGGGCTCTGGCTTCAAATTCGCGGTGACTAGATACGCGCGATCCTGACAATAATCACTTGACTCTGATTATGATACGGAGTAAAGATATATACCTGGTGAGCGGGCAACAAATTGTGGCCCAACGATCTGGCGATACTTCGTAACGCTTCACTGAAAGCGAGAGAGAGAGGTTAGCCGATGAGCGATGAACTAACGAAGAAGCTCCCCAATGATGTCCCCGATACTGAGCCTACCATCCTTACCTTGATGGAGCGGCTCAATAGTATGCAAGAAGTAATGGACCGGAGACATATAGAGACTCAAGAACTGTTTACCACCGTTCGAGCTGATATCAACGGCGTTCGAGATGACATCAACGCCGTTCGAGATGACATCAACGGCGTTCGAGCTGACATGAATGGCTTTCGAGATGAAATCAACGGCGTTCGAGGTGACATCAACGGCGTTCGAGCTGACATGAATGGCTTTCGAGATGACATCAACGCCGTTCGAGATGACATGAATGGCTTTCGAGATGACATCAACCAACGAATGCAGGAACAACACGAACTGTTGGTGAGTCGAATAGACTTGCTTCGCACCGAAACGGATGCGCATTTTCGCAAACAAGATCATCTAATTCTCGCGTTAAATGATAACGTCCTTCACGCACGCGGCGACCAGAAAGAACTCTTCGAGCGAATTGCCGTGCTGGAAGATAAAGCCTCTTAAGGACCGTCCAAAGCGTGATCTTCGGTCGAGCGCAGAATGATTTTCTTTTTGCGATCAGCCCGTAAACCGGAGAACGCAGGCATCCGTGCCTGCTCGGCCTTGCACGAGAAGGATAGTGGTCATCGCTAGCGGAACGAGGCATGCAAGGATGCCTGCGCTCCCAGGCTCACCTTGCAAGCCACATCTTCATCGTCCGTGTCACCAGATCCGAAGCATCCTGCTGAACGAAGTGTCCGGCCCCGGGAATCGTCACCAGCGTAAGATCCTTCTCGAGCCACTCCCAAGTGTTGTTGAGTGCCCCGGCCAGCAGCGCCGTGTCGTTCAAACCATGGATCATCAGCACCGGCATCTTGACCTTGATAACCGGCGAGGTGTCTTCGGTGTACGGCTCGCGCGGATAGTTGCGCTTATAGTAGTTGAGCATCGCCTCGAAGTCCGACCGCTTGAATGCCTCGACGTATTTCTTCCTCGCCTCCGGGTCCTTCACCCAGAAGCACAGTTGCTCGGCGGTCAGTTTTGTATGCGCGTCGGGCAGTTGGAAGTTCCGCGCATACTGGCTGTTCTTCTGCTGCTGCGGATTGTGAGCAAGCTCGCGATTGAGGCCGCGCGGATGAGGCAGATTGAGGATAATGAGCTTGTCGGTCATATCCGGCAGCATCATGGCAAATGTCCAGGCGACGATGCCGCCCCAGTCGTGCCCAACGATAATTGCTTTGTCACGCTTCAGATGTTTGACCACCGCAGCCACATCACCGACGAGCAGTCGGATATCGTAGTTTTCAACACCCTTAGGCTTATCGCTAAGGTTGTAGCCGCGCTGGTCGATCGCCACGACCTGATAGTCTTTCGATAAGGCTTCCATTTGATCGCGCCACGTATACCAGAAATCTGGAAAGCCGTGGATCATGACGATCAGCGGACCTTTGCCGAGGCTCGCGTAATGAATCTTTACGCCGTTCGAGTCGGCATACCCATGCTCGACGCGCTTTTCCAGATCGGAATCTGCCAACCCCGTAGTACTGAGGAACCCCAGCGCGATGAGCGGGCATAAGACTGAGAAGATTTTTTTCATGGATTCTCCTAATCGGTGATCAGTCCCAAGAATCATAATCGGATGGTTCCGGAATTCAAGCTTCGACGGAGATGGATTGTCTGGGAGACTTCAGTGTGTCACGCCGCGGTCACTTCGACCGCGCCGATCCCCCTCCGTCAAGAGGCCCATCTATAGACATGACTGGCGGAGGGCGGAAGCAGTCCAAAGTTAGTGCGTCTTGCCGGCTCTTGTTTTGTCCACTACCGCAACGCCGCCCTTCATCACCCATCGCACGTTGCTGATCACGACGTTGATGTCCGTCAGCGGGTCTCCCTCAACCGCGACGATGTCCGCGTAGTAGCCCGGCAAGACCGCACCGAGACTTTTCTCCATTCCAAGCAGCGCGGCGCCATTCGTCGTCGCAGCCGCCAGAGCCTCCTCCGGCGTCATTCCCGCTCTTACGAACCAACCCAACTCGCGAGTGTTCTGGCCGAACATCGTGAACACCGCATCGGAACCCATTGCGAAACGCACTCCGGCTTTGAACGCGCGCCGCGCAGTTTCGAGGTTACGCTCAACGTAAGCTTTCAGCCGCTCGGCGACCTCGGGGCCATACCCGAATTGATCCCGGTACTCGGCGTAGTACCGATTGTGATCGATGGTCGGAACATAAAACGTCTTGCGCCGGATCATCTCGGCGATGGTCTCGTCGTAAATATCGGTCGCGTGTTCGACAGAGTCGGCTCCGGCTCGCACGGCATCGCGCGCGCCCCCGGGGCCGTAGGAATGAATCGCCACCCGTTTGCCAAGACTGTGGGCAGTATCAACAGCCGCCTTCATCTCTTCAAAAGTGTAGGTCTGATTTCCAGAGACGTCCTGGGCGCTGCCGGTCGACCCGAACATCTTTACCCAGTCCGCTCCAGCAGTAATTTGTTCGCGCGCAGCCCGCGCAACTTCGTCAACACCGTTGGCTTGCCCTTTGCTGGGTGTAGGAGCCCCGGCCCGCGAGGTCGGCGAAGCGACGTGCAGTCCGTAGCCTGAGACAAACATTCGCGGACCCGTCATTGCTCCGATGTTAATCAGATCACGCATCGCGATGTCGGTGTATTCCGCCGCATGCAGGTTGCGCACAGTGGTGACACCGGCCTCGAGCGTCTTACGGAGGTTCTCTTGCGCGAGGAACATGCTCATTGCCGGCACCCTCGCACCCAGTTGAGCCCAGGGCCGCGTGCCGGGCGCCTGGTCCCAGTAGTAAGTCATATGAGTATGCACGTCGATGAGTCCCGGGATTCCAGTGTAACGACCAAGATCGATAACCTCCGCGCCGCGTGGAATCGAGGAGTTGTTGGTGTTGACGCTCTTGATGCGATCACCTTCCACGATTACGATTGCGTTGGTCAGAACTTTTCCGGTGCCGTCCACCAACTTGCCAAATCGGATCGCTTTGACTGGCGAGGCGGCTCGGGATTGAAGACACGGAAACAAGGCGGCAACACACAGAAAAAGACTGACCGAGATTCTCGCAACGCGCATGGCTCATTCCTTTCGGACACTGCGATGCAAAATTGTCAGGTTAGGTAGTCATCCCTGAAGGAGGCGGTTTATCGTCAGGTCGATTTCCGCGATGTTGAATGGCTTCGAGATGAGCGCGTCGACGACGCTCGTGTCGCCGCCGGGCACAGCGAGCTCGGCGAACCCGCCGTAGCCGGTCAATATCACAAGCTTCGTATCGGGCCAGCGCCGGCGGGTCTCCTCGATGAGAGTCCACCCATCTGCCCCCGGCATTGAGAGATCCGTGATCACCATATCGAAGCGAATATTCTCGACGGCCCTTAATCCTGCCAGACCATCCTCAGCGGTCATCACCTTATGGCCACGAGCTCGAAGTATGTCCGACAGCAGCACTCTAATCGGAGCTTCATCATCCACAACTAAAACTGACGAAGACCGCGCAGCACGGCCCGTGTCGGAACGTACGGGTACCGTCTGAGGGTCGGGCGCGCGCCTGAGTTTTATCGTAAACGTCGAGCCTTGGTCTGGCTCGCTGGTGACGTGTATCTCGCCCCCGTAACGCTCGATTATGCCGTAGGTCACGGCCAAACCCATACCCTGCCCCTTAGCCCCTTTCGTCGTATAAAAGGGTTCAAAAATTCTCTGGCGAGTTTCCCCGGTCATCCCCAAACCGGTATCCACGAAGGTGGCCAGCAGGTTTTCACCTTCGCCTACGGTAGTGATGGTCAGACGTCCGCCGGCGGGCATCGCCTCGATCGCGTTGATGATTATGCTAACGAAAACTTCGCGCATCGCTGATTGGTCGCACAACGCCATCAAGCCCCCCTCCGGACGGAAGATAACGTTGTAAACGACGCCCGCGGCACGAGCATCGTCACGCCACCTGGAGCGGGTAAGGTCAAGTGCCTCGCGAATCGTCTGATTCAAGTCGGCCGGCGCCGCTGCGTCGTCCTTGCCCTGACGCGCGAAGTTCTGAATTCGTTGAACCATCCCTGCGGCATCGAGCGCGGCTTTCTCGACCGTCTTCAGATGACGCTGAATCGTCGGATCACTTATCTTGTTGAGCACTAGTTGTGTATACCCGAGCACCGCAGTAAGGGAGTTGTTGAAATTGTGCGCGACCCCCCAGGCAAGCTGTCCCAGTGCGCGCAATTTGGCGCTGTGCATTGCTTGCTCCGCTTGCTCCCGCTCTTCGGTTACGTCGCGCATTATCCCGAGTACGGCCACTACGCTGCCGTCTGCGTAGATCGGAGAATTGGTCACAAGGATTCTTCGGGTTTCGCGGTTCTTCACGAGGAAACGAGCTTCATATCTCTGAGCTTCGCCGGCAGCCGCCAGCTCGAACGCGGCGCGAACGCGATCAAGATCCTCGGCGTGTATCGCGTTCGAATACGACTCGCCTTCAAGAGACTCTCTCGCGAGCCCGAAGAGATCAGTCGCGCGGTTGTTCGCCCAGAGTATCCTGCCACTCAAACTGGCCGCGTACACCGCGTCGTAGGCGGCATCTACAAAGTGTCTCAAAAGGGCGGTCTCTCTCTCGGCATCAGCCTCCGGCCGACTCATCACAGTCAAATCACGTATCAGCTGCATCGTGCCGAGCCGTTCGCCTTTAGCATCGTGTATATCGTGCAGCCAGACTTGAATCTGGCCGCAAGGGGAACCGATCGCGACTTCGTTTGGACCTGACGAGGGGGTCTTGAGCTGGTCATCGCAAATCTCGCAGGATCCCGATGCTCCATCCGGGTGCGTGATTTCAGTAAACGGGAGGCCGGCAGTCGATTTCGGATCGAACCCGGTCGTTTGATAGAAGGCACGATTCGCGCGCAGCAACCGGCCTTCGCGGTCCAGGATCAGCACTGGATCGGTCATGGGGTCGAATACCAATTTCTTCTTATTCTTAAACAAGGGTGAAAGTACGAGGCGATCTCTTGCGCGAGGAGATCTTGTGTAAGAGAAGCGGCAGTCTACGCGAGGATGTGATCCAAGTCAACGGTCCGCGTAGTGAAAGCGAAAAGTTGCTGGTCGGAGGAAGGCAGGCAGGCCTGCCCCCAGTCGTGAAATAGTATTCCTTCCGGCCCCGAGTGATGGTATAAGGTTGGCGGAACGAGCCGACCGCGCGCGGGTCGTTTGACCGCCAGGTTGCAGCGCGCCCCTCTCTTAGAGAACTCGACAGTGCTCGCAACCGTTTTCTACCTGGCGTGAGAGTCCCTGTTGGCGCACGCTCCTCATCAGCTTCCTGCCTCCAAGAACGATCTTATCTCGGCTTAGTGGGAGAACTATTCATGACGGAGATTGGCTGGGTTGGGCTCCTCGCCGAGGAAGACGTGGAAGGCCTGTGGAACGGATTATTCCAGTTGGTCTCGCGCCACCCGGCGGTGCGCCCGCTTCACTTCGCGACCGACGGCGCCGCCGTGTCGTCTCAGACTGAGATCAATGCCGACCTCACTCAGGAGTTGTTCCTCGAGCTTTTTCAGAAGCAACGCTTCGATCACTACGTGAGGGAGCGCTACAGAAGCGTCGATATCGAGAACGAGCTCGCGCGCATAGAAGTGCCCAATCTGGTCGGGGCGCGTTTGCGAAAACGTTATCCCGAATCGTTCCGAATGGCGCGAAGGGTCAGTTCCTTGCTCAAAACGAGCACGCGCTTTCGACGCTTCGAGGCGGAAGCGGCTTTTGAATCCGAAGCGGCTTCGTTATCCCGGAAGACGGCGGCGGGTCGCGGGCGACCTTCGAAAAAAGCAAAGCCATCCGCCGGGACCTCGCGCCACGCGGCAGATCTGGAGGACGTCGACGACGTCGAGGCGGCCGAGGATTCCCCGGGAGACGAGCAGCCTGGCACGAAGCCGAATGGAAATGGCGCTGCGCCTCGGCGGCGGCGAATGGTCACTCAAGTCTTCGGGCTGCGTCAATGGCCTCGCTCGAAGCCACTCACCGATTCGGGTCACTTCACCGAGCTGATCAAGGCCGTCCCGATGAGGAGGCGCGACACGCGACTCGTCGGGCGGTCGGGCACGTCACAGTTGATACTGTCGAATCCCGATCTTGAAAACCTAATCGTCGAAGTGCTCACGGTCATCGACTCGCCCGCGGACGTGCGCACGCTTCGCCAACTGGTGCTGTCGAAGATCCCGCTGCAGGACTACAACGTCTCATCGCTCGATGAGGAGCTGAGCACGGGTGCCGGCGGCGCCACGATGCGCCGGGAAGCCCGCGACACAAGAGAGACTCCCGAGGACGCGCTGCTGCGTGGAGAGCAAGATGACCGAGTGGCGCTTATGGCCGATGAGTTCTTGACGTCGCTGCGCCGCGCGGTGAACAACAACGAGCGCCGCTACACGCGACTGCTATCGACGCTCTGGCACTGCTATTACGATCCGGAGGAACCTTCCCAGTTGGAGATCGCCAAGCTGCTTGGAGTTTCTGATTCGTTGGTCAGCGACAACCGACGACTGATCGAGTACGAGTTGAAGAAGCTGAAACTCTCGATGGACGAAGGCGCGATCTTTTCGGAGTCGTTACAGCGGCTGGTGGCCCTGTAGATCAAGCCTCACAATTCAAGCCTTACAATTCAAGCCTCACCAAATTGAAACGTTCCATCGGCCGTGTTAACCTCTTTGTGCAACCACGTGACCGACCCTAGCGGAGTTTAAAGCAGTGACAACCAGCCGCGCGATAGCTTTGCTTTGTATCGTCGAGGTGATCGCGCTAATCGCGCCCGCCTTTGCCCAACAAAACGACCAGGCGATCAAGCTGCAAACCGATCTGGTTACAGTTGATGCAACGGTGACCGACAAGAACGGGAACTTCATACGCAAGCTGAGTAAGGAAGACTTCATCATATACGAAGATGGCCAGCCCCAGAAGCTCGAGTTCTTCGAGGCAAATGAGGAGGCCGCGCTCACTCGCTCGCTGGCTGTTGTCTTTGCGATCGACAAATCAGGCAGCATCAAGCCCGAAGAAATAGACAAGCAACGAGAGGCGACCGAGGGCTTTCTCAAGCTGGTCCGGCCTGAATCGCTGTTTGCGGTCCTGGCTTTCAGCAGCGAAATCCGAGTGCTTCAGGACTTCACCAGTGACCCACAAAAAATCAGCCAGGCTTTCCGAAAGATCGGCGAGGTCACAGGCTCCTCGCGGATATTCGGCACGATTGACCGCGCCGTCTCAATGCTCAAACGGGCTCCTCGTTTTCGAGGCAACCGTTCGCTCCGCCGCGTTGTCATCGTGATCACCGACGGCTTCGACAACCTGGATTCGACCGATCAACAGGACCTGATACGCCGCGCAAACGACGCAGAGGTAACGGTCTATTCGATCACCCTTCCTTCGTACCTGCCCGGGCCGGGAACCGGCAGAATCATGACGCTGCTGGATGTGTCGGGCATCGTCCCGTTGACTGGGGGAAAGGACTTTTCGGCGGACACGAAAGACTTCACTCCGGTGTTCAAGGCCATCGCCGAAGAAATCAGGTCGGGCTACACGCTCGCCTACTACCCTCCAGAGAAGGATCGGCACGATGGCCGCATTCATCAGATAAGCGTCGAGGTTCAGAAGACTGGGGCGATTGTGCGCACGAACCGCAACAGCTACCAGGCTCCATCCGGCGATAAGCGAAAGTGACCCGGCGTGACAGACGCAAGGCCAGTCTAGTAAAAACAACACTCATCGGCTAAGATCATAGTTTCCGCGCGCGACCAGATAGCTCACTGATATAGCGGGTCCGAATGATCGAGAAGAAAAAAGTAGGAATGGTAAGCCTCGGCTGTCCTAAGAACCTCGTCGACAGCGAGGTGATGATGGGCTTGCTTGCGCGGCAGGGCTATGAGCTGACTACTGATTCGCGGGCCGCGGATGTGCTCGTTGTGAACACGTGCGGTTTCATCGACTCGGCTCGGCAGGAGTCAGTCGACACAATCCTCGAGATGGCCCAGCTTAAGCAGACCGGCAAGTTGAAACGTCTGATCGTTGCCGGCTGCCTTGTCGAGCGCTACCGCGAAGAGCTGCAGCGCGAAATCCCCGATATAGACGCGTGCATCGGAGTCAACCAGCTAAAGGAAATCGAATCCGTGGTCGAGCCGAACGGCCACCGCGTGTTGCCGGTCTACAGCGAGGGGGCTGCTGCACCTGAGCTTTTCCTTTACGACGAAACTACTCCGCGTTTGCGCGCCACAGCGCCGTACACCGCTTACGTGAAGATCGCCGAGGGCTGCGATCACACCTGCGCTTTCTGCATCATACCCAGGCTGCGTGGCGTCTTTCGCTCGCGCTCACCGGAGTCGATCTTGAGAGAAGTAGAGATGCTCGCGGCGCAGGGCGTGAAGGAGTTCGTGCTGATCTCGCAAGATACAACAATCTATGGGAGCGATCTTGGACTCAAAGACGGGCTTGCAAGATTGATCGATTCAATCGCCGCCGTGCCGGGCGCAGAATGGGTGCGCTTCCTTTACTGCTATCCGACGGCGATCACCGACGAGTTGCTTGACGTGATGGCCAGCCGTCCAAACATCTGCAAGTATTTCGACATCCCGCTTCAGCACGCCAGCCGCCGCGTGCTCCAGCGCATGCGGCGCGGCGGCAATCGAGAGGCTTATGAGCGAATGATCGAGCGCATACGCGAGCGCGTGCCGGGCGTTGCCGTTCGTACGACGTTCATTGTTGGGTTTCCAGGCGAGCGCGGAGAGGACTTTGAGGAACTCGTGGACTTTGTGCGAGTGGTTGAGTTCGATCGCGTTGGAGTATTCACTTACTCGGATGAAGAGAACTCTGTCGCGTTCGAGCTTGATGAGAAAGTCGACCATGCGATCGCACAGAAGCGCGAGCGCCGCTTAATGAAGGAGCAGGCCCGAATCTCGCGTCGAAAGAATCGCCGCCTGGTGGGGAGCCGCGTACGGGTGTTGCTCGAAGGCAAGTCTAAAGAAAGCGACCTGCTGCTTGAAGGACGCATGGAATCGCAAGCTCCGGAGATCGACGGGTCTGTCTTGATCAATGACGTGCCCGACGGCGTTGAGCCACTGCCGGGCGATTTCGTAACCGTCGAAATAACCGAAGCCCACGAGTACGATCTGATAGGCCGCGTCGTCTGATCGCCAGGCCGCTGAGGCGCTACAGCCTCGCGGATCTCATTGCTTGACTCGCTCTTCACCCATCAAGAAAGAATCCATCACGGCTAGCGACCGAGTCGCATACGCGCTGGCTACGGGACTGGGAGCCGGCTTCACACCTATAGCTCCCGGGACAGCGGGCGCACTGGAGGGCATGGGGATCTATCTTGCAATCTACGCGCTGCATCCTGGACAGTCGGCTTTCCTGGTCGTGCTCGCGGTCATAAACGTCATTCTGTTTGCGGTCGGTGTGTGGGCTTCGAACCTAACCTGTGCGATGACCGGCGTCAAAGACCCGCGTCTGATCGTGATCGATGAAGTGAGCGGCCAGTTGATCTCGCTGACACCGCTTGCGCTGCTGCCGTCTTTCTCGATAACAGCCGTGGTAATTGGATTCCTCCTCTTTCGTCTGTTCGACATCTACAAGCCCTATCCGATCCGCAAGCTCGAACGTCTTCACGGGGGAGTCGGAGTGATGGCCGATGATGCGCTCGCGGGAATCTACGCAGCAATGTTGTTGTGGTTCAGTCATCTCGTCGGCCTGGCATAGTTCAATCCGGACATGGATCCTGATCGCCTCAAAGAGATAATCGAAAGTGTTGATCCAAGCGAGGAGCCTGGAATCAAGGCAATCAAACGCGCCGAAGCAACCGGTCCTCGCCTCGGCATTTTCGCTTCGTCGTTCAACCCTCCAACGATCGCGCACGTTCAACTGATGCGGCGCGCGGCCGAAGCCTTCTCACTGGACGAGATTCTCGCGCTTGCCGGCAAGACCAACGCCGACAAGCTCGATTACGAATGCTCGCTCGAAGATCGGCTCGCGATGCTGACTCTCACGTTTGCAGGCGAGCCCCGCGTATCGATCGCATTGTCGTCGCACGCATTCTACGTGGACATGATTGATGCGCTCGAGCTCGCTTATCCGGCGCAAACTGATTTGCACTTCATCGTCGGCTTCGATACATTCGAGCGCGTGCTTGACGCGGAAGACCGATATACCAGGCGATACTATCGCGAATTCAGAGGGCGAACGGAAGTACTCGAGCATCTGTTCGCGAGGAGCCGTTTCATAGTGGCAGGCCGCGCCGGAGCGGGATTGCACAGCGTCAGATTGCTGGTCGAACGCGAGCCCGCTGTGCGTCCCGATCGCGTATTGTATCTGGATTTTCCTGCCGACCTCGGCGAGCTTTCGGCAACCGAGGTGCGCAAACGACGCCGCGCAGTACGGCCGATCACAGGACTCGTGCCGGCAACGGTCGAGGAGTACATACAGGAGCACGGACTGTACGCGACATAGCGTAAACGTCAGCCTGTGCTCCAACCGCTTAGCCGAACTCCGAAGGGAACCATGCTAAGAGCTGAAATCATAGCCATCGGATCTGAATTGCTGACGCCTCATCGAACCGACACGAACTCGCTATGGCTGACCGAGCGGTTGAACTCCGTAGGCATAGAGGTGCAGCTCAAGACCATTGTCGGTGATCACGAAGCTATTCTCGAAGAAAGCGTGCGCGATGCGCTAAAACGTTCAGAGGTTATCATTTCAACCGGCGGCCTGGGACCCACTGAAGATGACATCACACGAAAGGTCTTCGCCCGCGTCACCGGCCGTCAACTGACGCTCGACTACGAGGTGCTCGCCGGCATACGCGAGCGGTTCGCGAGCCGCGGCTATCAGATGACGCCGAACAATGAACGGCAGGCGCTGATCCCACAGGGCGCCAGGGTCCTGCCAAATCCGAACGGCACCGCGCCCGGAATGAAGATCGAGCAGGACGGCAAGCTTATAGTCTTGCTGCCAGGGCCGCCCCGCGAGAACCAACCGATGTTCGTTGACCACGTGATGGCGGACCTCGAACGGATGTCGCGCGGCGTGCGAATCGCAAAGCGAGTGTTGAAGGTTACCGGACTCGGCGAATCGGCTCTGGATGATATGATCGCTCCCATTTACAAGGAATACACGAACCCATCGACTACGATTCTGTTTACCGATTCGGAGATCGAAATACATTTGACCGCGATGGCTGAAACCGCCGCGCGCGCTGAAGAGATCGCTGAAGAACTGACGGGCAAGCTGGAAGAGAAACTCGGCTACTACCTCTACTCGACCACGGGCGAGTCGCTTGAAGAGGTAGTTGGCTACCGGCTTCGCCTGAAGCAGTTCACCATCGCTACCGCCGAAAGCTGCACCGGCGGACTGGTAGCCGAACGAATAACGCGCGTGCCCGGCTCGAGCGATTATTTTGCCGGAAGCATCGTCAGCTACACCAACGAGGCGAAGGCGCGGCTTCTCGGTGTGGCCGATGAGATGATCGAGCGTAACGGGGCGGTGAGCGGGGAGGTTGCCGAGGCGATGGCGCGCGGAGTGAAAGAGCGAATCGGCGCGACTATCGGCGTGAGCGTAACCGGCACGGCAGGACCGGGCGGCGGTACAGATGCCGTGCCAGTGGGAACGGTCTATATTGGTTTGGCTGACGACGTGGTGACTTCGAACCGGCGACTGGTGTTGATGGGTGATCGCCACCTCGTTCGTTGGCGGGCTTCCACGGTTGCCCTCGAGATGGTGCGCCGGCGGTACCTGCTTTAGTGAGTTTTTGGTTTCGAATTTCTGGCGTCTGGTCCTCGGTACATCATCGATTGATGATCGTCATTCTCGAACCACAAACTAAAAACCAAAAACCAGAAACTGGAAACCATGCCTTCACTCGATCATCTTCTTTCCCAACTCGAAGAATCGAAGCGTCAGTTCGGCGCGGATAACGGAGCGCGAACAGAGAAGCTGCTGACGCTCCTCAGGCGGCGCCGATTTCCGGATGCTGATTCGCTGGCCCGCTTCCACGAAGCGCTCTTGTTCATACGGTCGCATCCTCAGAGCCCCTCGGTGTTTCAAGCTGCCGACGCGCTCCTTTCGAAGTTCGCCCAACGCGTCGACGACCTTCGAGCATTACGCACGGAACTCACACCGCTCGATTATATTGAGTATTCAGGCATAGCCGGCACAATTATTTCGGGCACCTTCAGCTATGACATAGCCCGATTTCTTGTTGCTCGATATCCGTCGCGGGTCGACGCGGATTGGAACGAGCCCGACAAGCCGGAGCGCCTCGGGGCAACACTGCCGCGATTCCTTCCGCTGCTGTACGAAGACTCGCTCGTCGAAGCGAACATCCCGTATCTCAGCTGGATTGACGAGGCAACACAAAAGCGCCAACGGCTTGGATGGCTGATAAGGTGCTTCGAGCGACTGAACCTGGACGGCAGGCGGAAGGCAGAGCTTTACGATTCGCTCGGACTGCGCATCCGATGGGACCTCGGTGATTCGCGCGCCTCACGAACGCGAAACATGCGACGGGTCCGAAAAGTCTTTTATCACACCGGGCCGCTCATCCGGCGGAGCGAGGTTTCTCTCGACAAAGAGTTTCAGGCGCCGCCGTTTGAATTGGAGAAGCTTCCTCGCGCGCAGGGAAAATCGATGCAGGACATGCTTCGCGACACGACGACCGTCCGCTATCGCGAATTGTATGGCATCACACATGGCGATCCGGACAGTGTTGTGCGAGCCAACGTCGGACGGGGAGTTGAAATCTTTCTCTGGGGTTTGCCGCCCGAGCGCCGCCTGCCGTTGCGCGCCTATCACGCCGGGTTCACATTGAAGAACGGAGTTCCGATCAACTACATCGAAGGCATTACGATCTGCGAGCGGATGGAAATCGGCTTCAACACGTTCTACACATTCCGCGACGGAGAGTCGGCCTGGGTGTACGCGACGGTGCTTCGGCTGTTGCATCAGATCGTTGGGGTGACTTGCATTTCGATTGACCCGTATCAGCTCGGCTTCAACAACGATGAGGCGATTGATTCGGGCGCGTTCTGGTTCTACCGTAAGATGGGGTTCAGGCCAACGCGGCCGGAGCTTGCAAGGTTGATGGCAGCGGAAGAGCGCAAGATCGCGACGGACCCAACACACCGCACGCCGGCGCGAGCGCTTCGACGCCTTTCAGCGGGAAACATTGTTTACGAGGCTCCGGACACGCCTCGCGGCGACTGGGATCGGTTTACTGTTCGGAATCTCGGACTCGCGGTTCAACGACGAATGGCAAGCAAGTTCGATGGCGACGCCGCAGAGATTCGAAAAACATCTGCGGAGGAAGTAGAGAGGGTTCTCGGAGCTAAGCTGGCAAGACCAGGCAATCCGGAACGCCGAGCATTCGAAGATCTTGCGTTGGTCCTGGCGTTGATCCCGAATTTGAGTAAATGGACAGATCGAGAAAAGAAAGGCGTGGTTCAGATCATTCGAGCGAAAACTGGCACTGATGAATCTCGTTATGCGCGACTGCTCCAGGGCCATGCAAAGCTGCGCGCCGCAATCATCAAGTTGGGGGGACCATCCCGGGCGGCGCCTTAAAGCCCATGCTTCTTTTTCAAGTTGTGCACGTGAACCTTTGACACGCCCAACTTGCGGGCTGCGCGGGTGAGGCTGTTGTTGGTTTGGCGCAGCGCATTGCGAAGCAAGAACCCTTCAAGCGTGCGTTTCGCCTCCTGCCAGCGCGGCAATTGATTACCATCAAACACCAGACGATTGTCATCGGTGAAGACGATCTGCTCCTCGTATTTCGCAGACACCCGGTTAAACTCATCGCCAAGAAAGGCATCTTCGACCTGGTTGAGCAACTCGCTGGCTCGCACAAGCTCGGTCCGGCCCGCTCGGGTGTCTACGTTATGAAACGCTTCTGCGAGGTAAATCGTGGCTTCAAGCTCGAGCCGGCGCAGGGAAGATCCAACCGAGCCCCGCGATAACTCTGCTGCCTCGCCAAGCGTTTCGGTCGCCTCCTTAAACTCACGTTCCGCGAGTTTCACCTGCCCGAGCGCGATGCGGGCGCGCACTCGAGTTTCGGTAGAGGAACTCTGATCGCTTTGCTCGACGGCGGTTCGCGCGCGTTCACTTGTGCCCTCGAGCTCGTTTCGATGAAGCGCAATCAGCACGAGCACTGCAGTCGCGTCGCTCTCACCTTGCGGATCTCCTCGTCGCAACTCGCGGCCGTCCTCGGCTAGCTTCTCCGCGCGCTCGAAGCGCTGCAACCTTACCAGCGCGCGGGCAAGCTTCAGTTTGCTTTCGGCAATTTCTCTTCTCAGATCATACCGCTCGAGAACAGTGACGGCTTCTTTGTAGATTTCCAGTGAGTCCTGAAAATCGCCCAGTGCGCACTTGAGATCTGCCATCCCGACCAGCGCGCGCGCGTAGAACCGACCCTTCTCATGATTCTTAAGCAGCCGCATCGCTTCTGAGTACATCTCGGTCGCTTGCTCGATCTCGCCACGGTCGGCTGCCGCTGCGGCCTGTTCAGTTGAAATGATCCCCCGCAGATACTCCGTCCGTTTGCTCGTGCGTCCCTTGATTCCGTTCTGCGCCAATTCGAGCTTTGTCGCCGCTTCGGCGATTTCACCGCGGCGACGAGCAAAGCGAGCCAGATTGAGCAACGCTCGGGTGATGCCGAATGAGTCGTTCAGAAACAAATAAAAGTGGTACGCCGCCTGAAGCTGTGTTTCCGCTTTCTGGGTGTCTCCGCGCCACAGAGCGAGTCGGCCTCTTGTGAGCGAGAACCTCGCGGCTACGGCGATGTCCTCTATTCGAGGAGCTACTTCTTCAAGCAGCGAGGCTGCGTCCTCCAGCCTGTCGAAGTACATTGCAACCTCTGAGCGAATGACCATCTCCATCGGCTCATTTGTTCTACGTTGATCAAATATTTCCTCCGCCGCCAGAAACTGACCACTATCGATAAGTTCGACTAACGTCTCTTGCGATGCTCGCCTTTCCATTCTGTTTGTCCCCTTACCTGATGGTGCCCACTGTTCGAATTCCAAAAATAGCGTCAGCACAGAGGTACACTTGACCTGTGCACTCGAGAGCTCCAGTGACCTTCTTTATAATTCTCTGCCTTGAACCTAAAAGCCCGGCGAGCCTCCACAAAATCTATCCCCTCACCAGGTGAACGAGATTCTAACAGCTATTTCGCGGAGCGGAAAGCTTTGCAAGAAGAAAATCTGAGCGCTGGTTCATCTTTCGGCAATTAGCCGTTGCTAATCAGGATTTAGCAATAAAGACGCACAGACAAAGCACTGTCGCGCACACCGAGCCTTAGATTCGAGCGGGAATCCCTGCGGCTGTCCCCCGGTTGTTCGATCCCGGGGGGAGCCGCTCTACTCACTCCGAAACAGCGTAGCGGTGGCCTTCCGAATCGCTTATGCCGCTGCCTGTCTCCGAATGGAATCTATGACCTAACGGGCAAGTAAACCATACCGAATCCTCGGTAGAGGCTACCCGTCGGAGGGGGTTAAAGCACTTTGGGCATTTCATATTGATATTCTAACATGAGTTTTCATTCTTGTGGGGGCTTTTTTTTGTGAGCAATTTCACCCCGGAAAAGACCGTTCTCCCAGTAACGACAGGTCAGTTAAAGATACGGATCAAACATTTGTTAGGCAAGCTTTACCATTCGAAGAGGGTGGAGCTGTCGGTTCAAATTAAGCTCTAACCCTTTCGGGGAACGTCGGGGAATTTGTGTTCCGAACATAGCCCGTAGTCTTAAATAGCTCATGAAGCTGAGAGCTGGAACCCGGCGGGCGCGGTGCCGATCCCGCCAGTTACAAGCATCGGTTTAGTCACTTGAGACTGTGTAGATCCCCCAATCCATACCCTGAAGTCACTGCTAAGTCCAGTCTTCACATACGGCATTTTTTTGTTGACATTGTCCACGATCTATCATACATTCGCGTCGCTTTAAAGAAGACGTCAGTTTGGAGGTTGCGAGTTTCTTCTTTGAGGCAAACCTCACTTGTAGGAAATATCTCAGTATTGGGCAGGTTTGGCTCTGCGATAGCTCTGGCCCAACCGAAGGCTAGAGAGAACGAGTCACTCGGGTTTCGGGGATCAAGTCGCAAGTACAGCATTTTGTAGGCAGCTAACCTGAATAGCGTTTGGATCGCCCGGGATCCAAGCCGAAAAAAGGAGAACCTAAGAGATGAGAATGCTGAAGCTTTCTGTTCTGCTGCTCTTCGCGGCGGCTCTCGTTTTGCCATTTGCTTTTACGAGTACCGTCGAAGGTCAGGGCGCAACCGAAGCTCCGAGAGGCTTCGACAACGCAACCAACGGGTTTACCTCTCAGACCCAGTTCAACGCCGACAAGGAAGTTTTTGAAGAACGTGATGACATAGCCAAAGGCTTAGGCCCGGTGTACAACGCGCAGTCCTGCGCCGAGTGTCACCAGAACCCGGTGACCGGCGGCATAAGCCAGATTACAGAGCTAAGGGCCGGACACTTCGATGGGACTAACTTC
>DATLWF010000701.1:0-6423 GCA_035576605.1 Blastocatellia bacterium | reverse complement strand
AAAGGACACGTGAGTTACCTTGAATTGATGCTGACGCCGGATGGTCCGACGTCGACTTTAATCGGGCTGCAGGTCGGTTGGGACGGAACCTTTGAAGGTACGCTCAATAAACTGAAGCGCGGTGGTATCGACGCCGCGTGTGCGGACGGCATTAAGGCGTTGCAAGAGGCCGAAGCGGAGAAGAACAGCTTGCTGAAATGCGGAACAGCGCAAGCCGACCCCGGATGCTCGGTCACTGTTAGATACGTCTCTCAGGTGTCTCGTGGCGCGACGCTCGGACCAGTCTTCGCGCAGATGGTAACAGGGTTCGCGCTGGCGAATGATCCGAACTCGAAGGTGGTGGCTTTGAATTTAGTGCAGCCTGAGGACTGGCTGCTCTCCATGCAGAACTTCGGCGTGCAAATGGAGATGTTGAATTACCTTCGGCCTCTGTATCCGCGGGCGCACATTACACTCCACGCAGGCGAACTCGCTCCCGGAATTGTCCCGCCGGAGGGATTGTCTTTTCACGTACGAGAGTCGGTTATGAAAGGGCACGCCGAACGGATCGGGCATGGTGTTGACATCATGCACGAGGATGACCCCTACGGCTTGCTGAAGGAACTTGCCCGCCGGAATGTGATGATCGAGATTTGTCTGACGAGCAACGATACGATCCTGGGGGTCAGGAAGGAACAGCATCCGCTCGCCACTTACTTGCAGTATGGCGTGCCGGTGGCGCTTGCGACCGACGACGAGGGCGTTGCGCGTTCTGAGATTTCGCGTGAGTATTTGAAAGCCGCGGAAGAACACGGACTCGGATACATCCAGCTCAAAACCATGGCGCGCACCAGTCTTCAATATGCGTTCCTGCCAGGCAAGAGCTTGTGGGTCGATCCGAAAAAGTTCATCCCGGTGCCTCAGTGTGCAAGGGATGTTTTCATGGCGAATGAAGTATCGAGCGCCTGTACGCAGTACCTGGCTGCCAGTGAGAAGGCGCGGCTTCAGTGGAAGCTCGAACAAGAACTCAAGACCTTCGAGAATCAGCACTGAGCGACTGATGAGCAGCCCTCGCGCGCGGGTTCGTAGGTCGTAAGCGCAAATGTGAATGGAGGAACTATGAGCAAATCTCGCGAAGTGATGGAGACCTGGTTTCGTCGCGTTTGGACCGAAGAAGACTCGACTGCAATCGAGGAGCTTTTCGTTCCTGACGGCGAGGCCAGGGGTCTGGGCGCAAATGTTTTGATCGGCCCTCAGGGGTTTAGACAATTCCATTCTGCTCTCCTCGGGCGACTATCCAATTGTGTGATAACAATTGATAAGAGCCTTGAATCAGGAGAGTGGCTCGCAGCGGTCTGCACTCTGCGAGCGAAATCGCGTCTGTCGGCAACACCGGTCGAAATAACGGGCAGCGTGATGGTTAGGATCGCGGATGACAAGGTGATAGAGGCATATAATCACTGGGACTTCCTGGGCATGTTCGGCCAGCTGGGCCTCATTCCGATAGATACCTTTGAGAGAGCATTGAGCGGCGAGAAGATTATTTGAGGTACCGCGGGCGCCCGGACAAACCAGTCGCCGGTGTCCGGAGAACGCTGTCATGAAACATCGGGGCGGACCAGTCTGCTCATATACCAAACAAACGGCACGAAGGAAGCAATGAACAAAAAAAGCACGCTTCGTATTCTCATGACGATGTCACTGTTGAACCTGAGTCTTTTCACAACCAGCCCGACGGCTGCGCTTCAAGGCAAGACTGGCGTAAAGCCAAAGCCTCAAGACCAGGAAATGAAAAACAAGAAAGATAGTGCAACAAAAGAATCGCCCTTCGCCTGTAACGTCGCGGGAATAAGCGCCGAACGACGGCCGCGTTATATGGCTCTGGCCAGGAAGCTCGTCAGCACTAAGCAAGAGGTACGGGAACTGGCGGATGGGTATGCCTTCCGGTTCCCGGTAGAAGGCTCGACCATCCAGGATCTGGCTGAGTTCATTACCTACGAACGGTTGTGCTGCCCATTCTTCGATCTGGAGATCGTAGTAGAGCGGGAAGGAGGACCGGCCTGGTTGCGGCTAAGAGGGCGCGAGGGAGTCAAAGAATTCATACGCATCGAATTTGGGATCCAATAGTGTCAGGTCGCGAGTTGGAAGCGATTAAGCCCGTGGCATTGCAAACTTGGAACGCGGGGGGATCCGAGCGCGACGTTCGGCTCTCCGCAATCCAGCGGTCTGCCGGGAATAATCCGCGTGTCACTTCATCTCATCGCTTTTCTGTTTCCAACTAAAATAGGCTTTGCGTATAATGTGGCGCGGGAATCAGCCAAACAAGATCCAAAAAAGTTGGGATTCTAAAAGAAACGATGATCACTTGTCCAAATTGTGGAGCGGGGAATAAGCCGGGATCGTCTGCCTGCCGCATGTGCGCGACATCACTTGTGGGCGTCGTCGAAGCACCAGCCGCGCAAGTACAACCGCCACCATCGAGCTGGCCCCATACCACCGACCGAGACAATCGAGAGGAGGCTAAACCACCAGTGGAACAAGAAGGTATCGTCTGTTCCGAGTGCAAAACGCTGAACGAGCCTGGTTGGTCCTTCTGCCAGCAGTGCGGCAAGAGGCTTACTAAAGCCGCGCCGGCACCGCCGCCTCAGCCACCAGCCGCTTCGGGAATACCGGACAGTCTCAGAACCGTCCCGGAACAACACGCTGTCGTTGATCCCAGCGCCGTTCAGGCACTAAAGACCAACCCGGAGCCGCAGCCTGCCGAGCACGAGCCAAGGACGGTCATCCCGCAGCCGCCGCTCGAGCATTCGTTCAAAACCGTCGCAGAAGACCGGCCGGCGGTGGTCGAGGCCAAAGTTGTTTCAAGGCCTCCGCTTCCTACCGCGCCGCCGACCGTCGTTGACCAACTGCCGACGGAGCCAAGCCGGCGCGAGCCTGACGACTCGGCAATGCGGACCGTACCCGTTGATACGCCGGTTCAGCTGAAGCCGACCGCTCCAATACCGACTCCGCCGGTCCAACAGAAACCAGTTGCTGCAACTCCGCCTCCCCCCGTCCCCAAGCTCGGCACGCCACTTCCTCCCAGCACGCCCCCGGGCAGCCCACCAGAGCCGACGACGGTTGCGCACGGCGGGGCGATGTCGGGAGTGTTGTGCACTCAATGCGGGCAGTCCAATAGCTTCGGCAGCGCATTCTGCGCGAGCTGCGGCGCGCCGATCACATTTGGAAAGACAATGGTCATTGCCTCACAGCCGGCTCCTCCGAAAGGCCGCTTGCATCTGGTTATGGAAGGAGGCCAGCCGGGCGAGGTCTACGAATTGGAAGAGGATACGGTGATCGGACGCAACACTGGTAAGATTATGTTCCCGCATGATGGGTTCATGTCCGGCCGCCACGCACGCATCGAGCGGCGCGGCAGCAGCTTTATTCTGACTGATGAAGATAGCCGGAACGGCACCTTCATCAAGACCAAGGGAGAGGTTGAACTCAAATCAGGCGACATGATCCTTGTCGGCAAACAGCTCTTTCGTTTCGAGGCGTGAAAGGACAGAAGTCAGAAGTCAGAGATCAGAGGTCAGAAGTCAGAAGTTCGAAGTCAGACGCTCTCGCGCTGACCTCTGAGTTCTGACCTCTGACTTCTACCTCTGATCTCTGACCTCTGCGGTTCAGCAAATGAGTGACGTTCAAGTCTCAGTCTTTGCCCGCACGGATGTAGGAATGCATCGAAGCGGTAACGAGGACTCGTTCCTGGTCGCCGATCTCACGGCGGGTAAGATCGGTCTCGGCCCGGACGTGAGTACGCACCAACTCGGCGAGCGCGGCAGCCTGATGATCGTGTCCGATGGAATGGGCGGCGCGGCAGCGGGCGAGATTGCAAGTGAAATGGCAGTGACGTCGATGCGCGATTCACTCGCCGAGGTGAACTCCTCGACGGAGATTTCCGAACAGTTGAAATCTGCCGCCGAGATCGCCAACGAGCGAATCTGGAATCACTCACAGGATAACCCCGAACTTTCGGGAATGGGTGCGACGCTCACAGCCGTGTTAGTGCAGGGAACAACGGCCTACATAGCTCAGGTGGGTGACTCTCGCGCTTATCTCATGCGGCGGGATCAGATCAAACAGCTCACAAAGGACCAGTCGCTGGCCCAGATGCTGGTCGATTCAGGCGCCATCAAACCGGAACAGATGGACTCAGTTCCTCAGAATGTGATCATGCAGGCTATGGGCACGCAGCCGGCAGTCAAGGTAGCGATGACCGCAGTCGAGCTTTTTCGGAACGACTGCCTGGTGATCTGCAGCGATGGGTTATCAAACAAGATACCGCCAAACGAGCTGCGCGAGATGATCCAAGGAGTTGAAGATCTCACCGAGGCGTGCCGCCTACTGATAGATAAGGCTAACGAGCGCGGCGGAGAAGACAACATAACCGTCATTATTGCGCGCTTCGACGGAGAGGCGCTGTATTCCGCAAGCGAGAGCAGCTCGATCACTGGAAGTTTTCGCGCACTCAACCAGGGTTACTCCTCGGACTACTTCTCAGGAAGCTCGGGGACACCAGCCTCTACCCCGTCTGAAGATGGGCCGCCGGAAACTGAACAGAAACAGATTACCAAAATGCTGAACGTAGCCGATCTTGCTCGATTTGGGTCGGCTTCTCCACCCGCGGCATCTACCGATGATACCGAGCAGTTCGAGGCGCCGGCTTTGCCGCCGCCAGCAACCGACGATGACGATGATTTCAGCTCGCGGCCGACGGCGGAAAGACCCGCTTTCGAGAATGCGGCGAGTGAGCCGGTTACAGTTACCGCCCAGGCACCGCTCAAAAAGCCCGGATACATGGTTATTCTGATCATAGCCTTGATCTCTTTGCTTTTGCTTGGCGCGACCGGGTTCTTCGTTTATTCGATATATCTGAAATCAAAACCGCCGCCACCGGCCGAGCAGCAGCCAGAGTAAGGGTCAGTGGAATCAAATGACAAATGACAAATGGAAAATGGAAAATGGAAAATGGAAATGAGGGCCTGACGACGCAAATTCTCCATTTTCCATTTTTCATTTTCCATTTCTCATTTAGTTCAAAGCCAGCATCCCCGAATGTGCCTCCCAAGTACCGATGAAAAATAATCCCCACGAAAAGACTCCTCCCCAAACTGAGGAGCACGCGCGACTCAAAGAGAATACCGGACTTACACCGCCCTGGCGCCGCTGGGGACCTTACGTAGCCGAGCGCGCGTGGGGAACCGTCCGCGAAGACTACAGCGCCGATGGCAACGCCTGGGATTACTTCACCCACGACATGGCTCGCAGCCGCGCGTATCGATGGGGGGAAGACGGGCTGGCCGGAATCTGCGATCGATACCAGTTGCTTGTCTTCGCTCTCGCGTTCTGGAACGGGCGCGATCCCATCCTGAAAGAGCGCGCATTCGGCCTCGTGCCGTCCGAAGGCAACCACGGCGAGGACGTTAAGGAATATTACTTTTATCTCGACAACACACCGACGCACAGCTACATGAAGTATTTGTATAAATACCCGCAGGCGGAGTTTCCTTACCGGGATCTGATCGAAGAGAATCGCAGACGGGGCGGTCACGGCCTTGAATACGAACTGCTGGATACCGGCGTGTTCGATGACGACAGGTACTTCGACATTTTCGTCGAGTACGCGAAGGCCACAACAGAAGACATTTGCATAAAGATCGAAGCATTCAATCGAGGCCCCGAAGCGGCGCCGCTTCACGTGCTCCCGCACCTGTGGTTTCGAAATACCTGGGGATGGACGGACGTGCGTGATGCCGAGCCGTCGATAGCTCCGGGCCTTGCGGGCGATGATTACCAGAGCCTGATTGCAAGCGATGCCTCGGCTCACATATTGAAGAATCTCCCCTTCAAGTACAGCGCCGGCCGTCGCTATCTCTATGCGGACGCGGGCGCCGATATCCTGTTCACGAATAATGAAACGAACCCTGCGCGCTCGCGAGTGGTGGGCGCGCCCAGCGGCGAGCCCTACTATAAGGATGCCTTCCATCGATACATCATCAACGGTGAAGAAGCTGCCATTAACCCCGCAGGCAAGGGCACGAAAGCCTGCTTACACTACGAACGGATGGTTCCGCCCGGCGGTTCGATCGCTTTCACTTTACGGCTCACGCCAGAGCAATCGGACGCGCCGCTCAAGGACGTCGATCGAGTGATCGCGCAGCGTCGCGCCGAGGCGGATGAGTTCTACAACGTCATTCACCCGCCCAACGCAAGTGAGGATGAGCGCAGGATCCAACGCCAGGCGTTTGCGGGCTTGCTATGGACCAAGCAAATCTATTTGTACGACGTTCACAGATGGCTGGACGGCGACGACCCCAATAACCCTCCGCCCGACTCGCGCTGCACGGCTCGGAACGCGCGCTGGCAGCATTTGAACTCGATGCGCATTCTCTCGATGCCGGA
>DATLWF010000700.1:0-12910 GCA_035576605.1 Blastocatellia bacterium | reverse complement strand
GGAATCCGGCCAGTCTTTAAGCGGGTTGATACGTGCGGCGCAGAGTTCGAGTCGTTCACGCCTTATCTCTATTCGACCTACGAAGACGAAGACGAATCTGACACAACCTCGCAGAAGAAAGTGATGATCCTCGGTTCAGGGCCCAATCGCATCGGGCAAGGCATCGAGTTTGACTATTGCTGCTGTCACGCGGCGTTCGCGCTGAAGGAAGAAGGCTACGAGTCGATAATGGTGAACTGCAACCCTGAAACTGTTTCGACCGACTACGACACTTCTGACCGCTTGTACTTTGAACCCGTTACCTTCGAAGACGTGATGGAAATAGTCGAGCGCGAGCGGCCGGTTGGAGTCATCGTTCAGTTTGGTGGACAGACTCCTTTGAATCTGGCGATGAGATTGCTCGAGGGCGGCGTTCCGATCATCGGCACTTCACCAGAGTCGATAGATCTTGCCGAAGACCGCAAGCGATTCGGTGCGCTGCTGGTGGATCTCGGCATCCCGCAGCCGCCGAACGGAACTGCGACATCGAATGAAGAAGCTCGCGAGGCAGCGGTTGAGATTGGTTATCCCGTGCTCGTGCGGCCCAGTTACGTGCTGGGCGGGCGGGCGATGCAGATCGTTTACGATGAGGCGACGCTCGACAACTACATGACCTTCGCCGTCGAGGCTTCGCCCGAACACCCGGTGTTGATTGACTCATTCCTCGAAGACGCGGTCGAGATCGACGTGGATGCGCTGGCCGACGGCGAGCGCGTGGTCATCGCCGGCATTCAGCAGCACATCGAGGAAGCCGGAATTCACTCGGGCGACTCGTCGTGTGTATTGCCCCCCTGGGGTATCAGTGAGGCTCATCTCGACGCCATGCGTCGCTACACACGCGAGCTTGCGCGTGCGCTGAACGTGATCGGACTGATGAACATTCAATTCGCGATCTGGCGCGACACGGTCTACGTGCTGGAAGTAAACCCACGAGCCTCGCGCACCGTGCCCTTCGTTTCAAAGGCAACCGGCGTTCCGCTTGCGAAGATAGCCGCGCGCTTGATGATCGGGCGCAAGCTATCCGAGTTCAATCTGCCAGATGAGCTTACGGTCGATCGCTTCTACGTCAAGTCGCCGGTCTTTCCGTTCGCGAAGTTCCCTGGCGTCGATCCGGTACTCGGTCCCGAGATGCGCTCAACCGGCGAAGTGATGGGGGTAGCCGACGATTTTGGCAGCGCCTATTTGAAGGCTCAGCAGGGCGCCGGAACAAAGCTGCCGCGCGAGGGAACCGTGTTCATCAGCGTGAACGACCAGGACAAACGGGTAGTTCTGGAGCTTGCGGGTGAGCTTCACCAGATGGGTTTCAAAATCGTTGGCACGCGCGGCACACAGAAGAAACTGGAAGCCGAAGGCTTGCCGTGCGGGTTCGTCTACAAGGTGAACGAAGGACGCCCGAACGTGGCGGACCTGGTAAAGAGCAAAGAGGTCCACTTGATCATCAACACGCCGCTCGGGCGAACTTCGTTCTATGATGAGCGCTCGATCCGCCGTGCAGCTATTCAGTATTCGGTGCCGTGCGTGACGACGATGACCGGCGCAGTCGCAACAGTCGCGGCTATTCGCGCGCTGCGTGATGAAGAGCTTCAGGTTAGGTCTCTTCAGGACTATCACGCTCAAGCGGCCAGCAAGTAGGGCGTGAAAGGGAGCGCGAACGCAACTTAGTCGCGCTCGCGGTCTTCGCTCTTAGTGATCCGAGGGCGCTCAATCCGCCTCTCCAACCAGATCCGCTGGCATCGGATGATGATCACTTTACCCTCACTCGCTGTCTGTCGACGCCGAATGTCTTGTTGTAGACGATGAGCTCGTTAGCAATTGGGGGCGGGCCGCTTAACACTGTGTTCGTTGCCTCAAAGATAGCGGAGGCTCCGATAAACCCGAAATATCCCTGCACACAGGCCGAAGAGTAGGTGAAACCCGACACGCTGAGCTGCCTCTGGTCAGTGAAATATTTCATCTTTCCGGCGAGTTGCACAACTCCGGGCTGGAATGAAGGGACTGGACCATGATCGAGGAAATAGTTTCCGAAGTTGAGCAGCCGAGCGCCCCGCAACTCGTCTCCGTATGTAGACTGACTACCCGCTGCATTACTGGCCAGATGTGAAGCTTCAAAACGGATTACACCTCGTTCACCTAGTCTTAGCCGCAACTCAACTGCAGCACCCACAACGATTGCCGCGGCAGCGGACGTTCCGCCGAAGGACGTTACCAGTCCTCCCACCCCGACTGCGCGATTCGCTGAACCAGGAGCGGCGATTTGTACGGTCTTTGGACCGTAGTAGGAAGAATCTGATAGCTGGCTCCCATCGACCGATGTTGCGGCTACAGCAAAGCCGTAGGAAAGGCATCTCGCTCCGCTAGCCAGGCCATTCGCCGATGGTAATTCATCGAGGTTAGAGACCGGACTCTCTGGATCCGTGCGGTCACCGGCCGCCATCACCGAAAAGGCGTTGACAGCCGTGAAAGCCTCATACAGTTTGTCGCGAAGTATCGCCAGGTCGGTGCCGTTTCCGGAAAAACTCAATGAGAGGTTTATACCTTTGAAGTTGATGCGGTCAGGGCCGAGTCGCATATTCTCGTCGATGACGAACTGAACAGCCTTGATTACGTCGGACACATATGCGCGTCCGTCGTCGTGGATCACCTTGATCGCATAGACCGCGATCGACGGATCAGCGGAAGTAACCATACTTATTTGCGAGACGACCCGCGTCTCGTGATCGAGCACGTCTGTCAGGTCATTTGGGTCGGCGATCAGGCTGTGCCCCCAGACGCCGTTGCTCGGGCGGTGGACTTCTAAAACATCAACCGATGTATCCAGCCCGCTCCCGATCACGCAGATGGTCGCTCGTGTGACAAGCGGGTGGTCGACTATGAACGGCGCCGCAACATTGGCTCCAACCCTTATGTAAGCTTGCGAGCCAAGGAACCATCCAGCGGTAGCTTTTTCGCCGTCCTGCGTGGATGGATCGCCGGTTTCCGGCTCTTGGCGAATCCACCCGATAGTATCAGGCATAGCGAGCAAAACGTCTGGAACGTTCTTCATGGATTTCAGCAGCTTTTCGGTCGTCAGCGTGTCGCTTCTTATGCGGTACAAGCCGCGAATGTCTTCACCGCTGCCATACTTTATCGGCGCCAGCCACTCTGGTAGAAATTTAGAGAGCTTCTGGGAGATTACTGTGCTCTTGCTGACGACTATTATCCTTCCCTGTTCTTGTTGGCCGGAGGCAATGTTTACAGCGGTTGTTACAACTGCCAAAGAGAGGAGCATCCTTGTGAAGTTACACATATGAACCCCAGCAAACTGTGTCTCGCAGAGATGCAAACTGAACTGCAACATCCTGATAGTTCCGCTAGCCAGTGCCCTCGGCCTGGCCTAAATCGCCGAGGCTCCGGCTTCCACTCTGATCTCGGTCCAAGCCTCATCGACTAGCGCGGGTGTTGTTCCTGATATCGCTATTGGTGATCATGAACGAGGCGCGGGGCTTTAGTCACGCCGCAATGTCTAACCTTGAATCAACGAACATCAAAATCATGGAACCCGAGATCCTGGAAGACTATCCTACCGAGGACAGATTGATGCGGCATCCAGTGTTGGGAAGAAGCCTGATGATGGGCTCTCAACCTCCAGAGTGAGATGATCAAAATACAGGTCGTTCAGCGTCACTCCACATCCGGGAAGAGATGAGTTTACAAACGTTAGTATAGAGTCGAGAAAGGCCGGGGATACATTTGTAAGAACTCCAGGAGCACCATTGAGAACAACATTACCGCTAGGAGATGGTCGTGCCTCATAATAGACGCGACATGACCCAGTAGTTTTCAAATTACTGATTCCCAACTGAACGAATCTAATCTGAGGACTGCCAGTTGGTAGAAAAACACTGTAGGTAAACCCGTTTGACACATCACTCAAGCGTATGGGTGTTGCTAGATCAAAATAGATACCCCCACGCGCACTAATAAACACTCCATCTCCCGGGGGGCCAGGGTTGCCTTGGACAAAAGACAAGAATGAACTGCAACAGCCGCAGGTGTTGTTCGTTGTGTTCCTGTCTGTGATCGTGAATGTTGTCCCTTGCGAGAAGATCTGTACCGAGGCAGTTCCTCTGTTCACCGTCGTATCAACTCTAGCCAAGACTCTGCGATCAGCCGCGTACTGTTGAAGCGTGAAGACTCCGCCTCTCTTGATCAGACTCCCTGTTCCGGCAAGGACCAGTCCAGTGCCGCATTTCGTGAATTGATAGTCGCCAGTAGTAGAGCTGAAACGGAGAAGATTGCCGTCGCTATCGTCTTGAATGCAGACATCAAAGCAGCCCCCGCCTTGGGTAAATGCAATGCGCTCGACCCTCTCGGCGCCAAGAGGCTGCTCGATTGCAACAACGAAGGCAATGCCTTGACAAGAAGAGACGGTTAGCGTGAACGGATCAGGAAATATGTCCGGATATACGGTGTTCTCAGTGAACGAGGCTCTGTCCACGACGTTTCCGGCGCGGTCAAACGCGGTTAGCGTATGCGCCTGGCTGTTGCTGTTCTGATCGCCGAAAGTCACACTTACGCTTTCAACCGTCATGCCAGTCGTAAAGTTCAGCCTGAACAGATTAAAAAAAGTTCCCTGCAGGATCAGATTCTCCTGAGATCCCTGACTCACTTGAAATTCTGGTGGTAAGTCGCTGTCGTCAGCGGAGAAAATGACTCCTTGGCTTTGGAACTGATTAGTAATATTAGTACCGTCAGGAAATGGAAGCGTACCCGGCGGGAAATCGATTACGGTTGCTGAAACTTCTTGGCCGATGGATTTGGAGACATCCGTCCAACCCCACCCAGCGAAGCTCGAAACGAAAACCACTATACAGATTCGCGCAACTGTCTTCATGTTCAATCCTCCAACTCAAACGCTCAGTACCTGAGCGATTGCAGACGTAAACATCCCTTTGAGGCGAGCCAAGAGTGCGGTGAAAACCGGCCCCATTTATCTCCTATACCCAGTTCGGAAGGTGTTATTTTCCAGTTCAATGGCTCTCTCGGCGTTCAAAAGGGTTTCTGATCCCTTAGAGTCCTTCGTCCCGCCGATTGAAGCGGTCGCCCGGCGATCTCATATCCTTCCGTTTGCACCATAGCAGCCGGCCCCGCTAGGACTCCTACCTAGTATTCGCCACCGGGGATCGCATCGATCTTCAGTTCATCCGTGTTAGTTTCGATTACGTGCAGACCCGGCAAGAGGCTGAAGCACCCATACTCCCCCCACTCCCGACGGAAGGGAGGGATGTTCGCCCTTCTTCCAGAATAGTAAGGGCAGGAACAAGCAATCGCGCTCGAAGCGCGGCGGAGCCGCAACCCTGTGCTGCTTGCCGCTGAGAGGCACCATTTGTCCGTCCAGCGCATAAACGCCTTCGACAATCAACTGCAATTCGCCGGGACGGTTAAATCGCCGGGCGTCACCTACAGTGACATTGTGAAGCACCGCGGTACCCTTGGGAATGACCACTAGATCATCAACAGTGATGTCGTCAGTCGTTACGAGAGAAGCAGTTTGCGACTTGCTGGAATCGCTGCTGAGCGTGCCGGTGAGGCGGAGCACGATCGGGGTGTCGACTTTGAGCCAAAGACTTCTGCCCTTATTATTCTGAGCTATGCCAAGTGAATGGAGGGCGAATAGAAGGCCTAGCAGGGTAAAGTAGAGTCTTGCCACAACGTTTCCTCCGAGTACAAAGCGGGTTCGCATAAAAGAGCATTGGCTCTTTCAAAGTTCACAGAACCCGGTCGGTGATCAACGGTAGACAACAAAGGCCGCTGTCGCAGCAGCACCTGGTGAGTTGTTCAGGCGGGTGGCTAGTCCGTCAGCCAGATGTTGGCGATTACTTCTGCTCTCTCTAATTAATGACGAAGAGGCGTTTTCGTTTCGACTCGCTTCTACACATTTCCTTCCGAAGAAGGCTGGCTGCCCCTCAGCTTGAGGAAGACCCCTCCTGTTCCAGGCCGTCACCCACTTGTTAGTCTTCTCATTCTGAAGGATCACCGCCGCATGGAGAGTCTCCTCACAATCCCCGCCGAAAGCGAAAAAGCTGATCGGAGCGGCCCCTTCCAAAGTCACATCAAGATACTCGTGAAATCGCTTCGCCCGCTTGAGCACGACGGCCAGAAAAGCGTCCAGATCATCAGCCGAGTCGCGTCTCGCTCCGAGATCGTCATTCCCCTTCTTTCCCTGCGCGAAACGCTTTCGATACTCCGGTTTCGTTCCTGCGCGGCACACCGAACCCAAAATACCGGCGATTGGATCGATGTAGCCCGCCGGAGTTTGCCTCCCGCCTCCGCATCTCGTAATCTTACGGCCTCGCGATAAACCAAATAGAGGACGGAGACGAATGATCTATCACCTGATCTCGGCGGCGGGCTTTTTGATCTTTGCCGGAATTGCCTGGTTGCTCTCGACTGATCGCCGAAAGGTGTCGCTGAAAACTTTCGCGTGGGGAGTCGCCCTGCAGCTTGTGATTGGCTTGCTGATCTTTCGCGTTCCGGCCTCGCGAGTGCCTTTCCTATGGATGAACGACGGCGTGCTGGCTCTGCTGAACGCGTCAAAGGCCGGCACGGTCTTTCTGTTCGGGCCGCTTGCCGCGAGTCCCGGCGAAACGGGTTCAGTCGGTTTCATTCTGCTCTTTCAAGTCCTGCCCGTCGCAATCTTCTTCGCCGCGTTCACTGCGCTTCTTTATCACCTCCGAGTGCTCCAGTGGGTGGTTCGCTTGTTCGCAAAAGTCTTTCATCGCACGATGGGCATCAGCGGGGCCGAGTCGCTGTGCGGCGCGGCGAACATCTTTGTAGGCGTCGAGTCGGCGCTGGTGATCAGGCCGTACCTGAACAAGATGACGCGCTCGGAGCTGCTAACCGTGTTGACCACTGGGATGGCGACGGTAGCGTCAAGCACGCTGGGTATCTACGTGGCGTTCTTGACCGGCGTCTTTCCTCAAATCGCCGGTCATCTGATGTCGGCTTCGGTGCTGGCGATACCCGCCGCGATCGTCGTGTGCAAGCTGCTCGTGCCCGAGACCGAAACGCCGGAGACGGCGCTCGGCGTTCCGCAGGAAGATGAGTCCGCGAGAGCTCGCAATCTGATGAGCGCAATCATCGAGGGCTCGATGGATGGGTTGAAGCTCGCAGCGGGAATCTCGGCGCTGTTGATAGCGATACTTGGGCTGGTCGCTCTTGGAGATAAGCTGCTTGGGCTGGGGAGCGGGTGGTTTGGAATGACCGAACCGCTCTCGCTTGTGAGGATTCTGAGTTGGGTATTCCGGCCGTGTGCTTACCTGCTTGGCATTCAGTCGAGTGACATTCCTATGGCTGCGCGGCTGTTGGGAGAGCGGGTGATCTTGACCGAGGTTGTCTCTTACAACGACCTCGCGCAACTTATCTCGAACGGACAGGTGACCGACGGACGAACGGTTGTGATCCTGAGTTATGCGTTATGCGCTTTTGCGCATGTGGCGTCAGTTGCGATCTTTGTCGGCGGGACTGCGGCGCTTGCGCCGTCGCGGCGCGACGACCTCGCCGCGCTGGGCTGGCGCGCGCTGGTGGCGGCGACCTTAGCCACCTTGATGACCGGATGTGTTGCAGGAATCTTTAGCAATGGCGAAGGAGTCTTGCTCTTGAAATAAAGGATCGGAGTGAGAAACCGTTCGTCTTCCGATCAATTCGGCGCAACGTCTGCGTGGCTGAGCCGTGTTAGTTGTAGGCGACTGCCACGGGAGTAAATCCATTCCCGAACCGCGGTTCGTAGTCACGCCTTGAGGTGGAAGTTCAGAGTTCAAGCTTTAGCTTGCGTGATTCGATCGGGTAAAGCGCTAGAAGCAAGCTAAAGCTTGAACTCTGAACTTCCGCCTGCGGTCCGAACTCCAAACTACTAAAAAGGGGAAACGAATATGCCTATCTATGTAACACTTCTCAAGAACACGGCGAAGGGCGCCAGGGAAATCAAGGACTTTGGAAAATCTGTTGAAGAAGCGGCCGGATGGATCACTCGCGATGGCGGGAAGGTCCTCGGCGCTTACGTCCTCCAGGGCCACTACGATTTCCTCTGGATCACCGAATACCCTGATACCAAGGGAATCGGAAAGTCGTTGCTATCGGCGGCGGCCCGAGGCCTGGTTGTCACTGAAACTCTGGAAGCTCTCCCCATCGATCAGTTTGTATCGCTGTTAAACTCCCCATCGATGACCGAGCGGTTCGGCCAGATCAAATCGTAACGGCCTTACCAAGGTTCCTCATTCGAACGAGCCGCGAACTTGCACACCGCATGCCGGCGATGCAAACTAGCATCCAATGCGTGCAGTTGTGCAGCGAGTAACTGAGGCTCGGGTTGAAGTCGCCGGGGAAGCTGTCGGCGAAATCGGCGCGGGTCTTCTTGTGCTGCTGGGTGTTGCGCGCGACGACACGCGGGACGATGCCGATTATCTCGCGGACAAAATTGTCAACCTGCGGGTCTTCGATGACCACGAAGGTAAGATGAATCGCTCGCTTTCGGAATCCGGCGGGGCGGTGCTGGTCGTGTCGCAATTCACGCTTTACGGGGACGTACGTCGGGGCCGGCGTCCCTCATACTCGGACGCGGCAGAGCCTGAGAAGGCAAATCAGCTTTACGAGTACTTTGTCGAGCGCGTGCGATCAGCCGCTGTGAAAGTCGAGACTGGCATCTTTCAGGCGATGATGAAGGTGAGCCTGACTAACGATGGGCCGGTGACCATCTTGCTCGACAGTCGCAAGCTGTTTTGACTTTCAATGACCCCAATTCGGTATCACTCGCATTATTGTCACCGGCCGTATGGCGTTGCACATATGTTTGGACAGTCATATGCGACAACGCTTGTAGCCTGGTCCAAGCAGTCTATTTCAGACTCGCATACTCTTTCTTCGCTTCAATCAAGATTGGCAAATCCGCATCCGCATCTCTCCAAAGTGCGAAGAAGTCCTGATAAGCTTTGCGGGTCCCGGCCACATCGCCCGTGAGCTCTGCAGCACGCGCCAGACCAAGGTGCGCGAGCGGATACAAACAGGAAATGGGATCCCAGCCCCGGTGATTGAGAATCTTTTGAAACTCAGCCGCCGCTTCCGCGCCTCGCTTCAATCGCAAGTATGCCTGGCCGCGCAAATAGATCGGCCAGAATCCCGCGCCTGTTTCATACTGGCTGGCCGATTGCAACAACTGAATCGCCTTGTCAGGATGACTGTGCTGAAGCTCAATAGCAGCACGATTGACCGGCAACCAGACCGCCTGCGTCAAGGTGTTTTTGGGATTGCGCCGCGCCATTTCCTCAGCAAGGGATTGCGCTTGTCCAACGTCACCACTCAGAGCAAGCGCCAATGGCCCAACCGGCAGCCGGGGGGCATTCCAAAAGCCCTCCGTGAAACTGACCCGCGAGAGAGTCAAAGCCTCCGTCAGATCTTCTTTGGCAGGCCCACTAAGGCCGACGAGCGCCTGCGCCAGAGCGCCCTGTATCGCCAATGGCATTGCCCCTTGAAGTAAATTGTTCTGCCTGGCCTGCGCCACCGCGCGGTGCAAAAGGAGGCGGGCCTCGCGCATCCTGCCGGCAAACGCCGCTGTCTGGGCCTGGAAATTGAGCGCCCGATATTCATCCGATCTGCCGCTCAACCAATCGAGTTGCTGTTTCAGCAAAGTACTGTCACCCTGGACAACCGCTATCAAGTAGAGCAGGCGATGATAGAAAGGTGAATCGAGCTTACGCGTCAGCGCCTGGTTGAGGGTGTCTTTAGCTTCGTCGTAACGGTCCAGGTGGATAAATACATTCGCAAGCGTAAGGTAAGCAGGAGCATAATCCGGGTCCAGCCGAATTGCTTCTCGAGCTTCTTCGATGCCCTGGTTGGATTGGCCCGTAGAGGACATATGAGCAGCGAGGAGATGATGCGGAACAGCGTCGCGTGGGTAGGTCTGTTCCCACAGTTTCAGGGTTTCAACAGATTTGTCTAATTCCCCGGTGACGCTGGAGTAATAATCTGCAGAGATCAGCATCTTCTCCCGTTCGTTTGTCCGCTCTCGCAGTTGATAAGCCTTCTCGGCGTACTCAGCGCCCAGTTCCATTTGTCCCAGGTTGGTGTAAACCACCGCTGTTTCGGCATAAGCCCGCGCGAATTTAGGATCCAATTCGATCGCGCGTTTAAGCGTGGCAATTGCGTCCAGGAAATTCCCTCCCCTGAACCGCTGTTCTCTCACCAACGAAAAGGCTTTGAGGGCCTCCAACGACGAGGTCGTGACCTGTTCAATCGGCGCGTCAAACTTCTGGATCGTGCCTAGCGATTCACCCAATTTCTCTCGGAACTTCGACGTTGCTTTGCCGAGAACGCTAAGCACCTGCTCCTTGCTGTCGGCTTCAACCTGCTGGCGAGCTATCACGTCACCAGTCTGGGCGTTCACCGCTTCCAGTCCGATCACGTAGTGGCTGCCGAGACTGGCGATCGAACCAGCCAACAGGGCTTTCAATCCCTGCCGTTGGCAAATCTCTCGAGCCGTGTCTTTAGTCACACCCTCATCTGGCGCGCGGCCCATGTAGCGCAGCGCCTCGCGCACGCGATCTTCGGAAAAGATATTTAAGAACGGGCTCTGTTCCAGTTGCACAGCCAGCGCCTGCTTGAGCGCACCGTCAAAGACCGCATCGCCCGTCGTGTTGGCGAAATCCGCAAGCAGGATTGTGTCATTGTCCGTCAAGACCGGCTGGCGGTGAGAGTAGAAGTAGGCGACGGCGGCGATCACTATCGCTGCGAGGGTGAGCGAAGCGCCTAGCTTGTGGTGCTTGACTCTGCCGATAACAACCCCGGTGCCGGGGCTCGTGCTCGTGGTGAATGATTTGCCGGTGTGAACATGTTGAGTCTCTCTCTCCGCTTCCGCTTGTCCTCCTGGGTCGCGTGTAGTTGATCGATCGCGAATATCCGGCTCGATTGAGCGCGCCAGCTTTGTTCTAAACTCCAGCTCTTGTTTCAGCTCTCGCAGATCGATCAGCAGATCCTTAATCCCCTGATACCTTCCCTCCTTATCCTTACTGAGCGCTTTGCGGACGATGCGCTGCAGTTCATCGGGTACGTCCGAAGCGTAGCGCGCCAGTGGCGCTGGCTCCTTCGTCAAGATCGAAGACATCGTCGCTCCCACACTCTCGGCCGCAAACGGATTTCTCCCACTGAGCATCTCGTAGAGCATCGCGCCGAAACTGAAGATGTCGCTGCGCGCATCGAGTGCTTCGCCGCGCACCTGCTCCGGCGACATATAGGGCACTGTCCCGATCACTGACCCAGGCATGGTCAGAAGGCTCTCAGTCTCCCCGATGCTGTCAATCAGAGAGCCTTCGCGAAGCACTCTCGCCAACCCGAAGTCGAGCACTTTCACTTGCCCACTCGCCGTAAGCATTACGTTCTGGGGCTTGATGTCGCGGTGGATGATTCTGCGAGAGTGAGCCTCGGCTAACGCATCCGCCATCTGCACGGCGATGTCGAGCGCGTCGCGAACTTCGAGGGGTTGGCGTTGAATCCGGCTTGCGAGCGTTTCGCCCTCGACATACTGCATCACGATGAAGCTGTGATCGGCTTCTTCCCCGACTTCGTACACCGCGCAGATATGAGGATGATCGAGCGCGGCGGCTGCTTTTGCTTCCCTGACCAGGCGTTTCCTTGCTTGTTCACCCGCGACTGAATTCTGCGAAAGGAACTTGATGGCGACTTTGCGGCTGAGCGTAGTGTCCCGGGCGAGATAAACTTCTCCCATGCCGCCCGCACCTAGCTTGTGCAGGATGCTGTAATGGCTGATGGTCCGTCCTTCCATTGATTCAGTTTCAGTTTGACCATCTGTCATGGGAAGAGCAGGCAAGGATGCCTGCGCTCCCAGGTCCGCGGCGTGCTTGAACGCAGGCTCTTCGAGGAACTTGCTCGCTTGCTGTTGATAAGCAATCTGCGATTCGACTTCACGCCGCAACGCGTCATCGCCCGCGCACGCTTCATCGAGAAAGCCGGCGCGTTGATCGCCATCGCGATCGAGAGCGGACTGGGCCAGCTCATCTATCTGCTTCCATCGTTCAGGAGTCATTGCCTTCATGATCGCTGTGTGGGTTCCCAGATCCTTTCACATCTCACTTCAGAGCCGCATACTCTTTCTTCGCTTCAATCAAGCTTGGCAAATCAGCATCAGCGTCCTTCCACAGTGCGAAGAAATCCTGATAAGACTTGCGTGCTTGCGTCGTGTCGCCTTGCAGCACCGAGGCCCGCGCCAGGTTGAGGTGCGCCAGCGGCCAGAGCAGCGAGGGCGCCGCTTCGCCGCGATGGTCGAGGATTTTGCGGGATTCGTCCGCGGCTTCTGCGCCCTTGCCCAGTTTCAAGTAGGCCATCGTGCGCAAGGTCTGCGGCCAGAACCCATCGGCGGGCTCAAAACGTCTCGTGGATTCCAACAAGTCAAGCGCGCCTTGGGTATTGGGGGCATTGCCCTGGCGGAGTTCGAGCGCGGCTTTGATCTCCGGCAGCCCTAGCTGGTTCAACAGCGTGTCTTTTGGATATTTCTGCTCAAGCTCCGCGATGAGCGGCTGGGCCTTCGCCGCTTCCCCCGCCAGCGCGAGGGCGAGCGCGGCGTTCGCGATCACGTTCCGGTTGCGTTCAATCTTCAGTGCGGCCTCGGCCAGCGTGACGGCCAGCGCGGACTGCCCCGTCCACGCCGCGCGCACCGCCTGACCTGCCGTGTATCTCGCCGCAGCTTCTTTCTTGTTGGTGCGGATGGCGAGTTCAGTCGCGCGGCGCAAGAATTCCTGCGACTTGCGCCACTCGCCCGCGAAGGACGCCGTATGCACCTGCCAGTACCACGCTTGGTCTTCATCCGGTTTGCCGCTCGCCCAGG
>DATLWF010000699.1:0-8036 GCA_035576605.1 Blastocatellia bacterium | reverse complement strand
AACGCTGAGAAGCATTGATAAGGCGAATCGCCGTAGCCAGTGGGCCCGAGCGGCAACACCTGCCACAAGCTCTGTCCGCTCGCCGAAAGAAAGTCGATGAAGGCGTATGCTTCATCGCCGAGGTCGCCGATGCCGAACCGGCCCGGCAACGATGTCGGATGCAAAAGGATACCGCCCGCTCTTGGAAAGCTCACTCAGTCCCCCGATGTGTTGAACCTTTGAATCGATTGATAGCACATAAGCGCGCGCCCGCTCAAACAGTGCAGCGCGAGACGTTGGCCCGATGACATGGGAAGAAGTCATTGCGTTATTCTGCTGAGGTTCGACGGCACTCGCGTTGCTCTGGCATTTCACGCATCGTGCACACCCCTGAGCGCGCGGCCCGTTTGACAATCGCTCACCCGCAAATTAGATTTACCCCAACGATGAAAGCTTTTCTTTGCGTCTGCATCCTGGTCGTATTGTGCATCACAGCTAATGCGCAGTCGGGTCAATCACCGCTCGCGCCGCCAAAGGTTCCGGCGGCGAGCGCTTCAGGAACTTCGCTAAAGCTTGGCGTTAAGGCCCCGGACTTTGCGCTGCCCAACGGCGACGGCAAGCTGGTTACTCTGTCGGAGTACACCCAGCGATCGCCCGTGGTGCTTGTCTTCTATCGAGGCTTCTGGTGAGGCGCGTGCACACAGCAGCTCACCAGGTTGGCTGAGGACTACGACAAGATAAAACAGGCGGGCGGGGAACTGATTGCCGTCAGCGTCGATGAGCAATCGTTCGCGTGGTCGATGGCGCAGACCACCGGCGCCAAATTCCAGATCCTCTCCGACGCTGACAAAAAGACGATCACCGAATACGGAATCGTGAACGCGGCCGAGCACGGCGGCATAGCTCATCCGTCGATCTTCGTCCTGGATAAGGAAGGCCGGATACGTTACATGTACGTTGGCAAGAACGCCCAGGACCGGCCGCCCGATGAAACGATTCTCCAAGAACTAAAGAAGGTGGTTGCAGCAAAGTAGCAACCAGACTTGCCTTGACGCAGCGGCGCTTTTGCCGCTCAGCGCTATGACCCACCAACACGGATCCACCTTACGATGTTGCGCTTCACGCACCGCGTGCAGATAATAGCGGCGTGATCCGCAGACGAATCCTCACTCGCGCATTTGTACCCACTTTGCGCGCTAAGCTTTTCGCTGCATACTTACCACAAAGGAGAAACCATGAGCACTAATCCACTCATTGAACTAACGAGGCTGGGCCAGTCGGTCTGGCACGACAATATCGAACGAAAGCTGATTACATCAGGCGGGCTGAAACGTCTGATCGATGAAGACGGACTGAGCGGGGTTACATCGAACCCTGCGATATTCGAGAAGGCGATAGCCGGCTCGGACCTTTACGCCGATCAGTTGCGAGATACGGCGGAGACGGGCAAGAACGCCCAGGAGATCTACGAAGCGCTTGCGATCCAGGACATACAGATGGCTGCTGACGTGCTCGCGAGTGTGTACGACAAGACGGGCGGCACGGACGGATTTGTCAGCCTTGAATGCTCGCCGCTGCTGGCCAATGACACTCAGGCCACGATTGAAGAGACGCGCAGACTGTGGCGGCTTGTGGATCGTAAGAACGTTATGATCAAGATTCCCGGAACGCCCGAAGGAATTCCCGCGATCGAGCAAGGTATCTACGACGGCATCAACATCAACATCACCCTGCTGTTTTCGCTGCATGCTTACGACCAGACAATCGAGGCTTACATTCGCGGTCTCGAACGGCGCGTAGCCGAGAACAAACCGATCGACAACATCTCATCCGTCGCGAGCTTCTTTGTGAGCCGAATCGATTCAGCGGTCGATAAAGAGCTTGAGCGTCGCATAGGCCAGGCGTCCGACGAAAAGGAGAAAGCTAAGCTCCAATCTTTGCTCGGCCGCATCGCCATCGCCAACGCGAAGATTGCCTATCAGCGATACAAAAAGGTGTTCCACGGCGAGCGGTTCGCCGCGTTGAAACAGAAAGGCGCGCAGGTTCAGCGTCCGCTGTGGGCTTCAACCTCGACTAAGAACCCGGTTTACCCGGATGTGTATTATGTCGAAGCGCTCATCGGTCCGGAAACGGTAGACACGCTTCCTCCGGCGACGATTATTGCGTTCCGGGATCACGGGCGCGCTCGTGTGACCATCGAAGACAATCTCGACGAGGAGCGAGCGCTGCTGGCGCGTCTCGAAGAAGTTGGGATCAGCCTCGATCAGGTGACGGCCCACGTGTTGGCGGATGCTGTCAGGTTGTTCGTCGAGCCTTTCGAGAAGCTGCTCAAGACTATCGAGTCTCGCGCGGCTGAGATCCTGAATCGCACCAGAACGAGCGGAGTCGCAACGGACTGAAGTCGGAAGGCAGAAGGCAGAAGGCAGAAAGCAGAAGGCAGCCTTCCGCTTTCCGCTTTCCGCTTTCTGCCTTCTGCTTTCTGCTTTCTGCCTTCTGATTCTAGGAGACTTGATGCCCGCATTTTCAAGATCGGTAAATGTAGAAATGGACTGGCTCGATCCTTCGAGCTTCGAGATTCGCGGCGCTCTCAATGACAACGTTCATTCGCTGACGGCTCGATTCGTCGTCAGCTATCCCGGATTTATCATTGCCGAGGCCGCCGGCGATATCACCGCCATGCCCTATCCTGGCTTTTGCCAGGGATCGCTTACCGCGCTTGAGGGTCTCGTCGGCGAACGAATCGGGCGCGGCTTTCGTCGGCGCGCGGGCGAGGTCGTGGGCGGAGCGGCTAGTTGCAGTCATTTGCATACGCTGGTAACCAACATGGCAGCATGCGCGTTTCAGATGAACTACGTGGCGGCAAAGGGGAAGCCCGAGGCCGCGGCCGCCATGCGTCGGGCACGCGACGATGCGCGGCTGCGTCGCGAAATGGTGTTAGGGTGGATGCCGCAACTGCGTAACTCATGCTTCGTTTTCAGTGAAGCCGCCGATCCGCTATTCCAACTGACAATCGAAAAGAAAGAAGACAACTCGACTCTAAACCTGAATGAGGAGTGATCGATGGGAAAATACTTTGAGGACTTCGCAGTCGGCGAAGAATCTACGACTGCGGGGCGCACGGTGACCGAGACCGACATAGTGAACTTCGCGGGCATTACCGGCGACTGGAATGAAATTCACACCAACAAAGAACTGGCGGATCGTGGCCCCTTCAAGCAACGCATAGCTCACGGCGCGCTCGTTTTCTCGATCGCCACCGGACTCTCCGTGCGCATGGGTCAGACCGCCGACACGGTGATCGCGTTTTACGGTTTGGACCGGTTGCGCTTCGTGAAGCCCACATTCATCGGTGACACTATCCGCGTCAAACAGAAGGTCGAAGGAAAGAGCGAGCGCGATGAACACAGCGGCATCGTCACGATGCTGAACGAAGTAGTAAATCAGCGAGAGGAAGTCGTTGTGAGCTACACCGCGAAGGTCTTGCTTAAGCGCCGGCGTTAGCCTTACGGCTTCTTCAGTACGATTGGACCCCGTATCCAGGTTAGTTCATCTTGAGTTGAGAGGTCTGCCCAATGCCAGTTACCCGTACTAACACCGCCCGGAAGTTTCTAGCCAAAGAACTAGAAAAGCTTGAGGAGCACGAACGCGAAATAGTCCAGCGCTTCATTGATCGGGGCCGGACGGCGCGCAATGTGGCGCAGGAATTCGAGGAGCACCTCTCCCTGGGCCAGAGAATCGCAGACCGGGTTGCAGAGACGATGGGCTCATGGACATTCATCATCATCCAGAGCACGATTCTGTTATTCTGGATCGTGCTGAACGTCGTGGCCTACATGAATCACTGGGATCCCTACCCGTTCATCCTGCTCAACCTAGGGCTCTCGTTTCAGGCCGCGTATGCCGCACCCATAATAATGATGAGCCAGAATCGTCAGGCTGACAAAGACAGGATGCAAACAAAGAACGACTACGAAGTCGACCTGAAAGCCGAGATGGAGATCATGCAGCTTCACGAGAAGTTCAACGAGCTGCGCGACTCGTACTGGTCGGACCTGGTGAAGATGCAGCAGCACCAGATCGAAATGCTCGAGCGAATAGTTGAACACAGTTGCAAGGACTAAATCCCGTTGGGCTGTAGAGCGCTATTCGTCAATCTCTGCGATGGAACGACTCAACAAAGGGACGAGTTCTTTCAAAGAGCATCCGGGCTCGCACATCCGGCGCTTCTTTGCCGAACTCGGCCCCGGTCTGATCACCGGCGCGGCCGACGACGACCCCTCGGGAATATCCACCTATTCAGTGACCGGCGCGGCTTTCGGCTTCGCACAGTTGTGGACGGTATTCTTCGCATTCCCGCTGATGATCGCCGTCCAGATCATGTGCGCGCGCCTCGGGCTTGTGTCCGGCCAGGGGCTGGCGGGAGTGCTCCGAACACGCTACCCGAAGTGGGTTCTGTTGAGCGCGTGCACGTTGCTTGCGGTGGCCAACACGGTGAACATAGGCGCCGACCTGGGCGGGATGGCCGAAGCGATGGAGATGATGACTGCGCTTCCATCTCTGATATGGCTGCCGGTGTTCGCCGGGTTGATCGTGGTGCTGCTTACATGGTCCAGCTACCGGCATATCGCGCGGGTGTTCAAGTGGCTGACGCTGGTGCTGTTCGCCTACGTCGCCGCGGCGTTCATGGCGCACCCCAATTGGAGTCAAGTCCTTCGCGCGACTTTCGTTCCGCACCTCGAGTGGAGCGTGAGCTACATCGCTACGCTTGTCGCGATATTGGGCACAACCATTTCGCCGTATCTCTTCTTCTGGCAAGCTGCACAGGAAGTCGAAGAAGAACGGGCGAAAGGTCGCCGGACGGTTCGTTCCCGGCGCGGTGCCACCGACGAAGAACTGCGAGCCGCGCGCACTGACGTTCTAACCGGAATGATCTTCGCCGGAGTGGTGATGTATTTCATCATTCTGACGACGGGCGCGACTCTGTACGAGCAGGGTCATCGCGATATTGAAACCGCAAAGCAGGCTGCTGAAGCTTTGCGTCCGCTTGCGGGCAACGCCGCATATTTACTGTTCACGATCGGCCTTGTGGGAACTGGGATGCTCGGCATTCCAGCGCTCGCGGGGTCGGCGGCGTACGCCGCAGCTGAGGCGATGCATTGGCGCGGCTCGCTAAATGATCGGCCGCGAGTCGCCGGAAAGTTCTATGGAGTGCTGGCGGCGGCGGTCGCGCTTGGGCTTGGGTTGAACTATCTGAAGGTCAACGCTGTGAAGATGCTGTTTTACGCCGCGGTAGTCAATGGGGTCCTCGCGCCGCCGCTCATCGTGCTGGTGACTATGCTGACCAGCGATGAGAAAGTGATGGGCGAGCGAGTAAGTTCACCGCTGTTGAAGTGGTTGGGCTGGGCAACAGCTTTTGTGATGGCTGCCGCAACGGTTGCGATGATAGTGGTGTAATAGGAGAATCAACCATCTTGAAAAGCGTCCTGCTTATCGCCGTTGCTGTCGCGCTGACTTCAGTGGTCCCGTTCGCGCCTGCCCAGCAGGAGATGATGTCGCCTGACCCCGCTGATCTTATTCTTCGGAACGGCCTCATCTACACCGTCGACTCGACAAACACGCTCACCGAAGCGGTCGCCATCAGAGCGGGCAAGTTCGTCTTCGTGGGATCAAACAAAGACTCGGCGAGGTACAAAGGAAAGCAAACTCGAGTGATCGATTTAAAGGGGCAATTCGTCGTCCCAGGGTTCAACGATAACCACGTTCACTTCGCTTCAGCAGCGCAGTTCCTGGAGTTCAACATCATGCGCGCTGCGACTCAGCAGGAATTCGTCGCGCGAGTCAAAGACGTGGTTGCGGGCCTGCCGCAAGGCGAATGGATACTGGGCGGCTACTGGGGAGCTTACGAGCAATGGGCGGCGGGGAGCACGAGTGGCGCTCGCCGCGAGGTTTTCTCGCCAGATGTGCGCGCGGTCGAGGTGATCACAAAGGACCACCCGATGTTCATTCGCAAATTCGACGATTCTGAATTTGCCGCGAATGCCGCTGCGCTGCGAGCCGTCGGCATTGATCCCGCCAACCCAAAGCTTCCGGCGGCTGCTCACACGGCAATGACTGAGGTAAGGCGGGAAGGGACCGAGGCTGGCGGATCTAAGATCGAAGGCGTCGAGTTCCTGCGCGATGCGAGCGGACGCTTCAACGGACATCTGCGTGGGCGAGGCGTCATACCGCTGTTCGCGTCAGTGATCCCCAAACAGTTTTCGCACGAGCGGCGGGTACAGCAAACAAAGAACGCGCTGGCCGAGATTCGCAGGTACGGTGTGACTAACGTCAGTGATATGAGTGACGACGAACAACTCGACATCTACCGCGAACTGCTAAAGACAAACGAGCTGACCGTGCGTGTTCACTTTCGGCCAGCTCTCGAGCGCTGGCAAGAAATGTCTGATCGCCGGATCAAGGTCGGATCGGGAGATGAATGGATTCGACTCGGCGCGTTGAAAGGTCACATCGACGGAATCATGGGCACGAGCACCGCGCGCTTCTTGCAACCGTATTCGAATGATCCGTCGAACCGAGGCAAGTGGCGGCCACTGATGGTCGATGAGAAGGGCAACTTTGTCGAAGGCAAGTTCCTTCAGTACATGCTCGACGCCGACCGCGCGGGCTTGCAGCTATCCGTCCACGCGATCGGCGATGAAGCAAACAACGTCTTGCTCAACTATCTGGAAGAGCTGAACCGGCAGAACGGGGTTCGCGACCGGCGTTTTCGTTTGGTGCACGCGCAGGTGATCGCGCCCGACGATTTCAAGCGCTTAGGCAAGCTCGGCGTCGTAGCAGAAGTGCAGCCGTTCCATCTGAGCGACGACATGCGCTGGATGGAAGAGCGCATTGGCCGCGAGCGTTGCAAGGGTGCCTACGCGTTCAAGAGCATCAAGGACAGCGGCGCAGTGTTGTGCTTTGGGACTGACTGGCCAGGCACTTCGGCTTCAGAATATCCGATCAACCCGATGCTTGGGCTTTATGCAGCGGTGACCCGTCAGACGTTAAGCGCGGAACCCGCCGGCGGCTGGTTCCCCGAGCAGCGAATCTCGATGGAGGAAGCAATTCGGGCTTACACCTACGGTACGGCTTACGCGAACTTCGAAGAGAAGATCAAAGGTTCGATCGAAGTGCACAAGGTTGCCGATCTCGTGGTTCTGACCAAGAATCTGTTACAGGCGTCGCCTCGCGAGATACTTGACACTAAGGTCGTAATGACAATCGTGGCGGGAAAAATCGTGTACGGGTTGTAACAGTGTTATCGAGACGTCGCAACAAGCCGATCGACGGTGCATCACTTCATATCACCGGCGCGCCGAAGGCATACGGTGGGACATCCCGGTTCGCCGGTTCCTGCGCGCGCGCTTCCTGAACCTGCCCTTGTGTATTGATTCCCTAGTGTGGTTGCTAGATCGCGTTGCTCCCCAAGCGAGGCCCCTCGTCCGCCTCAGGGCTTCCTCCTCGGAAAAGGCAATTTGACCCCCGTCCCCGGAACGCTGACTCCACCGGTGTTTATCAGTCCCCGCAGCTCCGAAGGCAAGTAGGCCGTCATGCGATACGCCACGCCGCTGCCAACCAGAATCTTCATCGCTATTTTGAGCGTAGGGTCGTAGACTCGCGCGTCGGTCTCGTAAGCTTTGCCGGCTTTGGCAAGCGCGTCACCGTCAGAGCCGCCCACCTGCTGTCCCTTCTCAGTGTACAAAGCCGAAAGCGCGAGGTTATTACCCGCCATCTCGCCGGAGTTGTTGGTTTCACCTTGATAGCCGGTCGCCGTGTTGTACTCGCCGATGGCGTTATCTGTGTCGCCCGCCGCGTGATAGCAATAAGCCAGCTCGCGATGCGCATCGTAGTAATCGGGCCGCAGCTCGAGCGCCTTCTTCAATTGCGGGATCGCCTGCGGATACTGCTTCATCAGGCGATAACTGTAGCCAACCCCGTAGTAGCTTTCCGGGTCTTCGGGAGCAATCGTCGAAGCGCGCACAAACGCCGAGAGGGCTTTTGGCCGGTCCCGCTCCTCG
>DATLWF010000698.1:0-8807 GCA_035576605.1 Blastocatellia bacterium | reverse complement strand
GCTGGCCGCGCGTGCGGGGCTCGGATTCTTCGGCAAAAACACCAACCTGCTGCAACCGCGAAGCGGGTCGTGGTTCTTTCTCTCAGAGATACTCCTCGACCTCGAGCTTCCCGCCGACAATCGCGAGATCAAGGTTAGCTGCGGCTCGTGCCACCGATGCATCGACGCTTGTCCGACCGACGCCTTCCCGGCTCCGTACCAGTTGGACTCGCGGAAGTGCATCTCGTATCTGACGATTGAGAACAAAGGCGCAATTCCACGTGAGCTTCGGGCGGCGATGGGCGACTGGGTCTTTGGCTGCGACGTCTGTCAGGATGTTTGCCCGTTCAATCGCTTTGCTTTGGACACTCGGTGGCCCGAGTTCCGCCCTGAGTCGGGGGCGGGTCACCGTCTCGATTTGGTTGAGGTGCTCTCGATTGCAAGCGACGATGAGTTTCGCGCGCGATTCCGTGGCACGCCTCTCACACGGCCCAAGCGTCGAGGACTGCTTCGCAATGCCGCAGTCGTAGCCGCCAACGTTGGCGCAACCGCAGCCGTGCCGCTGATGATCGAGCGAATTGAGACTGACCCGGAGGGTCTGATCCGGAGCCACTGTATTTGGGCGCTTTCGCAACTCGATCCGAAGCTTGCAGCGCCGATCGCAGAGCGCGCGCTCAAAGGCGACCCTGATCCGTTGGTCCTCGAAGAGGCGAGAATGATCCTCAGTCCTACCGGCTGCTGATAACTATCTTACCAATGCCGGTACTTTGTTCCCGAACCCTGACCCGCTTGTTACCAGACTCACTGCTTGCACCGGCCAACATTTGCGCCCTGTTCGCTGTCGGTCAACCCGGACGCGGTGGCATACTAGATGCACTTCGCTCGTTGAGCGCGAGTCAAGGCGCCGCCGCCGCTGGCGAGAGGTTGATGCCGTGAACCGACTGATTGTCCCGTTTTGGAGGGCAGAATCCGAATCAAGCGCGCGAACGCTAATGATGTTTGCTTTCGCGCTGATAACCTGCGGAGCCCTGCTTTGCCCAGACTTCTCAGTCCTGAGGGCGTATGACGTGACGCCTGCGGGCTCGCTTAATGAGATAACCATCGACGACGGTGACGCCGAGTGTGCACTAGGTCCGCCGGATCTGCTCAAAGGCAAACCGGGATTCGGTTGGCTGAACAAGCTTACTCCGCCGAGTTATCCCGCGACGCTTCGTTCCATCGCCATCGGATTCGAGCGCGCGCTAGTCACGACCGGAGTCAAACCCGATTCGCTCTATCGCATAGTCGTTTACTTCGATCCGGAAGGGGATGGGCCAGGCAACGGCCAAATGCCGAGTGCGGCATTCATCGGGCGCGTGCGCGGCACAGAACAGATATTGACATTCAACCTGATTACACCGTTGACTATTACAAAAGGCAGCTTCGCGGTGGGCGCGATCGACGATTTTGCAATTGCCGACAAACCCGCGCTGTTCGACACTCCCGGTAAGTCTAACCCGCCGGGTTCTGAATCGTTCTTCACGTTGGATGGCGGCGGTCTTTGGCAGAAGCTTTCCGATGGACTCGCGACGTCGCCAACCTGTTTGCCAGGCAGTTTCCTCATTCGCGCGACTGTTGAGTTTGGAACGGTTGATCCAGTCGCGGTCCTTAAAATCAAGGACCCTGCAGCGGTCGAACCATGGGGAATAGGCTCGCTTGGCGCTGACCTGATTGTTGCGAATCTGGTCTCGGACAACGTGACGATCGTCAACGCGACGAACAATTCATTTAAGAACATCCCGATCGTCGATCCGCGTGCTTGTGCGACCTGCGGCCCACCGCTGGGCCCGTTCGGGGTCGCAGCCGCGCCCGCTCGCAACAAGGTATACGTAACGCTATTTGGCTCGAATACCGTTCCGTCGAAAGAGTTCCCCGTGGACTACTCGACGGTGATGGAGGGTCGCGTGTCTGTTCTAACCAAACAAGGTGACGGAAGCTACACGCAGAGCTTGCTGGGGAACATCGGCAAAGGCCCAAGGTTCCCGGCCGTCGCCGCCGGCAAGCTGTACGTTCCTTGCGGCGGCGCTAACCGCGTCGACGTAATCAACACCGCAACCGATCAAAAAGTAGCCGAGATACCGGTTGGGCAGGACCCGTCGAGTTGCACGGCATCGTTGAGCGGTTCAAAGATCTATGTGACCAACTTCGGTGATGGTACTGTCTCGGTGATCGACACTAAGTCCGACAAGAAACTCAAGGATATCCCCGCTCCAGCGATCCAGTTTCCTCTACGGATTGGGCCCAGTCTCCCGATTCCGGAGCGTCCCGCCGACGGAAGAAATCCCTGGAACGCTGCTATATCACCGACGAACGGAAACCTCTACGTCACTTACTGGTCCAGCACCGTGGGCGTCACCGGCGGGGCAGTCGTCGACGTGACCCCGAACGGGGCGATAGTCGAGTTCGACACGTGCAAAGATGAATTCGTCCGCGCGATCATCGACGACATGACGCGCGGGACGGCACCGGGAAGCGCCGGCGCATCCGGAATTCCCGCGCCGACTGCTCCGCTCACCCGCGACCCGGCGACCGGTAAGACGCTACAGGCTGGCGGAGGGGGCGGAGGGCCGCTTGGCCTCAGCGCCTGCTCATCAAACGCAGTGGATCTTCAACCGCCGATCCTTGTCTTCACGAATGACGCTCTTGGAATTGCGGGTGTGATCGATACTCGAGTTGATCAGATAGTCTCAGCGCCGCCGATTTCGGTGACCTCGTGCCCGAAGCCTCGCGGCGTTGCTTGTGTGACCGTCGACGTGTCTTCGCCAGGCGTTCTGGCGCCTCCCCGGCCCACGCACTTCGCCTATGTCGCTTGTGGCCAGCCTGAAAGCTCGATCCTCGTCTTCAGGGTACCTGAGCTTTCGGAGAACCTCTCTGACATTCCAGTGATCGAGTCTTCTGAAGTAGATGAGGTCATACGCCTTCGTGGAAGTGGATTCGCGAACTTTGGAATGCGCGTCGAACTACTGAAGGGCGCCTCGTGTTTGACCTTCAATAAGGACCCGGTGCTCAAAAAGAATGGCAAGGTGCTGGTGCAGAAGGGCACACTTAGCGACGGAACCAGGCTGGCTGGCAACGAGGACAATGAAAGTGCGATCATCCGCATCCTTCATCCCAATGGCGCGGCACGAGTCCTCCTTCGACTAACAGCCGTGACCGCGCCGTAACTGATATCTCACCCATCCCTGACCTTTGACAAATCAAACCACCAGGTGAGTCAATAGCCGGGGCGCTCTGATGACAAATTCCTTTCAGTTCAACATCGAACAACCGGATCCGGGCCAACGGCTGGATGAGTTTTGCGCGGCGCGGTTTGGAGGCCTCAGCCGAATGCGGATAGCGAACTTGATTGAAGCGGGCGCCTGTCTCGTGAATGGAGCCGTTGGGCGCGCGGGTTATCGGATCCTCTTGGGCGACTCGATTGAATTGTCCTTCGATGACGGCGCACCCACCGCGATGTCACCCGAGCCAATTCCGCTCGAAGTCATTCACGAAGATGAGCACGTCATGATAGTCGTCAAGCCCGCCGGAATGCTCGTCCATCCAACTATGAGCGTAAAGACCGGCACGCTCGCTAACGCGCTTGCCTACCACTTGAACAAATCGAGAATTGAGGATGGACGATGGAGAATGGAGGATCTCGCCCTGGGGTCGTCCAAGTCGTTCGATCCTCGATCTTCAATCCTCAATCCTCAGATCGTCATACGGCCAGGAATGGTCCACCGCCTCGACCGGGCGACCTCAGGCTTGATCGTTGTTGCCAAGAACTCTCGCGCATTGACGGTGTTGTCGCGCCATTTTCGAAAGCGGCTTGTAGAGAAGCGGTATTTGGCGTTGGTGCGCGGCAACGTTGAAGAGGAAGCCGGCTCGATCAGCGCGCCAATCGGCCGGGATGCGGACCAGCGCCCGCGTTGGCGGGTAATGGAAAGCGGCAAGTCCGCGGAGACTCGATTCAAAGTCCTTGAACGGGCGGGACGGGTCACGCTCCTCGAGTTAGAGCCCGTCACCGGCCGCACGAACCAGCTTCGGATACACTGCGCCCACATAGGCCATCCAATCGTCGGTGATGAGATGCATGGGAATAGCGAATCTCGAATTGCGGATTGCGAATCCGAAGTCACGTCCCTTCGAATCCAAGACCAATCCGAAATCCGCGATTCGCAATCCGCATTTCGTTTGTGTTTGCACGCCTCGAGGCTGGCCTTCCATCATCCTGCCGGCGGTGAGTGGATGGAGTTCACTTCCCCGTTGCCCGCCGACATAGTCGAAACGGTCGAGGCGTACGCTGGGCGATGATCGCGAGTTCTCTGGAGGTTACTCACCCGCGACGTCGTGGCCTTCGCCGCCGATGTACGCGCGACAGAGCTTCAGGAACGATTCGAGGGCGGGCGGAAGATAATCGCTCTTCAGATAGGCGACGCCGAATTCCCATTTCACATCCAGGTCGCGGACGGGCGCTGAGCGGAGTGTTCCGCGCGCCACGTGGGTGTGAACCGAGCTGCGCGGAAGAATCGTTACTCCGAAACCAAGCTCTACCATTTTGATGATAGCTTCCGTGCGTTGAAGCTCCATAACAATCTTCGGATCAAGCTTGTTCTTTTCGAAGAACAGGTCGATCAGTCGGCGTGTATTGCCGCCTTTTTCTCCGAGTATCAACGGCTCGGACGAAAGCTCCTCGGCAGTGATCATGCGTGTGCGAGCGAGCTTGTGTTGCGGGCTCATCGCCGCGACCAGTCTGTCGCTTCGCAGAGTCTCGGTCAAAACATCTGATGCTTCGACCGGAAGCGAAACCAACCCGAGGTCAATGCTGCCGGCGAGGATCTCCTCGATTATCCTTTCGCTGGTGCCTCCGACCACTGACAAATCCAGCAGCGCGTATTTGCGTTTGATCTCGCTCAGGATTTCAGGCAAAGGATGCGCGGTGATCGCGGTCGACGCGACGCCGAGCCGCAAGCGCCCGTGCGAAGGCCCTCCGATCGCAGCCAGATCAGCCTTGGCTTCGTCGTGTGCCCGAAGGATCGTCTCGGCGTGCCCAAGCAGCGCGCGCCCGGCTTCGGTCAGGTAGAGCTTCTTGTTGACTCGCAGAAACAACGGCGCCCCCACTTCTTCTTCGAGCTGGCGCATGTGAACGCTGACAGCAGCCTGGGTCAAATGTATGCGTGACGCTGCCTGGGTGAAGGAGCCGGCCTCGGCAACTGCTTTGAAGGTTCTCAAGAGCCTCAGTTCCATAGACAATCACGGACAACGAATCGTTATGATAACCATAAAAACAAATCGTTTTACAAGTGATCGAGCAGGGCCTATAACAAGAGTAAGAGCTTTGAAAGGCCCAAGAGAATGTTTGAAAAAGACCACGCCCCGGTCAGCTTTATGTCAAAGATCCTCACGACCGAAACAGCAGAAGCCCCGGCCCAATCATCAACTGGTCCGTTCACGCGCGACGAGCACGCGCCGTCTCGGGAGAAGTATTTCCTGGGCATTGACGGCGGCGGCACAAAGACTCACGCAGTGATCACCGACTCAGAATACCGAATCGTCGGCGAAGGCTTCAGCGGCGCCGCGAACCCGCTACGCGTCGGATTGGAAGAAGCTGTCTCGCACATTGAGCAGGCGGTCGCCGACGCCTGCGCTCAGGCACGAATCGCACTCAATAACATCGACTCGGCTTGCGCTGCGATAGCGGGCATCAACCATCCGATTCACTATCACACGATGAAAGACGCGCTGGACGACGCATTGCACGTGGGCGGGCTCGAGCTGGTCACTGATGCGCGCGCGGCGCTCGAAGGCGCGCTTGACGGTAAGGCGGGAGTCGTTGTGATCGCGGGCACCGGTTCGATTGCCATCGGCGTCAACCCGGACGGCGAGACTGCGCGCTCGGGCGGGTTTGGACCTACTTTGAGCGATGAGGGATCGGGCTATTACATTGCGCAACGAGCGTTAAAGGCGGTGGTGTCATCGTTCGACGGCCGCTCGCCCCAGACTACGCTGGCCGAACGAATTTGCAAAAGGCTTGGCGTCGCAGGCCCGAGCGATTTGCCCGGGGTCATCTACAATAGCGACTCGGAGCATGTGGACATCGCGCCGTTGGCGGAGCTCGTAGATGAAGCTGCGCGTGAAGGCGATGAGGTTGCGCGTCAGATATTGACCGCTGCCGGACGCGAGCTTGGACGGCTCGCCGCATCGGTAATTGACAAACTGGGGTTGCACGCGAGCGCGTTTCGGGTCGCTTGCGTTGGAAGCGTTTTCAGATCTGGCGAGTTCGTGTTGGAGCCTTTGCGGGAAGCTGTCTTGCGGGTTGCACCTCACGCCGAGATTGGCCCGCCGCTGTATCCACCGGCTATCGGCGCGGTGAAACTTGCTCAACAACTCGCGTAAGGGGCAGCCGCTCCTACATGATGTTCGTCTCTCTTTAGTCTTCTCAAGTTTGAGCAACGCAGGATCTCTTGATGGAGTCTCAGCGTGGGATTCTCCGCGATAGATTACGTTGTGCTGGTGGCCTACCTTGTGGGCATCACCATCTTTGGAACGATGTTTCGGCGTTCGCAGCGGACGGTCAAAGACTATTTCATCGGTTCGAAGAACACGTCGTGGGTCGTTATCAGCCTTTCGATCGTCGCGACCGAAACGAGCACGCTGACACTGATCGGCGTGCCGGCGCTGGCTTATTCGACCTACGCGCGGCCCGAGCAGGGCGGCAGCCTGACGTACTTGCAGGTCGTGCTCGGCTACATCGTTGCGCGAATCATCATCAGCTTGCTTTTCATCCCGGCCTATTTTCAGGGTGAGCTGCTGACGGCTTATGAACTGTTGAAGCGCAGGTTCGGCGTGCAAGCGAAGAACTTCGCCGCGTCGCTGTTCCTGGTGATGCGCGCGCTGGCCGAGGGAGTGCGAGTGTTTGCGGCGTCGCTTGTTTTGAGCGCGGTGCTCAGCGCGAGTCTGCCGGGTTTGCCTCATTTGTGGCTGTGGTCGATCTTCATCGTCGGGTTGCTGACTTTGATCTACACGTTCGAAGGTGGGATCGCTGCGGTCATATGGACTGACCTGATTCAGCTCGTGATCTACATAGGAGGTTCGCTGCTGGCGGCTTATATGTTGTTACGGCTAATACCGGGTGGATGGAGCGCGGTTGTTGCCGAAGCGGCGCCGGTCAACAAGTTTCAGGTGTTTTCTGTTGCCTGGGATTTCAAGCTGCCATTTACGTTTTGGGCAGGCCTGTTGGGCGGCACGTTTCTGACGATGGCGTCGCACGGCACCGATCAGCTGCTTGTTCAAAGACTGCTGACCTGCCGCAATATGCGCGACAGTCAGAAAGCGCTGGTGTTGAGCGGGTTCGTGGTGTTCTTCCAGTTCCTGCTCTTTTTGATCATCGGGATTATGCTTTTCGCCTATTACAAGTTTTATCCGCTGGAGACGAAACTTGCGAGCACCGACGAAATCTTCCCGGCGTTCATCGTTCATCGGTTGCCGCACGGAGTCGCAGGGCTTGTGATCGCCGCGATATTCGCGGCGGCGATGTCGAACCTGAGCGGTTCGCTGAACTCGCTTGCGTCAACGACCGTGCTTGATTTCTACAAACCGCTTTTGGGGCGAGATAAGACCGACGAGAGTTTGTTGAAGTTGTCACGTTGGCTGACGGCTGTGTGGGGAATCGTGTTGATTGGAATCGCGGTGCTGGCCAGCCGCTGGGGATCGGTGTTCACGACCGGGCTGACGATCGCATCGCTGGTTTACGGACCGATGCTGGGAGCGTTTCTGCTGGGGGTGCTCACGCGGCGAGCGAATCAAACAGGCGTGATGATCGGGATGGGGGTGTCTCTGGTTTCAATGCTGGTGGTCAAGTTTTTCACGCCGCTTGCGTGGACGTGGTATGTGCTGGCGGGCACGGTGGTGTGTTTGACGATAGGTTACACGGTGAGCCTTATGACGAAGCAGCCAGGCACGGCATCGTCGCTTGAACAAGCGGCTGAGCTCGGCGCGGCTATTGAATGAGATTGGACGCTATGAGGGCGAACGACGAGTTTCGCGCAAAGACGCAAAGGAACGCAAAGACGCAAACGCGCACAGCTTTGCGGACTTTGCGTTCCTTTGCGTCTTTGCGCGAAACAGCAATTCCAAAGTCGATTGTTGGTTGCGTCTGTTTCACCCTTCTGTGTCCGTTACCACTTATTGCTCAACGGCGTGCTCTCAACGAATCACCGGCGAAACTCACCGCTGCGACACCCGAGTCGGTCGGGATGTCGAGCGAGCGACTGGCGAAGATTGACGAAGCGGTGCTCGAATCGATCGAGCGCAAAGAAACGCCGGGCGCGGTCGTTCTGGTAGCGCGAAAGGGCCGCGTCGTTTACCGAAAAGCCTTTGGCGATCGCGCGATCGAACCAAAGCGCGAAGCGATGACCGTTGACACGATCTTTGACCTTGCTTCGCTCACCAAGATCGTTGCGACGGCTACGTCGATGATGATCCTGGTCGAGCGCGGAAAGGTTTCACTCGCCGATCCGGTCGCGCTCTACATTCCAGAGTTCGGCAAGAACGGAAAAGAGCGAATCACGGTCGAGCAGTTGATGACACATCGCGCGGGACTGCCCCCGGATAACGAGATCGCTGATTATGTTGGGAAGACTGTCGACCCGCTTTCGCTGATCTATGAGTTGCGCCCGAGTTACGAGCCAGGCACGCGATTCGTTTATTCGGATGTTGGGTTCATCGTGGCGGCCGAGATCGTCCGTCGCGTTTCAGGTAAGCGCATTGACCGCTTTGCCGAAGATGCTATTTTCACGCCGCTTGGAATT
>DATLWF010000697.1:0-20742 GCA_035576605.1 Blastocatellia bacterium | reverse complement strand
CCCGCATCGTCGATTACCTATGCCTGCAAAAGAGCGGGGGCAAGCCGCCCTTCCCGACCACGAGCCTGCTTCACATTTCACGCCTCACGTTTCACGCAACACGTTCACATTTTCACGCCTCACGTTTCACTCACTGAATCTCGCCCGACGCAGGACGTTTGTGCTCGTGCACCCACGAGAGGAGCGCATCGAACGCTGCCGCAGTCCTCGGCGCGCTGATGTTGCAATGGCCATTGGCGACAACGAACCTCGCAACAAACAAATCGCTTGTGCCCGCCACGCCGGAGGTCACGTCGTAATAGACTACGTCGCGCGCGGGCACCAACGGATCGTGTGTCGTGTGCACCGTCAGCACCGGATCAGAGACGCGGCCTGTCGGCGTATAGTATTGGCGGACGTATTCCCGTGCTTTCGAGTCGGCGGCGTAGCGCTTCACTCCGCGGTTCACGGCAGCGTCGTCGTCAAAGCCGCTGTAGATCGTGTTGCGATTGTCAAAAGGATTGCCGCCGGTCCGCTGCTTCAGTTCTTTGACGATCGCCTGCCAGAAGCTCATCACCCCGGGAAGCTCGATCAGCTCCACGTTGTAGCGTTTCGCGAACATGGCTGCTTTCGCCGGCGACGCTTTGAGCGCCTCGCGGACCCGATCCGATCCTGTGGGGCTGAACTTGAAATCCGCAGGCACATCAACCGCCGAGCCTATCGTACCGGGAAAGCAGTACTCGAACGTTGCCAGCATGTCGAACACGCGGTCTTCCAAAAAGTCCAACGCAGGCGAGAGCGGCCCGCACAATGGCATTCCGCCGGCGTAGATCGCGGGATAACGCTCGAGCGTCGCGATGGTGATTACCGCTCCCATTGAATGACCGGTGATGAATGTCTCGCGCGTCTGGCCGTACTTCGAAATGAAGTAGCGCCGTAGCGCCTCCGTGTCATCGATAGCTTCCTTAACGGCCCAGCCTTTTGTCCTGTAGTCAGACTGCGCGAAGGCGTAGCCGCGCGACAGAAACACATCGCGGACAGGTTTGGCTTGCGGGTCGTTCCAGTTCGGCGGCTGGTTTCCTGACAGATCGTAGCCGTGGCAGTACATCACCAGCCCCTTGTTCCAAACTGCGGGAACCTCTATACGAAACGCCGCGCCGTTGATGTCGCCGGTCTCGACCTTGGCTTCCGACTTTGCCACGTTCTGCGCACGCGGCGCGCCGACAACACCAAGTATTACCAGGAGTGCCACGAGTATCGTTTTGTTCTTCATGATTTCCCTTGAGATATAATCCGCGAACATCCGTTGAACCCGCGTTATCCGTGTCTATCTCCTCTCGAGACCTTTAGCCATACGTCGGACGCCTTCTTCGATCAGGGACGCGTCGATTGAAAACGACAACCTTAAGAAGCCTTCGCCCTCAGACCCGAACGCGGAGCCGGGCACTGTGATCACGCCCTCCTCGAGTAACGAAATCGCTGTGTCCATCGACGGCCCATATCGCGAAACGTCGAGCATGATGTAGTAGGCGCCTTCACCTTGCACGTAAGGAAGCTTCAGCTCACGATCGATTGCCCGCGCCATCACTTCGCCTCGCCGGTTCAACTCATTGCGCATCGCAACCGTTTCGCGCTGGCCTTCTTCGCTAAACGCAGCAAGCGCGGCCTTCTGAGTCACCGCCGAGGTGCAGGTCGACATGTATTGGCGCATAACGGTCACCTGACGAATCACTTCCTCCGATCCAACGGCCCAGCCAAGTCGCCAGCCGGTCATGCTCATCATCTTTGAGAGGCCCGAAACGATAATCGTCTTGTCGTAAAACTCTGAGATCGTCGCGGGACGCTCGCCGACGTAGAGATCGCGATAGATCTCATCAGCAAGCACGTAGGCGCCCGATCGAGAGAGCCGCTCGGCTATGAATCGCAGATCATCACGCGAGATCACCCGGCTGGTCGGATTCGAGGGCGAGTTGATGACTACCAGCTTAGTCTTTTCGGTTACAGCTCTCTCGAAGCTCGCGCGATCGAACGCGAACCCGCCCGCCGCGGGAGTTGGGTAATAGCGCAGATCAGCGCCGGCGATCTCGGCGATTGCAGGATAAGCGATGTAGCCTGGGTCGGGCAGCAGCGCTTCATCGCCCGGCTCGAGAATCGTCATCATCACGGCGAACAGCGCTTCTTCGGCGCCGGAGGTCGCGCACACAGACTCAGCGGTGTAGGACGAGGCCAGTCCTTCGCTGTGATACTCAGCGATCTTCTCGCGAAGTGGCTGAATCCCCTCGTTCGGCGTGTAGCCGATTCGTTCGTCCCGAATGACGCGGATGGCTTCGCGGCGGACTACTTCAGGGGTGGGAAAATCCGTCTCGCCCAGACCCAGGTTGATCGAGCCGGGCGGCGCGCTGTCGTAGAGCACTCGCGTGGCGCTCTTGCCAATGTGTTGAAGTCGCTTCGCTGGTGTGAACATGGACTGAGTCAACGGTCTGAAGCTAAATTCAAACAGAAGAAACACAGGGCAGGATCACAGGTCAGGAAGGGTGGCTTGCCCCCGCTCTCAAGATCCTGGAATTTAATCAAGAGCGGGGCAGTTTCCTCACCTGTGATCCTGCTGATACCCTTCGTTTCGCAATTTCATCGTTCATCTATCGCAAATAATCTTCAAGCCTCACCGACGCATCGGTTTTCTCATCCCGGTACTTCACGATGATCGGCATGTAGATCGAAAGCCCAAGCTCCGGACCGCGGCCCTTTGTGATAGCCCGCGAACCTGCAACAACCACCGCGCCTGCCGGAATCTCGAGAGGCGCGTCCGCGGTCTTGCGATAAAACTGATCATTCACCAGATCGTAGACGGGTGTGCCGCCGGTCAAAATAGTCCCCGACGCAAGCACCACTCGCTCACGAACGATGGTGCCTTCGTACACTCCGCAATTGCCGCCTACGAGCACGTCGTCTTCGATGATGACCGGCAGCTCGCCGATCGGTTCGAGCACGCCGCCGATCTGTGCGGCTGCCGACAGATGAACCCGCTTGCCTATCTGCGCGCACGACCCAACGAGCGCGTGAGAATCGATCATCGTCCCATCGTCGACGTAAGCGCCCACGTTGACGAACATCGGCGGCATGCAAGTGACGCCTTTTCCGATATGGCAACCATCGCGAATCGAAGATCCGCCGGGCACGATTCGCACGCCGTCAGTGGCAGCAAACCGGCGCAGCGGATAGGTGTCCTTATCGTAGAACCGAAATTGATTGTTGATTGAAAAGTTTTCGATGCGCCCCATCCGGAAGCCGAGCAGGATGCCACGTTTGACCCAGGCGTTGACCTTCCAACGGCCATCGATCTTTTCGGCAGCGCGCACCTCGCCGGAGTTGAGCTTCTCTTTGAATTCACTGAACAGCGCGCGATGTTCGTCGGTGAACTCGTCGGGTGGATTGTCGAAGAGTTGTTGGATTGTCTCTGGTAGACTCATTTTAGTCTCGTGTGTCACTAATCAGCTTCAGCTCAACAAGCACGGCACGAAGCTTCTCCTTCGTCTCCGGCTTCACCGGCACCATCGGCAAGCGATACACCTCTTTGATCTTACCCATCATCGCCAGCGCTGCTTTAACTGGACCCGGGCTCGTCTCGATGAAGTTGGCCTTCATCAAAGGAAACAGCTCGCGGTTCAGCCGTCGTGCTTCGTCCCAGTTGTTTTCAAGACACGCCCGAGTGAGTGCAGTCAGCTTGCTCGGCGCTTCGTTCGAAGCGACCGAGATCAACCCCACTCCGCCGAGAGCTATCAACGGCAGGGTAATCGAGTCATCGCCCGACAATACTCTGAACCCGGGCGGCACTCGCGTGATGATCTCGGCAACCTGCAAGATGTCGCCGGACGCTTCCTTAACACCGATGATGTTCGGAATTTCGGCGAGTCGCACGATCGTGTCCGGCAAAATGTTCACGTTGGTGCGAGGCGGCACGTTGTAGACGATGATCGGAAGCGAAGTGGCTCCGGCGATCGCTTTGAAGTGCTGATAGAGTCCTTCCTGAGTCGGTTTGTTGTAGTAAGGCGTCACCGACAGCAGTCCATTGACCCCGAGGCGTTCCCACTCGCGCGCAAGCTTGATCACATGAGCGGTGTTGTTGCCCCCGGCTCCTGCAATCACCGGCACACGTCCGCTGGCCTGTCTAAGAACTATCTCGACTACTCGGCGTTGCTCCTCGTCGCTCAGAGTCACGCTCTCTCCGGTCGTCCCGCACGGCACCAGGAAGTTAATGCCGTCTGTGATCTGAAAATCCACGAACCGGCGCATCGCGTCTTCGTCAATCGACAGGTCTTCTTTGAACGGCGTGACCAGCGCCGTCCCGCAACCCTTTAGATCTGAGCTAGCCAGCATCTATTTCAAGTGCTCCTCAATGATCGCCGAGAACTCGTAGAACCCTTTGCGTCCGACTATCCATCGTGCGGCGAGCAACGCGCCCTCCACGAACCCGGCGCGGCTGCGCGCAGTGTGAACGAGAGTCAGCGTGTCAGCCTCGGAATCGAACCCGACGACGTGCCTGCCCGGTATGTAGCCGGCGCGTGTGCTTGAAGTCGGCACTTCCCGGTTGTATTGCGACTCCACAATGCGTTTAAGAAACACCGCGGTGCCCGACGGCGCGTCTTTCTTGAATTTGTGATGCGCCTCTTCGATGAACGGATCGTGTGAAGGAAACCGGCTGAACAGCTGGGAAGCGTACTGTGTGATTTTAAACATCAGGTTGACGCCGACGCTGAAGTTCGACCCGTAGACCAAACCGATACCGCTTGCTTCAACCAGACCCCGGGCCTCTTCCAAGTGGTCGTACCATCCAGTCGTTCCGACGACCATCGCCACGCGCGCGGCGGTCGCGGTCTTGATGTTCTCGATCACCGCGCCAGGCTCGGAGAAATCTATGCACACATCAGCTTCGCCGAGCGAGCCTCGTGAGCCCGAGACCGGATCAAGGATGGCTACAACCTCGAGGCCATCGCGTTGGGCCGCTTGCTCAACCATCTGTCCCATCTTTCCGTAGCCTAGTAGTGCTAATTTCATTCGGTAGTCGCCCTTGGAGGGCCTAAGCGGCCGCCGACGGACGACCGCCGACGGACGACCGCCGACGGTCCTCGGTCATCGGTCGTCGGTCGTCTTCAAAACACACACTCAGTATTCACCGCGAGGCTGCGGACCTCGACACGCGAAGGCTGATAGATAATCGTCTCGACTCGATCGCCCTCGCGCAGAAGCCGGTAGGCTACTCCCGCGTCGCTAACGAAGTAATAGAAAATCCGGTCCCGCTCTTCGACGCACCGCTTGAAGCCCGGTCCCAGCGGGAGGTCGCCGCGCGACATCGGCTCGTTTGGTTTGAAGTAGATCGTGAACACCTTGCCGACCATCGAGCGAGGGGCGCGATAAATCTTCGCGAGGCTGGCCGTGAGGTATGAGAAAGTTACCTCGCCGCCTTCGACCTTATATGGTCCGCTCAACATCGCCTCGGCGGAATCAGCCTCCGTGCCGATCGTCCGGGCCACGTCCTCCGATGAAGAATGGAGAGGCGTAATGCCTCGCCACGAATTCTTTGCAATGGGCTCCGACGCAACTATCTGCGAAGAAACCAGAAGCATCAGCAGCCCTACGGCGGCCACGCTGCGCGATAAAAATTTGTTTTTACCTGAAATCAAAACTAAATACCCTTTCGATTAACCAAGAGATGATTGCAAGCGCCGACCCAAGGAGCAGAGGACCAACAATGAGTATCCAAATCCACGCTACTTCTGACCTGAAAGTGAACTTAGGCCTAACAAAACTCACGGGCTTGATCGACTCTCACTTCTTTTGCCTGAGGATAGATTCTAAACGTTGATACTGGAAACTGCCTAGAGCGATGCCGCAATAAAGAAGGCTTTATTGAAAAACTTGCGGATCAAGCTGGTCAAAGAAAACGGCGTGCAGCTTTGCGATGACCTTCTCGACTTCCTGTTCCGCTACCACGAAGCTCATCGTGATCGGCGATGAACCGTGCAAGATCAAGCCCAGCTCGGTGTCGTCAATCGCTTTGAACACGCGGCCAACAAACGAGGGCTCGCTTCGCACACCATCCCCAACCATCGAAACAATGGCTTGCCCCGTTTCAGCCGTCGCGGAGCCAAAACCTGAGACTGCTTCTATCAAATCGCGTCCGCCGTGGCGCAGCTCACGCGAGTCCAGCGCGATCACGACATTCGACGCTGACACCGAAGTGATCAGCGGCTGAATACGCCGCTTCGCAAGAGTGTCTACGAACGCTCTCAACAGTTCATCTGCTGAAACGAACCTCGATCCATCGGCGCTCGAATCCGCGGTCGCGTTGATTATCGTAACCGGTCTCCTGTAGGCGATCGACTTAATCAGATTCGCGCACCGTGGCGTGGCTGCGGTGATCGTCGTGCCCGTCGCGGCCGGCTGCTTCGAGTTGTAGATGTGAACCGGGATGTTCTTTCGTGCCGCGGGATGGATCGCCTTGGGATGAAGTACCTTCGCGCCGAAGAAAGTCAGATCGGCGGCTTCCGCAAAAGAGCAAAGCTTCACGGTGCGAGCACCCGAAAAAACCTGCGGGTCGGCAGTCATCAGTCCCGACACGTCTTTCCAGATTTGAATGTCATCGGCATCGAGCGCGGCGCCGATAATCGTAGCGGTGTAGTCCGAGCCTTCAAACCCCAACGTCGTTGTCGCCCCGTCTCGCGATGAACCGATGAATCCCTGAATGACCGGCACCACGCCCCTTTCGATGAGAGCCGGAATCGCCTCTCGCAATTTCTGATTCGTTATTTCGAACAGCGGGGAGGCCGAGCCGTAACGATCATCGGTCTTGATCAGCTCGCGCGCGTCGAGCAAGCGCGCCGCGATACCTCGCTCGGACAGCGCATCGGTCAGGACCGCCGACGAGAGAAGCTCGCCGTAAGCAAGTATCTTATCGAGCCCACGAGGCGGAACTTCGCCGAGTATCGCAAGGCCCTCGAGGAGCTTCTTCAATTCGTCAAAATGCTTTTCGATCAGTGGGAAGACCTCGCGACCGTCTGGGTTTTTCACCAGACGGCGCACTTCGCTCAGATGACGAGTCTTCAGATCGGCGACGCCGCCGAGCGTGGTTCGGTTGTCTCCGGCGGCTGAGGCCTCAGCGGCCTGGAGCAGCTTGCGGGTGGTCTTGCCCATCGCCGAAACGACGACGAGGGGCTTGAGGCTGAGGCGCGCGCGGATGATCTCAGCCACGCGCTCGATTGAAGGCGCGTCCTCGACCGAAGTGCCTCCGAACTTCATGACTATCATTAATCCAACATTCCCTGGGCCTTCATCAATTCGGCGTTCAGAATCGCAGCGCCGGCTGCGCCGCGAATTGTGTTGTGCGAGAGCACGACAAACCGAATGTCAAACACCGGGCATTCGCGAATACGGCCGACCACCGCGCTCATCCCGTTTCCGGCGTCGCGGTCGAAACGCGGCTGGGGACGATCACGTTCGTCAGTCACAATCACCGGGCGTTCCGGCGCGGATGGCAGTTTCAACTCTTGAGGCAGCGAGCTGAACTGGGCGAGCACGCGCGCCACTTCATCAGGTTTGGCTTTGCGTTCCAGCTCAATCGACACACATTCCATATGACCGTCTTCGACGAACACGCGATTCGTGTGGGCGCTGATTCGGCAGTCCGCAAAGCGAATTCCATTCCCGTCGAGCGAACCCATGATCTTTAGCGGCTCCGTCTCCATTTTCTCTTCTTCGCCACCGCCGATGAACGGAATCACGTTCCCAAGCATGTCGATCGCCGAGTGCCCGGGATATCCGGCGCCCGATAGCGCTTGCATGGTTGTAACGATTACCCGCTTCACGCCGAACGCTCGATGAATCGGAGCCAACGCCATCACCAGTCCGATCGTCGAGCAGTTGGGATTGGTGACGATCGCGCCGGGCCAGCTTCGCCGTTCGCGCTGAACTTTGATCAGAGCGAGATGCTCGGGGTTGACCTCGGGAACGAGCAGCGGGACGTCATCGTCCATTCGATGGTTCCTTGAATTACTCACGACGATGTAGCCGGCTCGCGCGAAGTTCTCTTCGACCTCACCGGCGACCGATGAATCGAGTCCGGAAAACACCACGCGGCAATCGAGCCGCGGGTCGCATGCCTTGATCGTTCGATCCTTCAATCGCTCGGGAATCGGCTGGTACTGCCGCCAGACGGTTGCTTCCCTGTAGCTCTTCCCTGCCGAGCGGTCCGAAGCCGCAAGCTCGGTCAACTCGAACCACGGATGATTCTCGAGTAGCGCAACAAACTTTTGTCCGACCGCGCCGGTCGCGCCCAGGACTCCTACTGGAATTCTATTCGACATCGATCGTATCCTCTTGCAGACATGAAGTGATCACGATCTTTGACAGCGTCAAGAGCCGATCGAAATACTCTCCTGTCTCGCGGCTCAGGTCATGTTCGCAATCTTTGCCTTTAGCCTCGTTGTCAACTTTACGTACCGGTCAACTGCGGAAGCAAGCTCGCGCTTCGAGATTCTCTCGTGCGGCGTGTGCGCGTCGAGTATCGAGCCTGGCCCGAAGAGCACCGGCTTGCCCCAGTTCCCCAGCTGCGGAATGTCGGTGGTAAACGCGACCACGGTCGTCTCGAAGCCATCGATGCGCTCGGTGAACACCGGGTCGCATCCGAACGTGTACTCGAGTTCGGCGCGCGATTCGACGACGTCTTCGATGATGCGTTTGAGCGAGTCGTTGGTCGTCACTACTCGGAACATAAGCTCGGCTTCGGCCTCGGGCGGAATTACGTTGCCGGCGACGCCGCCTTTGATCATTCCGATGTTCATCGTCGTGGCGCCCAGCGTCTGGTCACGCGGAAGCTCGATGCGGCGAAGATCGTTGAGAACGTCGAGCAGCTTTTCGATGGCCGACTCGCCCATCTCCGGATAAGCAGAATGCGCCGCACGGCCCCTCGCCCTGAGAATGGCTCTCAGGGCCCCTTTTGAACCAAGCGCCAGTTTCGACTCCGTCGGCTCTCCGTTGATCAGATAGCGCGAGCGATTAGGAATGGTGTTGGCGGCGTGTGCGCCGGGGCTCCCGGCTTCTTCGCCGACGACCAGGAGCAGGCCGAAGTCGGTCACGTTAGCATCGATCAACGCCTCGCCGGCCTTGAGCATCGCCGCAATGATGCCCTTGGTATCGCAAGCGCCGCGCCCGTAGATGAACTCGTCATCTTCGCGGAACTCGACGTAGGGAGGAACGGTATCGGTGTGGGTCGAGAGCACGACGTCGGGCTCGCCTCGGCGAGCGTATACGTTGGGCCGGCCTTCGGCGGCGTCTTGAAGCTCAACCTCAAACCCCACGTCGCTCAGGTATTCGGCGATGAACTCGGCGACTGCCTTTTCATCGCCGCTGATTGATGGAATGGAGATTAGTTTGCGGGTGAGTTCGAAGACGTTCATCGAGCGGTTCTTCGGTCAGCGAATTGTGACAACGTTGCTCGGCTCGCCGGTTTCCTGGACGGGCGTTTCATTGGCTTGATAGGGCTCGTAACACACCCGGCAGCGTGCTTCGTAAGTGCCGTCGCCAATCTCAATCTGCGAGTTACCGCCGGCAACTCGCTGCGTATAATGCGCAAGCCCTCCGCATCGAACACACACTGCGTGCATCTTCGAAACGTCTTCGGCCACCGCCAGAAGCGCGGGCATGGGGCCGAACGGACGGCGCAAATAATCCTGGTCAAGCCCCGCGGCAATGACTCGCACGCCTCCGTCTGCCAGCTCCATGCACACATCGACGATCTCATCATCGAAGAATTGCACTTCGTCGATGCCTACAACCTTCACTCCGAACACAATGTTGGCTCGAAGATCCGAGGAGTTGTTGACGACGATGGCGTCCATCCCGCGATTGTCGCGCGAGATCACTCGCTTCACCTCGAAGCGGTCGTCGATCGCCGGCTTAAAAATCTGCGCGCGCTGGCGGGCTATCTCAGCGCGGCGAATGCGGCGGATCAGTTCTTCGCTCTTGCCGCTGAACATGCCGCCGGTGATTACTTCGATCCACCCGCCTCTGGAACTAAAACCATCCATCTGATTCGCTCTCCTTCTGCTCCTGAGAGCGCAGGCATCCCTGCCTGCTTTGGCGATGCGCGAGAGAAGAGCAGGCAGGGATGCCTGCGCTCCCAGGAATGCGCTTACGCATCGAGACGAGCTTCATACACCACTACCTCGCCATGCTCGACATATCGCTTGAGTAGCCTCAGATACATCGCCCAGCAATAGCAGGACACGCGATAGTGCTCGTTCGACTCGGGCCAACCTGTGTGGTGAAAGCGCACCTCGGTCACGCCCTGATTCTCATCAAGTGAGAAGCCTAGCCGGGTCCCCCTCCAATCCTTGTCCGCCTCGATCAGTTCCAATTCAAACTCGGTGTCGGGAACACAGCGGGACACTTTGGCGCGCCAATCGTACCCGGGTCCAAACCCAAGCTTGTATTCCGCGCCCTCTTCAGCTCGTCCAGATGAGCTCTGACTCCACCACGCGTCAAGACCGGCAGGCTCGGACACCGCCTCGAAGACCTGTCGCGCTGACGCCTTGATGGGAAAGTGTTGAAAGATGTCAGCCATTACCTGTCAGCCTAGTTGAGTTTCGCCTGCAACTTTCGGAACGCCCGGAGCGCAAGCGCGTACTTCGGATTCAAATCGATCGCCGCCTTGTACTCGCGTAGCGCGTCATACGCGCGTCCCAGCGATTCGTACACCCGCCCCAGGTTGAAGTGCGGATAAAAGTAAGACTCATACCGTGGCGCGGTCATGGCGCGCTGCAGCCACGGAATCGCACCATACAGATTGCCTTGCTCGATCATATAAGCGCCGATGTCGTTATACGGATTGCCAAAGTCGGGGTCAACTTCAGTCGCGCGATGACATTCAACGATAGCCTCATCTGTCAGGCTCATGAAGCTGTAGGTCCAACCCAGAAACGTGTGAGCTTCGGCAGTGGGGAAAGCTTCGACGGATTCTTTGTACAGGCCGACCGCTTCGTCGAGGGCCCCGCGTATCTGCGCTTCGTAAGCAGCTTGAAACAATCGAAGCGCTTCGCGTTTCGCTGCCGCCTGCGCCTCGGTTAATAACTCTTCCCTGCCGAACGGCATCTCGCCGATTCCGGTGTCGAGCGCGATGCGCGTCCGAGTCTCGCTCTCTTTGGCGTGTATCTTCTCAGTCATGCCTACACACCTTTGTATGCAACGAGCGCAGAAATATCAAGCGGAAGTGGATTGGGTCAGGTTCTTTCTGACTGGGCTCGGGTGCGGGGTCGTGCCGATGAGGCAACTGGCGGGACAGACCAAAGTCTATGCTACGACTGAGAGAAAAAAGAGGTGCGGTCGGCCGCCTTTACCAGCGTGAGGCCGGATATTTTCGAAGTGGTTACGCGTTCGATGCCGTGCCCGGATGAGCCGGATGAAAGGTAGAACAGAGCTCGCGCTCCGGTCTTCAAGCCGCGAACATTCCGTTGAATGCCGTCCTCCCCCTTAGCAAGCGAATCGATCAGGAAAGCCTCGCGCGGCTCCTCTCCAAGGTTTCCGCCACTTAGCATACCTTTGTGGTTCAGCGGATCGATCACTGAAAATCGGTACTCACTATTCATGGTCCTGATCAGTACTTTGTCATTCACCTCGACATCATCGAACGTGATCGCGGAGCTGGAGTCGCGCCAGTGCGAAGGAAGAGGACCGCTATCTAATGAAGCTTCGCAATGCATAACCCTAACCTCTAGCAAGCCTAATGCCAGCGCACAGGAGCGGGAATCCCACCTCTAACCCGCTCCTGCTGGCATTTAGCGCCCCTTTTGCCTCACCCTTGCTCGTCACCCTGGGGCGCTTCGCGTCCACATTCAATACACCCGCTCTCAAGTGACCTGTTTGCCGCTCTCTTTCGGTCAAATTCAATGGTGTCATTAGACCACGAAGCAGAATCGCCCGCATCGGAGCAGGCTCCCAATTCTGATGGCACGGCGGAACCGTTTTTCCGAGTGTTTGACTGTGCGTTTACGGCCGGTAGACTCGGCACATTTGTGCCCCCGGCTCAGTACCGCGAGGGTAGCGAGCGGGGAGCATCAATGAACAACCAGCCGCTCGCTGACCGCCGGTCGAAATAAAGGCGGCGCAGACCATAAACATTGGCCAGCGCCGCCTTCTCTTCTTTAGTAATCAGGGCTGAGCTTAGCGTTCCTTCGGACCGACTGTGCGAATTACCATCTCCGTTCCCGGCTCGAGGATCAAGTCTTTGTTGCCCTCGACGTAAACGCTCCCGACGCCCGCGGCGCCGCCAAGGATCAAGCCGATCACGGCGCCTTTGCCGCCGCCTACGATGCCGCCGATAATAGCACCGGCCGCAGCACCAACACCGCCACGAACCTGTGAATCCCTCGTGCGGCTCCCAGATTCGACGCGACCCTCCTCATCGACCTTCTTGACGTTTTCGGATTCGTACACTTTGACCAGGTCCGCGTCTATACGCGTCTGTCTCCCGTCCGAAAGAGTAAGCGTGTCAAAGGCCAGTCCCATTTCGGTCTTGCCGCTCACACGACCTGATTTGTTGAGCGTCGCTATGTGGCCCTCGACCGTCGCACTCTCATAGGTTGAAGGTGAAACAACGGTCGCCTTGAATGTGTCGCCCACTCTCCCGGTCTTGGTGCTTACGGGAGTGCTGAGCCTTATGCGCAGTTCAGTACCGTTTGGAACGGTCAGCGGTGCGCTGGGTCTGGGCCGATTTTGGTCGCGTTGCCCGCGGTCATTATCGGGGCGGTCACGGTCTGGACGGTCACGCCCTGCCCGCTGCTGATCGGAAAGCCCGGCCGCTTTGGCGATCACTTCCGCGTTACGAGGAACCTCCGCATTGCGAGCGCGCCCGTAGTAGCCATCCGCGTAAGAAAGCTCGAATCCAAGCTCATAACCCATGCGATACTCGTCGGACGATCCCGCGTCGTGTTGCTGCCATTTGTCCGAGCGGCGAAAATCGGCCCGCGCATTATTGCTCCAATCAGTTTCGCCCTGCGCGAAGCCGTCGGCGTAGCCTTTTTGATAACCCTGGGCGTAAGGTGTCGCCGGCTGCTTCAGCACCGGGGCGCGCCTCACAGGCGCCTTCTTCTTCTGACCGTACGCCCCGGAAGCGGGCGCGAAACCTACGATTACCAAGATCACCGCCAGTGCGGTGGGCACGAAACGTCTCAACTTCCCTGCGAATCTCATACTCCCCTCCGATTCAGTGGTCATGTCCTCTCGACTGCGATACAAGAAGGCTGACATCGTTGATATCAAAACGCAAGACGCAAAGAACGCAACGGGAATTGGGTCCAAGCTGTCGCCAGTCACGCCGTCGCCGGCTTCAAATCAGAAGTGCAATGCGGGCATCGCGTGGCTTTGATCGAAATGCTGGAAAGACAGAATGGGCATTCTTTTGTAGCAGGCGGAGGTTCATCTTGCTTGCGTTTCATCCTGTTGATTTGCCTGACCACGAGAAAGATCACGAAGCCGACGATCAGAAAATCAATCACGGTTCCAAGAAACAAGCCGTAATTGATGGTGGCTGCGCCCGCTTCCTTTGCAGCTTTCAATGTGTCGTAGTGCCCGCCCGACAGGTTTACGTACAGGTTGCTGAAGTCGACCTTGCCGAGCAGCAAGCCGATGGGGGGCATCAGGATGTCGCTGACAAAGGACGTGATTATCTTTCCGAACGCGGCGCCAATGATGATGCCGATGGCAAGGTCCATCACGTTGCCGCGCATAACAAATTCTTTGAACTCTTTGAACATTAGCTCCTCCTTTGGAAAGGTCCGTTGTCCGTCCGTAGTCCGTCGTCCGAAGTCCGTGAGTTGCCCTTTTCCAATGCAACCCGGCCTGCTCGAGGTGGGGAAGGGTGGTTTACCCCCGCCTTACTGAGCAGCCCAAAACACAGGAGCGGGGGTAAACCGCCCTTCAGAACCACTAGCTTTCTGAGCCTGAGCGGACTACCTAATACTAACCACAGACTACGGACTACCCGTCATCGAGGCGGACTCGCGAGCCCGTGTCGATAGGCGTATATCAAAAGTTCGACGCGATCGGCGACCCCCAGCTTATCGAAGATCGACGTGAGGTGATGCCGGACCGTCGTCTCGCTGATGAATAAGCGGCCGGCTATCTCCTTGCTCTTGATCCCTTCGCCGACGAGCGTGATCACCTCACGCTCGCGGTTCGTGAGAGTCGCTATCTTGTCAGCTTCGGGGTCGGTCTTCCTGCCTCTGCTTGAACGAGTCACCTCGGTGAGCACCCCGGCCATCAGCGACGGATCTAGCCACGCCTCACCTTGATGCACTCGCTCGATCGCGGTAATCAGCACCTCGGCCGCTTTCTCTTTCTTTACGATTCCCATCGCTCCGAGCAACACGGCCTGTCGATGCGCCTCGGGGTCGCGCAAGCCCGTCAGGATGATTATTCTCGCTTCGCCCGCGGCGGCAATAAGGTCAGCAATCAAGGTCATCCCGCTGTCGCCGCCAAGATCAAGGTCGAGCAGAATGATGTCGGGGTGTTCCGAATCGGCGAGCGACAACGCGTCATCGCGGTTACCGGCTTCCCCTACAATTGTCATGCCCTCTCTGCTTTGAACGATCAAGCGCAAGCCGGCACGGACGACGGCGTGATCGTCGACCAGTAGTATTCGAATGGGCTTTGTTGCTGGAGTCACCATGCCATGTTTCCAGCGAGACGAAATGTGAGGATGCTTTGAACGCCCGCGTGATTTTACTTTACCTATCGTCGATCGGCAATCAGATACTATTGGTCCTATATGTCCTATATGTCCTATATTCTATGGTATGCCCCAGTCCGACAATAAGCGGCTTTTCCTGGTAGACGGAATGTCGCAGATTTATCGCGCCTACTACGCCCTCCCCAGCCTCTCAAATTCACGCGGCCTTCCCACCAATGCCATCTACGGGTTCACGATGATGCTGCGCAAGCTGATCACCTCTGAGAAGCCTGATTACCTGGGCGTCGCATTCGATGGGCCCGAACGCACGTTTCGTCACGACGCCTATGAAGGCTACAAGGCAACCCGCACGAAGATGCCCGACGATCTGAGTCTGCAGCTTCCTTACATCCAACGGTTGTGCGAGGCGCTGCGAGTTCCCGTTATTCGGGAAGCGGGCTTCGAAGCCGACGATATCATCGGCACGCTCGCGGCTCAGGCTGAACGCGCCGGTCTCGATGTCGTGATCGTGACCAACGACAAAGATCTGAACCAGCTTGTCACCGATCACGTGAAGATTCTTCGAACCGAACGAACCGGCGAGATGAAAATACTGGATGCCAAAAGCGTCGAGGAAAAGATGGGCGTTCCTCCGAGTCAGGTCGTCGAACTGCTCGGCTTGTGGGGCGACACCATCGACAACATACCGGGCGCGCCCGGCATCGGCGAGAAAGGCGCGAAGCAAATCATCCAGCAATACGGCACGATCGAAAACGCGATCGCACACGCGGATGAGATTTCGCGAAAGCCTTATCGGGAGAGCCTCAAGAACAACGTCGACCTTATACGGCAATCCCGCGAGCTTGTGACGATCGCTTGCGAAATGCCGATCACGCTCGACCTGAGTACGTTGATCTACGAAGCGCCCGACCGCCGTCCCGCTTACGAGTTATTCTCCGAGCTTGAGTTCGCACAACTCGCCCGCGAATTCGCCGACGCGGCGGACAGCACGAAAGCCGCTGCAACCGTGGCGACACGCGAGTCCGGAAAAGCAGACTACTCAATGGTCTCGACCCGCAATGATCTCGATCGTGTTGTTGAATCGCTCTGGACGAAAGACCATTTTGGGCTTGCGATCGCTGAACGCAAGGGGGGAGTGTACGGGGTTGCCTTTGCCCCTGAAGAGATGAAAGCCGCGCTGGTGGACTTCGAGAACTTTGAAGCTAAGCAGGACCCGCTTGCGAAGGTGAAGGAGGTCCTGGAGAACGGCCTCGTTCGCAAAGCGATTCACGACTGGAAAGGCGCGCTCACGTCGCTAGACAGCTACGTCTGTCAGCGTGAAGAGAACAACGCTCCGCTTATGGCCTTCGCCAAGGAGTGCGATGGCGGGATTCAGGATTTCACTCCTGCGGTCCGCATCGAAGGCGTCGAAGACGACACGCTGATCGCGGCTTACTTGCTCGATCCGAATCGCGCCAATTACCGGCCAAAGGAACTCGCACGCGAATTCCTGGGGCTCGAAATGGCCGAAACGGTCGAAGGGTTCGATGAGGATTCGGCGCGCACGCTTCAGACCGCGGACCTCACGCTTCAACTGGTGAGTGTGCTGCGCGATAAAATCACCGAGATGGAACTCGATCGGGTCTATCGGGAGATCGAGCTGCCGCTGGTCGAGATACTCTTCGACATGGAGCGAATCGGTGTGCGTATCGACCTCGCCGCGCTCGATAAGGCCGGCCGAGAGATGGAAAAAGAGCTCGGGCGGCTGACCGAGGAGATCTACAAGCTCGCCGGCGAAGAGTTCAACATCAACTCTCCCGGGCAGCTAGGCGACATCTTCGAAAAGCTCAACTTTGAAGTTGGGCGCAAGACCAAGACAGGGAAGATATCGACCTCGGTGGACGTCCTGGAAGAACTAGCTTTGAAGTACGAGCTGCCCCGAAAGATCATCGACTATCGCGAGATCGCCAAGCTGAAGAACACCTACGTCGACGCGCTGCCGAAGCTGATCGACTCGCGCACCGGCCGCGTGCACACAACGTTGAATCAAGCCGTGTCGGCTACGGGGCGATTGTCGTCGACCAATCCGAACCTTCAGAACATTCCGATCCGATCCGAGCTGGGCCGACGGATACGCGCGGCGTTTGTCGCGTCTCCAGGATATCAGTTGATGTCGGCCGACTATTCGCAGATCGAGTTGAGAGTGTTCGCGCACATAACCAGCGACCCGGTGATGACTGAGGCTTTCAAGCGCGGCGAAGACATTCACGCTCGCACTGCGCGCGATGTGTTCGGGGCGAAGACCAAACAGGAAGAGTCCGACGCGCGCAGGGTCGCAAAGATCGTCAACTTCGCGATCCCGTACGTGATCGGGCCGTTCGGTCTTGCTCAGCGCACGGGCCTGACTCGCGCGCAGGCTAAGAAGACGATAGAAGACTACTACAAGACGTACACAGGTGTTCGCCGCTACATGGAAGAGACGCCCAAGCAGGTACGCGAGAGCGGGATAGTGCGAACGATCTTCGGCCGCCTCAGGCCTATACCGGATATCAACAATCGCAGTCACGCGCTCAGATCGCGCGCGGAACGCGAAGCCATCAACGCGCCGATTCAAGGAACCGCCGCGGATCTCGTGAAGATGGCAATGATCAAGGTCCACGAACGGCTCCGCAGAGACAAGCTCGGGGCGCGAATGATTCTTCAAGTGCACGACGAGTTGCTGCTTGAAGTGCCTGAGAAGGAAATCGCCCGCACGACAGAAGTTGTGCGAGCGGAGATGGAATCGGTCTGTGAACTCGCGGTTCCGCTTGTGGTGGATGTCGGCGTGGGTAAAAACTGGATGGAAGCGAAACCGTAGGATTACCCGCATCCCCTGCGATCCAGCCACTTGTATCGGGCAATTCTCTAGCTATCAAATCGGCATTGACCTGCTATTTCATCGCGAGCCTTCCACCACATAAGCCCGTTTGATCTGATCAATCGATGTAACTCCGGCCTGCCTCATGATCAGATCAAACTCAAGGCGGAGAATGTCCAGCACCTTCTCGACGCCGGGCTGCCCGAATGCCGACAGGCCCCAGATGTAAGGCCTTCCGACGCCCACCGCCTTCGCGCCGAGCGCCAGCGCTTTGAAGATATCCGTTCCGCGCCGAAAGCCACCGTCGATCAGCACAGGAATTCGGCCGCCAACAGCTTCGATCACTTCGGAAAGGCACTCGATCGTGCTCCTTCCGCTTTCTTCGGCGCGGCCACCGTGGTTCGAAACGATGATGCCGTCGACTCCGTGCTCTACACACAGCGCGGCGTCTTCGCGAGTCACGATTCCTTTCAGCACGAGCTTCATCTTCGTGCTGTCTTTCAAACGACGAACGAAGTCCCAGGTCAGATTCGGCGCGTAGTAGTCGATGAGCCCGGTCACGTCGATCCCTTCGAACATCGGCTTTCGCTTGAGCCGCCCCTTTATTCCGGGCTGGTGACAATCCGTGCAGGTCCTGGTGTCCACTCGTTTGAATCGCTCCAGAGTCTCCGTGTTCCTGCCGGCCGGGAGATCCACTGTAAGCACCAACACCGGAGAGCCTGCCGCTTCGGCGCGTTTGACCAGCGCCTGCGTGACTTCCCACTTCGCCGTCGCGTAGAGCTGATACCAAACCGGCGCGCCTCGCGCGGCGGTCACGTCCTCGACGGACGTCGTGCTCACCGTCGAGAGGATCTGGAGGTGCCCGCGGCTCGCGGCAGCTTTGGCGGTGGCGATCTCACCCTCTCGATGAAAAGCGCGCTGGCTACCTACCGGTGAGATGATGATTGGCGTCTTCCACTTCACGCCAAAGACATCCGTCGATGTGTCTATGCGAGTGACATCTATGAGTCGGCGTGGTCGAATCTGAAGCCTCGCAAGCCCGGCTCGATTGGCGTGAAGCGTAGCGTCGTCGTCAACCCCCGTCGCCATGTATCCCCAGTGCGCGGGCGGTAGCGTTTGTTTCGCCACCGCCTCGAAATCGAAAACGTTGAGCGCTTGATCGGGAGAGGCAATGAGTTTTTGAAGCGTGGGCTCATCCGGAGTCGGTCCTCCCGGCTTCTGAAACGCATCCGCGATGCGCTCTTCGATCGAGCCATTCGGAAGCCAGAGAGCGATCAACGGGCTTCCGGCGAGAAACTTCAAGAACCGGCGGCGTGACTCGGTGCGCTCCACGGATGTGTGCATCACTCACCTCCTTACCCGAATATCCAATGCAGCTTGTTCGTAGTGACCTTTGCGGACCTTTGCGTCTTTGCGCGAAACCTGAACATCACGTTTCTTCGAACGAGAGAAGAGTTTCGCGCAAAGTCGCAAAGGTCCGCAAAGACGCAACAGTCTCAGCATATCAGAGCGAGATCCGCGTGTTGTTGATCCAGGAAGTGATGGCGCGTCAGTCGGAATGCTGAAACCTGAGACCACTCAATGGAGCTTTTCATTCATTCAACGCGGTCGCCGCGGAACGTGCCGTTAGACGTGTCATACAACGCGGGGTTGCGGTTGTTTGCCGTGTCCCACATCACGATCACCGAGCCTTTCTTTATCAGCACGCCGCCGCCTTTAACCCTGCCCTGGAGAATCAACGAGGCGCACGGGCCGTCTCCCGGACACGGCAGCTCGTAAGCGATCGAAATGTCCTTGCCGACTTGACGCCACGCGGCGCCAACCGTTCTTCCGGCCTCGTCTGTCAGGTTCGCGCGGCCATGAAGACTCTCCCCGCGCGGAAGTACATCGAGCGTGACGGTGAATGTGCGACTCGTTGTGCTGGCTGGAGCCTCGGGAATCGTGATCCTGAACGTCCACCGGCCATTGAGTTCATTCCCCGCAAGAACCGAAGTCGCAATGTTGAATAGCAACGCCACAGCCGCCAGAGCGGATACCACGCGCTTGCGAGAATGACTGGTCCGCGAAATCAATTTGAACCTCCCGTCGCCGAGGGCGCAACTCGATTGCCAGCGAATGAGAAAGTCCAGGTGTCGTAGCCCGTCGGCGTATTGTCGTCGAGCACATTAAAGAACGCCGTCATCGTTCCGCTGATCTTGTCATCGCGGACGAATTGGCCGCGCATAACTATGGAACCGCAGGGTCCGTCGGCGTCAGGGCACCACAACTGAAACGTGGTGCTGAACTGGTCACCGGTGACTCGCCAGACTCCCAGCGGCCTGACGTTTTGTCCGGCGTCTTCACGCAAGACAACTCCGATTCGGAGGTCGCCTTGTTGCTCGAAGACCATATCCCGGTCCGGAAAACCAAGTGTCAGACCTTTAGGAGAGAAGTTCTGACCGTTGATCGGGCTAGAGGTAACGATCCATTCGCCGGCGAGTGAGCGTTCGGTTTGCATGCGCGCAGTAGAGGTTTCGACTGAGCCAGCCGTCATAGTAAGAACGATCACTACCAACGAGACGCTTTTCGCGGATATCAGCATGCGAGTTCTCCGGATGACTCAATGAAATACTATGGGACAGATCGCGGTCAAGCCTTTGAGCTAAGCCCCGCTCAGCCCATACCGGCGTTTTCTGCCCGGCCGCCGTAACCGAACCTCAGTCTCGAGCGTTTATCAATGGTGTTGCCGGTTGTTTTACCGACCGGGTCTCAATTTCAAATCTTTGGAGGTTAGCTTAATGAAATCAAGATCGGCGTTTGTAGTCCTCTCACTTCTACTGGTGTTCGTGTTTTCGGTATCGGCGCAGGACGGTGGAAAGCCCAGGCTGTCTATTCCGTCCGTCGAACACTCTTTCGGTGCAGTCAAAGCGGGCACGCCTCTCACCTACTCCTTTGAGATCAAGAACGAAGGAAAGGTTGATCTCGAGGTCAAGAACGTGAGCCCTTCTTGCGGATGCACGACGAGCAAATACGACAAGATCATCGCCCCTGGCAAGGCCGGGAACATCACGCTTGAGGTTGCGAAGACCGACGGGTACAAAGGCGAAGTAACCAAGACAGCCAGCGTCACCACAAATGATCCCGAACATCAGACATTCACGCTGACTCTGCGTGCGAGCTTCACCGAGTAGAAGGCAGAAGGCAGAAG
>DATLWF010000696.1:0-3166 GCA_035576605.1 Blastocatellia bacterium | reverse complement strand
AACGGCACATAGGCAATGCTGAGGGCGCGCCACATCCACTCGCGCAACCTCAGTCGCTGTGCACCGCGCACGTCTCGATAGAAGCAAACGACGACGGCGATCGAGTACAGCACGATCGATATGCCGTCGAGCGATCCCGTAAGCGCTATGGCCAGAAACGCGGTGGTGACAAGCGCATATGAGGTTGTTCTGAAATAAGCTTCCATAAAACGACGGACGACCGACGACAGACGACCGGAGGCCCGTCAGCGGTCCTCCGTCGTCGGTCGTCTGTCACTTGTCACAGGTCTTCCATAAAAACAACGTGAGCGCTGCGCCACACATGTCCAGGAATGGTCCCCTTTCTTGCCGAGGTGATCAGCACTTTGAATCGCCGCTCGTCGCGAAGCACGGGTACTTCGTCAAGCAATCGCCACGCGGTCCCTCCGTTTGACTTGCGGGGCTCGCCGGCTGGATTGCGCATATCCTCTGAAACGGCCCCTCTCGGAGACCTTCTTAGAAATCTCCAACCGCGCCGGCGGGGTGGTTGTTCAACGTGAGCACCATCGTCCTGGGGCTCAGTCGGCTGAAGCGTCGCGAGCGACGCGAGTATTTTGTAAAGCTGCTCCTGGCCCGAGCCTGAGGGCACGTGGTGGTTTTCGCCGGTGGTTATCAACTCGACTTCCGCGCGCTCGAGTATGAAGTGATTGGCAAGCGACGCCGCCATCAGCACAGCTCGCTCGAATCGCTCCCGAAATTCATCCACTTCTGCCTGGGTGCTGGTGCTGCCGGATTCCTCCGCAGGCTGGCCGGAAGGCTTGTTGGAAGTCGCCGCCGCTCTGGCTAATGCGCTTGAACCGGGCGGCAACGCGGTGTCGAAGACGATGGTCAGCCGCCACTCGTCCTCGCGCATGTGCTCGCGCACCATCATCGCCATCGATTTCGCAGTCGCTTTCCAATCGATGTAGCGCATGTGGTCCGAAGGATGATAGCGGCGAATCGCGTACAGATCGTCGCCCGAACCCCGACCGTGACTCTCAATCTGTCCCGCGAGCATTGGTAGCGCATGATAAAAATCGTCGAGGGGCTGCGGCTTGGGATAGACCAGTATTTCGCCGGTCGCGTCGATGCGGCGCCACTTCTTGAAGAAACCTGCCGGGAATTTCGTAGCGATGCGAAAGCCGGTTATTGGATATCGGCCGCGGACCTTGAAGGTATGCTCGATGCGTTGGCGGGCGCTCGAACCCGCCGGCGCGAGCACGAAGTAGGCCAGCTTGCTGAGGCCGCTACGCGAGGATGAAAGCCGCGGGCCGACGGGGGAAGAACGCGAGGGGGCGACGGGGCGAGCGGGCGACCCGGCGATCCGTTCTCTCGCCCCGTCTCCCCGTCTTTCCCTCTCCACTTCGCCTTTTTCTTCTTCCTCTTCTTCGCCTTCAGCCAGAGCCTCGACCATCAGGCTGTAGCTCGGCATGAACCGCTTGTGGTTGAGCAGCGTCACACTGATGTTCGCCGGCTCCCCGGCGAAGATGTGATCGGGGAAACGCAACTGAATAGATACGTCCGCAAGCGAGACGCGTGCGATCAAGTTCGCGGCTATGAGGAACGCGAGCATCGCCGACAGCACAAGGTACAAAAGATTGTTTCCGTTGTTCCAGGCTGCGAAGCCTATGATCATAAGGAAAACTATAAACAACAGACCCTCGACCGTGACGCTGGTTCTGATAGCAAAGCGAAGGAGATCAAGCCGAACGTTTCGCGCGAGCCGGGGAATGATGTACAAGGCCCCAATCAGCGCCAGCACCAGAGAGATCGCAGCGGCGATCGCCGCAACTTGTGTGCTCTGCTGATCCGCGGCGACCGAGCTGAGCAGTGCAATGATGAAAGCCAGGCCGAGAAGAAAGACCGTGATGAAGAAGTCGCGCCACGCTTGCCGATTCATACTACTTCACACCTCACAGCGGCACGTTGACGGTCTTGAGAATTTCCAGGAGGGCAGCTTGCGATTCATCCGAGCGGCGCAATCCCGTCGAATAGCGCGAATTCACTACGATTCGGTGAGCGAATATCGGAACAACCAGCCGCTTGATGTCATCGGGAATTACGAAGTCGCGGCCTTCGACAAACGCCAGCGCCTGGGCTGCGTGGTAAAGTGCCAGGCTTCCGCGCGGGCTCACGCCGAGGTCGAGTATGTCGGCGTCACGAGTTGCCCGAACTATGCGGATCAGGTAGTCAATCAGGGCCTCATCGACGGTCACCTCGAGCACCTCCTGTTGCAGCTCGAGCACCCCGTCGCTGTGCATTACGGGGACAACGCGGTCTACGGCGGAGTTCAGGGTCTGCTCCCGCAGGATCGTCTTCTCGTCTTCCGAGTCGGGATAGCCCATTCGCAGCCGCATCATAAACCTGTCGAGCTGTGATTCGGGCAGCGGGTAGGTTCCGTGATGCTCGATTGGATTCTGGGTAGCAAGCACCATGAACGGACGAGGCAAGTGATACGTTTCCTGCTCGACGGTGACCTGTCCCTCGCCCATCGCTTCGAGCAGCGCCGATTGGGTCTTGGGAGTCGAGCGATTGATCTCATCGGCGAGTATCACGTTGGCAAAAATCGGACCCGACTTGAACTCGAATGTGCTTGTCCGCTGATTGAAGACTTCCAATCCAACGATGTCGGACGGCAGCATATCCGAAGTGAACTGAATCCGTTGGAAGGTGCAGTCAAAGCTTCGCGCGAGCGTTTGCGCGAGAGTGGTCTTCCCGACGCCCGGAACGTCTTCGATCAACAAGTGCCCGCCTGCCAGCAACGTGACCAGCGCGAGTTCAACTACGTCGGACTTGCCGTGAATAACAGTCTCAATTGTAGCCTGGAGTTGTTCCAGCTTCCCGGCGGTGGTGATCACTAAGTCGATCCTCGCTCGAGCGTTTTGGGGTGCACAAGAAATCTAACACAAATGAACGCCGCCCGCGAATAGAAGTTGCATTCAGTCGTGTCGCAACTCGTTAGAAATGTCCTCATTCTTAACTCGTTAGAAATGTCCTCTTTTTGAAGTCCGACATTTGGTTGTAATTGCAACGAGGAACCGTTTTGTTTACCGTGATCTTGGCCTGGCCGGAGGATAGGGCAATGCTGAGGAGCAACCCGAGCGCCGAGCCAGGGGCCAATACCGGACGGGGGTGATTCGTCACCCCC
>DATLWF010000695.1:0-2495 GCA_035576605.1 Blastocatellia bacterium | reverse complement strand
CCCATCATGTGGAAGGTTGGCCACTCGCTGATCAAGGCGAAGATGAAGGAGACTCACGCAGCAATGGCAGGTGAGATGAGCGGACACCTGTTCTTCGCCGACCGATACTTCGGTTACGACGATGGGATCTACGCCGGCGCGCGGTTGATCGAAATATTGAGCCAAACCCAGGAGCCGGTGTCGAGCCTGCTTGCCGATGTACCGAAGATGTTCAACACGCCGGAGATTCGAGTTGATTGCCCGGACGAGAAAAAGTTTGAGGTGGTTCGGATTCTAACCGAAGAGTTCAAGAAGACGCACGAAGTAATCGACATCGACGGTGGGCGGATACTGTTCGAGCACGGGTGGGGTTTGGTTCGCGCGTCGAACACTCAGCCGGTGATCGTGATGAGATTTGAAGCGGAGAGCCACGATCGCCTCGAAGAGATTCAGGCATTGGTGGCGTCAGCCGCCGAACGATTGATTGCTGGATGAGGAATGTGCACGAAGTCGTCGTGGCAAATCCCGCAAAAACGTGTCAGCGGCGGTCTCTGAGTTCGCAGATCGCATGGCAGCTCCGCGTAGACGATGAATTACACTGATTCGCCGATGTGGGCAATAACCCTCTTTCACAAATTGAAGCGCATGTTACAGACCGCTACCAGCGCTGAAAGTGTCTCCCTGTCGAATATCACCCGTCTCAAACCCTTTGCGAAACCAGCGGACGCGTTGCTCCGAAGTGCCGTGGGTGAATGAGTCAGGCACGACGTACCCTTGAGACTGGCGTTGGAGACGGTCGTCGCCAATGGCACTGGCCGCCCGAAGCGCTTCGTCAATGTCTCCGGGCTCTACGACGCCTCTAATCTGGGCGTAATGCGCCCATACTCCTGCGAGGAAATCGGCTTGAAGCTCGAGCCTTACTGAAAGCTGGTTAGCGCCGTCCTTCCTCACACCTTCTCTAATGGCATTCACCTTCTCCATCGTCCCCAGGAGGGTTTGCACGTGATGGCCGATTTCGTGGGCGATCACGTACGCCTGAGCAAAGTCACCCGGCGCGTGAAATCGTGACTTCAATTCGTGGTAGAAGGAGAGGTCAATGTAGACTTTATGATCGCTCGGGCAGTAGAACGGACCGACCGCGGAGCCGGCGAGACCACAACCGGAACGTACCTGATCGGTGAATAAGACCAGTTTGGGATCAGTGTATTGCTTTCCTGACTTGCGGAAGATATCAGTCCACACGTCCTCCGTGTCAGCTAGCACGGCGCCGACGAACTGTCTGAGTTCCGCCTCCTCCGGGTTAGTCGGGCGCGAAGTCCCGGCGCCTGAGCCTGGATCGTTGCCGGGAACCTGTTCCAATAGCTGCCGCGGATCCGCACCGAGCAGCAGTGCGATTACCACAACCACTATTCCGCCGAGCCCGCCTCCGATGGCCAGTCCGCCGCCGGATATGCCTCGCCGATCTTCAACATTGTCGCTTTGACGCTGACCCCTCCACAGCATGATTGTTAACCCCCTTTGTTCGATCTCTAGAATTGTCGCACTGCGCGATGCTCTCCGAAACTCGCTACTTCTTGCCAGCTCCAAAGGTCACTCGTACCCCGGTGGTCAGCAGCAAGTCATTCTTCTTGATCCCGGGAATTGGATTGCTTGTGTATCTGTCGCTCAGCGTCACCTGCCAGCCGAGGTTTTTGCTGAGTCTTGTGACAGCCGTGGTGTCGAACGAAAAGCGAAACTCTCCTATTTCGCTCAGGTTCGGATACAGCACCGCTCTTTGCGCGAGTGACGTGCTTGACGAGAGTTTGTAGTTGAGTTCCTCGCCCAAAATAACTTCCCCCGATTTGCGGTTAAGCCCGGTCGAGAAATACTCCTGGTCGAACGCGCCTCCGCCAAACAGGTCCAGGCGAGTCCTTTCGGTCTTGGCAGCATGAAAACCAAGCCCGCCACCCAGCACAAGACGAAGATCGAGGTGCTGAAACTTGTCATACTCGATATCGCTCAAACCAAAAGCGAAGACACGGTCACTAAGATTGAAATCATACCGAAGCCCGCCCCGGACAGAACTTGCGGTAGTTATGGACTCGCCGGTGGTTTTGTTTTTGGCGAATAGCGATGCGAAATATACGCTCGTCTTGTCTCTGGTTGTAGTACGCGCCGCCTGAGCGCCCACGGCAATGGTTGTCGTATCTGCGTTGCCTTTCGTCAAGCTGAGACCTGCGTCCGCTGATCCGCTCCACAAATCTCCGAGCCGCGGGTTACGCAGTCGCTCCACTTCGGCAAGATGGGCAGCGTGTTCGGCTTCTGAGCGCAATAACTGGATCGCCTCTTTGGTCGTTGCAACTATTCCCGCCTCTTTGGTCTGAACCTCGATCCTGCTTGTCGTGGTGGTAACGGTACCGAAAATGATTTGTCCGTCTTTTAGCAGGACATACAAGGGCCGGTCGGTTGATAGCTGTTCTATGGCAGCCCATTGAATCTTTACGTCACCTGCAAACTCAGTTTTTAGGCTCAGTGTT
>DATLWF010000694.1:0-14355 GCA_035576605.1 Blastocatellia bacterium | reverse complement strand
CCCGGAAAACAACACGGCGTTCGCTCGGTGGTACCCAGGCTGGAGGAAATCGAAGCGCGCTGTGCTCGTGCTTCCACACTGGAACGGAAAGGTCTGGCAATACGGCGTCCTTTGTCGACTGCTGAACCTGATCGGGATTTCGGCGCTAGTCGTCGTTCTTCCGTATCACGAGCAGCGAAAGCCTGCGGGAGCCGAGGGCGCCGAATATGCCGTCTCCGCGAATCTGGGTCGCACAATAGAAGCTGCGCGACAGAGCGTCAGCGACATTCGCTCTTGCGCGGACTGGCTCGAGAGCCGGGGGTGTACGCGCCTCGGACTGGTCGGCACCAGCCTGGGTGCCGGCTATGGATTCCTGGCGAGCGCGCACGACAGCCGTTTTGGCGTCAATGTATTTGTGCATTGCGCCCCTTCGATCTCTGATGTCGTCTGGACCGGCAAAGCAACGCGACGCATCCGCCATGCCCTCCGGCGGCACGTCGGCAGGCAACAACTCCGCGACATCTGGCGGGTGATCGATCCGATCTCGCATGTCGACAAATTCGCGATCTACGCAAAGAGATCATTGCTTGTCACGGCACGCTACGACACCACGTTTCTGCCCGAGCATTTCAGAAGAATCCCGCGTGCCCTGGCCGAGCGCGGTTCGCTGCACAAGGTTGTTAGTTTGCCCTGCGGGCATTACTCGCTCGGCGACGTGCCATGGATGGCGCTCGCCGGATATCACATCTGTTCCTTCCTTGCTGGAAATCTTTAGGGAGGAGTCGAGACATGGAATTCACATCAGGAGGAAGATATGTCACAAACTGTTTTCAACGATGACGCAAAGAAGCCTGTCGCAAGGGAGGATGTCGAACTGGCCGTGCGCACAGCGCTTGCCGATGCTCTGGAGCGGCCAGTAAACGAGATTCTGCCGCAAAACGATCTCGAAAACGATCTAGGCCTTGATTCCATGGGGTTGATTCAGGTGAACGTCGCTATCGAGGAGCAATTCCACATTCCGATTCTCGACGGCGAATCGCCCGAGTTCGCTCTTCACACGGTGGAAGACTTAACAGCGTTCGTTGCCGACAAGGCGGAAACAACACGATCGTATCAGGAGGAGTTGATATGACAGCCACGCTAGCCGTCGAACAACAAGCGGCCGTCCGCACCAAGCAAGAGCAGCGAGAATATGAGCGAGCGCAGGTCGCCGCTCACTATCAAAACAGTCCCGAGGTCTTTTCACTGGTTCTTGACAGCGCTCTGACTTACTCGACTGGGATATACATGAACGCAGACGACGACCTCGAAACCGTGCAACAGAGAAAGTTTGCCTATATCCAGCGGCTGTTGGCCATTCAGCCCGGCGAGCGTGTGCTCGATGTTGGGTGTGGCTGGGGTAGCAATCTGCTTTACCTTGCTGCTCACACCGATGGCATCTTTCACGGCATTACGCTGAGCTCGCGGCAAGCCGAAGAGCTGTTGCGACGAGCCAGAAGCCGCGGGCTTCAGGATCGAGTGAAAATCGAGGTCTGCCACGTTGAAGACCTCGCTCTGCCGCCTGAATCTGTGGATGTGGTTCTTTTTTCCGGCAGCATAGTCCACATGCGCAATCGCGCAGACATCCACCAGATGGTGCAACGCATTTTGAACCCCGGCGGCAGGATGCTGATCTCCGACTGTTACTTCCCGGCGCAGATTCGGGGCGACCGCGCGAGCAGCGCCACTGACTACATCTTCTATAAGACCCTCGGTTACTGCCTTCTGTTGAACCTGCATGAGGAGTTGGCGCTAATCGAGACCGCAGGACTTGACATCCTGCACGTGCAGGACTTGACCAGGTCCTACGCGCGAACGCTCGGCGCCTGGATCAACAAGATCCGCATGAATCGCGAAAAGATCGAAGCCCTGGCGCCTGGGTTCGCCGCAGTGCTTCAGGGTTATATGACGGTCGCCCAGCTCTCGTTCGCCCGTCGCACCGCCCTCGAGTATATGATCCTCGCCACGAAGGGGCAGCCCCGCGCCAACGGGGGCTCGTGGAGCATGGCGGAGGAGGGGGTATGACTGCGCGCAGCATCGCAGGAATCTTGCGAGCCCGAGCGAATTCACGGCGCGCCGACGAAGTGGCCATCCGCTTCAAGGAAGGAGCCGGTTGGACTGCGTGGACGTGGCGCGAATTCTGGGAAGCGTCGCGCATAGCCGGGACGGGACTGTTGGAGTCAGGGGTTCGCCCTGGAGATCATGTGCTGGTAGCCGTGCCTGATGTCCTTCCCGCCGTCGCTTGTCTGTTTGGCCTCTGGGAGATCGGCGCGGTGCCAATCCAGATCGGGTTGCCGTTTCGATTGACTGATCGCGCCGCGTTCCTGCCACAACTGGTCGAGACGGCTCGCCGTCTCGACGCGCGCTTCCTGTTGGCATCGCGAGCGCTGTCCCGCTTCGCGTCGCCTGGAGCAATCAAGGTCTTGACCGCGGAAGATATGTTATCGGCTGGGTCAGCCGTTTCTCTACGCACTGACGAATCGAGCGCCACGGCATTCATTCAATTGACAAGCGGCACCACCAGCCGGCCCAGGGGAGTTGTGATCCCGCACGACCGGCTCATGCTTCACCTGGAACATATCAGCAACGCGCTGCCGAGCCATTCTGAATCAGCCGCGGTCTCGTGGCTCCCGCTGCATCATGACATGGGTTTAATCGGAGGATTGCTGTTTCCTATTTATAACGGTTTTCCGGCGCACATGATCTCGACTACGGACTTTCAGCGCGAACCATGGGTGTGGCTTGATACGATGTCGCGCTTTCGGGCCACGATTTGCGCCGCTCCTCCTTCTGCCTATGCTATGTGTCTATCGCTTGCACAAAGACTCTCGCGGGCAAACCTCGATCTAAGCGCGTGGGAGTGTGCAATGGTCGGAGCGGAGCCGATTTCAGCCGAGCTGCTCCGCCGCTTCAGCGCGGCTTTCGCCCCGTACGGCTTCCGGGCCGAAGCCTTCTTTCCAGTTTACGGTCTCGCGGAAGCGACCGTGGCTGTGAGCTTCCCCGAATTGCTCTGTCCTGTGCGAGTTGACCGCGTTGACCGCGTGAAGCTGGAGTGTGAAGGCCGAGCGACTCCGGGGGACCCGGATGGAAGCACGCTGGAGTTTGTGAGTGTAGGGCGCGCGATCCCCGGCAGCGAAATACGCATCGTCGACGAATCCTGGGTCGCGCTTCCTGAACGAATGATTGGCGAGATCGTCGTGCGTGCCGAGACGCTTTCGACGGGCTACTACGGAGAGCCGGAGGCAACCGAAGAGGCAGTGCGGGACGGCTGGCTTCGCACCGGTGACCTCGGCTACCAGGCAGACGAATTACTCTTCGTGACCGGTCGCAAGAAAGAAATAATCATCAAAGCCGGGCACAACCTCATACCCTCCGCGCTGGAAGAGATCGTCGAGGAGGTTGCCGGAGTGCGGGCAGGCGCGGTGGCAGCCGTGGGAGTCCGCTCCGCCGCCCGCGAAACTGAGATGGTATGGATCGTCGCAGAGACGCGACTTGGCGACAGCGAGTACGAAGCCCTTTCACATAGCATTCGGGCCGCCCTCAAATCACGTGGAGTCGTGGTGGACCGGGTGCTGCTTACGCCCCCGAAGACGCTGCCGAAGACTACGAGCGGTAAGATTCAACGGCTTGCCATCGCTCGAATGCTGGAAACCGGCAACCCTGTGCTGATGGCCGACTCGAGGGCGACCGGGATCCGGTCGTAATGCGAGCAAGTCTGTGTAAACACTTCGGGCCCTGGTATCTTTGTGGTTTATATTTCTCAACAACCATATCGGCTCTGGCGGAATTGTTCAGAGCAATGGCTGAGATGAGCGGCAGGTGGCGAGGAGAGCAAGCTCTCCTCGCTCTGGAGTTTGGACATTTCGCTCGCCGAAGCTCGGATATGCAACTTAGGATAACCGCGTAGCGGTGTCCTCTCGATAGTGCGCTGGAGGGCGATGCCCAAGGGCCGCGGAGCGGTTACCTTTGTGCGTTTTGGATTACGAGGACGAATAGGTAACCGCTAGGCGGCCCAGGTTATCCCGCACGCTAACTATCGAGAGGACACCGCTACGCGGTCGCAACCACTCCGTGGCAGGTGGCGAGGAGGGCAAGCTCTCCTCGCTCAAATTGCTTATCGTTGTTAGAGACCATCCTCTCATTTGCGTGGCTGTTGGGCCTGCGACGCCTCGAGACGACGCTGTTTGAGGTTTCGCATCAACTCAGGCTGATTCGCAAATGTAATGCCGCGTTCTTCAGCCTGACCGAAGGCTTCAGGATGAAGAAAGTGGCCGCGTTCTTTTTCGGACTTGTTCTCCTCGACACGTATGCGATTCTTGTTCGCCCAGGCATCCTGTCGAATGCCGGTCACCTGCCACGAGACTTTCATCCCGGCCATTCCGCCTGAAATCCTGAAGCGATTGTTTGAGATCTCTTCGGCGATGTGAAGACCAGGCATGGGGGCACCCAGGGCGGTGAGGAGGTAACGAAAATCACGATTTAAGGCGCCGAACCATTCCGGCAGCTCGACTATGGCCTCGCCGTTGTTGTCCAGCGATGCAAGGCCGTCGTAGATGTTCTTCATGTCCGGGGATTCGACGAAGGAGTGCAAGAGGTACTTGTTTTCCGGATCGAGCGGATGGTCAATCTTGAACGATCCGCCGCCCTTGGAGAGCATCCCTGTGACCTCGACATTTCCGTCGAATCTGCCGGCGAGCCCGTTGGTTGCGCCATTATCACCCGGACCTGCGTAGGCTTCGATGGCGTTGCCACCACTCCTGCCGGCTGTACTGCTATATCCTCCCCTGACAATCATGCCAACGCCGCCGTCGCTTAGGGCGCTTCTGCCGCCAAAGGCATACACACCAATGCCGCCGGCGGCGCTGTTGCCTTCACCTCCGCTGGCAATCACGCCATAGCCGGCAGAGACGGGGATGCTGCCGAGGCTGTTGCCGCCGGTAGCAATCACGCCGGCGCCGGCGATGGTACTGCTGGAGCCGCCCTGGGCGCGCAAGCCTGCGCCCTTGGGTCCCCCGTTGGCGGTGACTCCTTCGCCATGTATCTCGGTGTTGGAAACCACGAGCACGCTACCGCTTCCGGGTTGAACCGCACCACTCAGTGTGAGCGGAACTGCCACGCCCAGCGGCGACGCCTGGATGCCGCTGCCCTGGAGCGTATTGTCCCGGATGACTCCCGCTGTCGTCTGAAGAGTGCCGTCAGGGAACTTGATGCCACCTTGTGCGCTCGTCAACTCGACAATGCCGTTTACCGTCAGCAGAGAGGTCGGCAGCGTTGTGCCTATTCCAATCTTGCCGCTGTCGTCCTCGGTAATGTTGGCATCGCCTAAAGATTTTGTGCTCGTAAACTTGGCGATTCGACCGGGTGTGTTGCCCCCCTGAGCGGCGGCACTTGTCTGACTGTTTGTTTTGGCTGCGACTTTCTGTTGCGACTGGCCCTGGGCCAGGTTAGACGCCAGCAAAAGTGTCGTTACGGCTAGTGAAATGATTTTGAATGTCTTATCAATCATGTTAATCCCTCCTTTTGGATTCTCCTTCGTTGATGGTGAAGAGGACGAAGATCAGAGCGATGAGTTGATCATCATCAGGCTGAGATACATGCCCTGGTTCATCGTGTTCAAGATTTCGATTTCCATATTTCCTGTCGGTTTTCGAACGAATCAACCACGGGACACACGGAGATCTACAAAGCAATATGGAACAAGGAACAGTTTCGCGAACTTCTGCTCTTGCTACTTCCAGAGCTCCCGGTGTTGCCCGTGGTTGATTCCTATTTCAAGCAGGGTCTCGAGATTAACTTTTGGAAACGGCAACAAACCACCGTTTCCAAATTGTCATCTGACCCCAGGAATTGAGAAATGTCACTCCACTGCGCGGTAGAAGTAATACTCTGCCGTGTAAGGCACCTCTACCGCCTCATCGATGGATGAGCCGAGAGCAGTGGGAGCTAAACCGCCAGTGGTGTTCACCCTCTGGACGTAGGTTACCGAGCTGAAAATGCCGGGGCCGTTGGTCGAGACCGTCTGGAGCTTCAACCAGGGAATGGCGGTCGCATCCGGGGCGCACCCTACCAGTCGCGCAGCGACCACTTTGCTACCGCTGTTGCTCTCCCAGGTAGGGCCGGCGTAGTGAATGCCGACTTGACCGTGATAGTTGGCGTCGGCGAACAGCATCGCCGCCGGCGCCACAAACACCCAACTGGCGCCGTTCCATCTGTAAATCTGCGTGCCGCGGGCATAGACATGGAAGGCCACTGTATTCCCGGACGGTACCTGCACATCGTTGCACAGAGGAGATGGCAAGTCCGGCGGACGGTCGTCGTCGCCCGCCCGTGCCGCCGGAACGGATCCCGGCGCGAGGCCGACGACGGTGAGCAGAACTACAAACCCGATGGCGCGTTTCGTATTCGTGTATCGCATTACTCTCTCCTTTAAATTTGAATTATTCGAATCTAAGCACAGGAAACCCGCTCGGCACTGAACGTGGAATTAACTTGCGCAAATTCTCCGGCTTTGCCCGGTGATCCAGCAGTCCGTTGCGAACGAAGTCGACAAGCTGGCTGAACTCTTCATCGGTCAACACAATCGGTGCATCGAGAATGGGGTCGACAAGTTCCAGCACGGGCTCCAGAGGACCCATTGGGGCGGTCAGATCAGGGGCGACGCCGGCCGCAACGGGGCTATAGTCGCGAGCTGACGCGAATACATCGAGGTGATGCCGCACCGCATCCTCCAGTCTTGTAAAGGCGCCGTTGTGGAAGAAGGCTGGCTGCAGCGCAACGTTGCGGATCGGCGTAGTCCTAAACTTATACCGGTCATTCGGGTTACCGGTGATCTGTTCAAGGCCAAAATCTTCGTTTTGAGCGGGACCGTCGAACGTCACGTTACCCAGAACAGGAGCAATCTGCGGAACTCCGATGACGTGCGGAGTAAAATCGCTAAACATTTCGTTGGACGGGCCCGAAACCTTATGACATTCAATACACCGGGCTTTTCCGAAGAAAAGGAGCGCTCCGCCTTTTTGCTCGTCAGTCAAGGCGTTGAGTTGACCTCGCGCAAACTGATCTATTGGAGCATCCGCAAAAACAAGGGTGAACTCGAATTCGGAGATCGCCAGACCTAACATATCAAAAGTGATCGGAGCGCCGGCACGCACTGATGGGAAGATCTTGCCGAATCGTTTCCGGTACTCAGCGACGTTATTGATCCGCCTCAATACCTCGTTGCGAATGGCAAAATTATCGCCGGGGAAATTGAAGCCCGCCGCCTCGACTCGTTCCGTCGGCGGAATGAAGGCCTGTGCATCAAGCAAGTGCGGCAAGTAAGAGAGGGTGAGTCCCTCCGGCGACGGGAACAAAAAGCCGGCGCCGTTATCGAATGGATCGTTCGACAGCGCCGCAAAACGCGAGTTCCACATTAAGTTGGGGAAGAAGGCGGTATTGGCGACCATCGGCGTGCGACGTTGATTACGCGGGCCGGCGCGATCCACGCCCACGACGCCGTTGTTATCAATCCCGATGGCAATCGATTGCGTATCGCCGAAGCCATTCGTCGGTGAGTGACAGGCCGAGCAATTATTATCGTTATTCAATCCGGTGACCGTGTCAAAAAAGAGCAGTCTCCCGAGGTCAGCCAACTGGTTATCGATGTGATGGCCAACGCGCTGTTCCAGCGTCGATTCAATTCGGCCGGTGAAGCCAAGCTGTCCGAGTACGGCCTGCAGTTGGTGATCCAGGTTTACGTGGCTATCGGCGGCGCTGTGCGGGTTGAGCGTCAGCAGCGCGCATCCTATCGCCGCAATAAAAAGAGCCGAAAGTTTTGTTGTACGCAATTTCATGTCGATGTCTCCTCTTGCGCCCTTAAAGCGCACCTTGCTTTGTCGGAGGCCCAAAGGTATTTCAAGGCGCCTGCCGCCGACTGCGCATGGATCAAAAGGAATAGCTAACCAATGGCGCGAGTGAACATTCTGGTGACAAAAGAACGCCTCGGCGTTTGACAGAGCTGGTAATCTTCATCGCCACAATGCGAAGCGCTATCTGCACCCACCAGCCCATTGGTTAGTATTCCGCTGGCTTTCTCAAGCATTTCGTACTGACTAAGGCACGCGGGGGTTATCGTGAGCGAACATGCCTTCTGGATTGTGCAACCAGATCCAGGCGTTCAACTCCCACAGCCCGAACCCTTCGGCGTCGTTTCTCCATTGATCGTCATCACCGGTGAACCCTGCGGGCGCGGTAGGGGAGAGAGCGATTGGAACGAGGTACTCAACACCCGCAAGCTCGAGACGGTCTTCGCCGGGGACCGGAGAATAAAGCAGCATTTCCGGCTGTTCCGGATCGAAGTTCGCGTCAAGCAATGAGAGTTTGATGTAGTGATATCCTTCCCCCGTCACGTACAGATCAAAGTTAACGTAGCCGTCGGCTTCAGCTTGGGCGACGTCGTGATACTTGGCGGTCGCTCTGCGTGCCTGCGCCAGTTCTTGCTCGGTGGCGGCCGACAGGTTTTTCCTGGCACTGGCCAGGGCCAGAGCACTGTTAGCAGTCATCGGCGCGCTGCCCATGAGCAGAGAGCACACCGCAATTAGAATAAGAGATTGCCGAAATGTCTTCATTGTTAGCCTCCTGATGAATTGGTTTAAGTGACATAGTGAAAACAATGAGCGCGGGAATACATCGCCCCGTGCGTATTGCAGAACGTTGCATACCGAACTCGATAATTCGCAGGTTCGGATAAAGCCGGAAGGTTACTTGCCTCACCGATTCCGGGCTGCGGACGAAGCATCGCACTGGACACGCCGGCCAGTAACTCAGGAGTCTCTGAGTTAGTCGTTGCCACCAGTGTGACCAGCGTGAGACACAAAGCTCCAAACCTTGCGTTTCACTCTTTCATTAAGCGGACTTTGCTTTTCGGCTTGCAGGGAGCGTGCCGGCGATTCCTTTGCCGAACCGGAGAGGCAGTATCATAGGTACACGCTTTTGATAGCGCCTGTACTCTTCGCCGAAAAAGTGTACCAGATCCTTCTCTTCGAATCGTATCGCCGTCAGGATGTACAGGGTCGTGGCTATTGCGAAGAACAAATGCGCTACTCTCATCGTGGGCGTTGCCCAAAACGCGAACAGCCAGCCCAGATAAAGCGGATGCCGGACGTAGCGGTAAAGAACCGGCGTCCCGAATACAATTGGCGTGTATTTCTTGCCGAGAAGAAACAGATAAACCTGTCTGAGTCCGAAAAGATCGAAATGGTTTATTAGAATTGTGCTGATCAGTACCAGCAACCAGCCCTTTGCGCACAGCGCGTACAGGACAACACGGAGCGCCTGATCCTCTACGTTCCAGACTACTCCGCCCATGGGTCGCCACTGCCAGAATAAGACCAGCAACACCAGAGATGAAAACAGCACATAGCTGCTGCGCTCGGCGGGTTCAGGAATAAGGCGTGTCCAGGCGCGCTTGAACCAGGGTCTCGCCATCAAGCTGTGCTGGAAGGCGAACAGCGCGAGCAAGCCTGCATTTATCAACAGCGCTTCGCCGAGCGGGCCCGACTCCCCAGAGTCGATCGACTTTGGAACGATTAGATTGCCGATGAAACCTGCCGCATAAAGGAAGGTCCCGAAAAAGATCACGTAACACAGGACTCCATAAACAAATGTTGCAATTCTGGAAAACATAAAAGCTCCTTTCATAAGTCACTGACCATGCGATCAAATCACTTCAGTTATAGCTGGCGGCTGAAACCGCCATCGTTATGTCGGACGTCAAAACATATTCCTTGCTTTTTCAGTCAGACGGATTAGAATCCAGCCCTGGTAGCAAACTCCGCAGCCGGATTTCTATTCCACTGCTTTTAAACATCGAATGAGAAAGTTGCTGAACTATCGACGATATTACTGCCGGGCAATTTTTTTTGGGCGGCCGCCGTACGGTTCCCTCCGAACGGTCGTAGATATGGCTGACCGCCGTTAATAGATCTTCTCCGCCGTCAGCTAAGTCGCTCACTCAAACGTGGAGCGTCGCGCTATGTTGTTAAGAACCCGGCTCGGTTGGTGGTTGTTGGTGCTGGTCCTGAATTGCAGTAGTCACGCCTTCGCGGTGCTGCAACCGGCGTCCGCCGCTTCCTCAGTCCAACATTCAACCGAAGAAACTGTGCTGCGAACGCTGGCCGAGGCCTTCTACCGCGCCTGGGCTGCGCAAGACCTCGAAGGTTATCTGCGGCTGTGGAGCGCGTCCGCGCCGGAGATGGAAGCAAACAAAAAAGCTACGGCAGAACTCTTTGCCAACAGCACCAGGATCGCGCTGACGAGTTTTGCGGTACGACGCGTCGGCCTGGCTGGCAAGAATGCCTGGGTGCGTGTGGAACTCGACGCACAAGTGATTGATGCGCAGACCGGCAAAGAGAAAGCCGGTTACGGTAACGTGCAGCGTACGTTGGCCTGCGCGAAGGAGGGGGATGGCTGGAGAGTCGTTCGCGAGCTTGTGAGCATCGATGCCCTGGCTGAAGCTGTGGTGGCGGCGAAAGGTGAAGAGGAACGTTCGGCTATTCTCGAAAGCCTCGACAACCAAAGCGCCGTGGCCGACACTCTGATCCGAGTTGGGCGGCTTTATGTGCTGCGGGTCGAATACGAATTAGCGTTGTCGTCCTTGCAACGCGTCCGCGATTTGAGCGAAGCCGCTGGGAACAAGGCTAAAGTGGTCATTGCGTTACAGCGCATCGGCGAAGTTCGGCGGTTGATGGGGCAATACAACGAAGCGCTTGAAACTTATCAACAAAGCCTGTCGCTAGCCGAAAAGATTAATGCCAGAGAGTCGATGGCTGATTTGCATCGACGGATAGCGACGGTGCACACCCTTCTTGGCCGGCATGACAGTGCGCTGGCAGAAATCGATCAGGGCTTATCAATTGCAAAGGAACTCAAGAATACTTTTTTCCTGGCCGCCAGTTTGAACGACAGAGGCAATATCTACTCGGGGGCTGGGAGGTATTCTGAGGGGATAGAGGATTATCAGCAAGCGCTGGCCTTAGCGGAGGGGAGCCAGGCAACAGGAGCTATGAATAAGGCCCAGGCCACAAGCATTATGGATTCCTGCCTGAACAATCTAGGCATTGCTTATCGAATTCAAGGGGACTATCGGCGGGCCCTCGAAAACTTGCAAAAGAGCGTGAAACTCGCCGAGGTCATGGGCGACCAGGCTGGTGTCGCCCAGACCTTGAACAGCATTGGAATCGTGTATTCAAAGCAAGGAGATCAAGTTGTCGCGCTGGAATACTTCAACCGCAGCCTGTCTATGCTTGGAGAGGCCAAAGGCCGAACTACGGTGGATGTGCTGGATAACATCGGTGCGGCTTCGTTGCTGCAGGAGAACTATGCGCAAGCGCTGCAGTTTTATGGAAGGGCCCTGACGCTGGCTGAATCCTCGCAAGATCAACCGGCGCGCGCCCGCGCGCTCATTGGCCTGGGCGAGGTTTACTACCGCACGCAAAAATACGAATCAGCTGCCGCGTCCTTTCAGCAAGTCCTGGCTTTGAATGTAAGATCGCTTAATAACGAAGCCTTCACTGCATTGCTCAGTCTAGGCAAATGCCGCTATCGGCAGGGCGATTACGTGCAGGCACTGGAACTGGCCAACCGCGCCAACGCGCTCAATCAGGATTTTGAAAGCAAAGAGATGACTGCGGCGCTTGGTGAATTGAGAGGAACGGTTTATGTGGCAATGAATGATCCGCAGAAAGCCAGACAGGCTTTTGACGAAAGCATCGCCGCGCTCGAAGCGCTGCGCGCCAGCATCGCCAGCGATGAGCGCGGGCAGAGTCTTTTTTTCGCGAACAGACTCGCCGCCTATCACGGCGTGGTCAGCTTGCTGATTCAACGAGGACAGCCCACAGAGTCCCTCGGTTATGCGGAACGTTCAAAAGCACGCGTGATCCTCGATGTATTGCGTAATGGGCGTGTGGATGTTCACCGCGCACTGACGGCTGAAGAGCGTCAACAGGAAAGCAAATTCAAGGAGACCCTATTTGGGTTGAACCGGCAACTGACTCAAGCCAGACAGTCCGGCGCGGACCAGCCCCAAAAGATCACGGAGTTACGTGAGCAGATCAAAAAGGCACAGCTGAATTACGAGGTCTTTCTCGGTGCCACCTATGCCGCGCACCCCGAACTGAAAGTCCAACGTAGCGAAGCGCCAGTGATTCAAGCGGAAGACCTCGTGGCACTTTTGCCGGACGCCCATACGGCTTTGCTGGAATACGTCGTGACAGAGGACAAAACCTATCTGTTTGTCATCACCAGAGCGGCCGACGTGCAGGTCTACACCGTGCCCATCAGCCGTGATGAGCTAACCAAACAGATCGAAGGCTTGCGGCAACAGCTGGCCGACCGCGATTTAGGTTTTCGCGCCGCGGCCAGAGGGCTCTATCAGCTGCTTCTCAAACCGGCCGAGGCGCAGCTTCGAAGCAAAACCAATCTGATCATTGCGCCGGATGCGACACTATGGGACCTGCCATTTCAGGCGCTGATTACGGGCGCTAATCGATTCCTCATCGAGAGCGCGGCGATATCTTATGCGCCATCGCTAACTGCGCTGCGTGAGATGACGAAGCGACGGAAGAATCAGAGCGGGAATTCCGCGTCCACAACCTTGCTCGCGCTAGGAAATCCGCTGCTTGGAAAGGCAGAGACTATTGGCCGCGCCGAGCTAAAACCACGAGATGAAAGGCTCAACCGGCTGCCGGAAGCCGAACAGGAAGTCATGGCCCTGAGGCAGTTGTACGGCACGTCGCGCAGCAAGGTCTACATCGGCGTCGAAGCCCGCGAAGACCGCGTCAAAAGGGAAGCCGGTCAGGCAAGGATCCTTCACTTCGCCACGCACGGCATGCTCAATAACGCCTCGCCGATGTATTCGCACCTGGCGCTCGCCGAGGGCGGCGCCAACGAAGACGGGTTGCTGGAAGCCTGGGAACTAATGCAACTTGACTTGAAAGCAGACCTGGCAGTTCTATCAGCTTGCGAAACCGCGCGTGGACACATAGGCGCCGGCGAAGGGATGATCGGACTTTCCTGGGCTATGTTCATCGCCGGCGTGCCCTCAATTGTCGTCAGTCAGTGGAAAGTCGAATCGGCCAGCACACGCGATCTAATGGTTGATTTCCATCGCTCGCTGATTTCGCAGCCAGGAACCGGAAAGGCAAAATCAACGAAGACAGATGCCCTGCGACAAGCGGCGTTGAAGCTGATGAAAAATCCCGAAACCCGCCATCCGTTTTACTGGGCGGGATTCGTGCTGGTGGGTGACGGGAGATAGAATTCTCCCGCGGTTCCTGCCGGGCTGCCTATTGCGCCGGGAATGGTTAGTTAAATGAAAAGACTTCTATTTTCTATTTTTTATTTTCTATTTGATATTTTGAGATGATTCTCTTCAATACTCTTCAATAACAAAAAATAGAAAATAGAAAATAAAAAATATCCCTGCTCACTGATCCCTATGTCATTCGCGTAAGCGTCGCATTGCCTGAATCCGGCTGAGCAATCTGCTCGCAATCTCCGAGTCAGGGTTTGCTTTTTGCAGAGCCCGCATCTCACGCTCGGCGTCATTCAATAATCCGGCGTCCGCATACAGCAAGCCCAGGACCAGATGAGACGACGCATAGGCCTGTTTCGCTTTTGTCAGCTCATCGGTTTTCGCTTGATCGAGAATACGGAATTTCGCCTGCGGCGCGGGCGGTCGGGGCGATTTGATTTCGTGCTGATCTTTGATTGCCTTCACCTGCCAGCTATAGACGCTGCCGCGCGAGAGCGATTGAGTCGCTGCCCAGGCCTGACTGGTTAGTTCCGGGCTGGTGGTTACCAGGTTGAAACTACTGTCATACACTTCAACGACGTAACTTGTCGCCCCCTCCAGCCGCGACCAGCGGAAAGTCGGCCGATCGGTCATGAGCACCTTTCCGACCGGCTCGATCACCACAAAGTCGTCGCCCTGCTTGTCCGTACTCATCAACGAGCTCGGAGACCGCGCGAGTCTCTTCAACTCGGGTGACGCCGCAATCTGCTGGTTGGTTAGCGCGGCCTTGAGCAGGTTCTGGTAAGCGGGTGGAAGCGCATCCGCGCCCGAAAGTTTGCCTTCCTGGTCCAGCGTCAACAGGCCAGCGCCGTCATTGAGTTTTGCAACGACAGGTACAGGTGCCGGTTGCGACGGAGGAGCGGGTGTAGGAACGATGGCCTTCTCCTCCTTCGGCACTTGTTCCTGTGACGCGCGCCAAATCAACCAGCCGCTCATCACCAGCAAAAGGACAGTCATTGCCGCGCCAAGAGCTACTCGCGGAGATCTGCCGAAGATGGCGGGAAGGG
>DATLWF010000693.1:0-13030 GCA_035576605.1 Blastocatellia bacterium | reverse complement strand
GAAACTTGCGCACGAGTCTCCTGGTTTTGCTGGCGGTGGTGGTTTGCGTCCTGTTCATCGCTTGTATGAATGTCGCCAATCTGCTGTTGGGCCGCGGCGTAGTACGTCAGAAGGAACTCGCCATTCGCGCAGCGATGGGGTCGAGTCGAGCGCGGCTTGTGCGCCAGCTTCTCAGCGAGAGCGTACTGCTGTCCGTTCTGGGTACGATACCGGGAATCCTGCTTGCGTTTGTTGCAGTCCGGTTGTTTCGCGCTTCGAGTCCCATCGAGCTGCCCCCCGGAAATACATTAAATGTGAATCTGCGAGTCCTCGCGTTTGCGGCATTTCTCTCGGTGCTCACGGCCTTTGTGTTTGGCCTTGTGCCCGCGTTGAAAGCGTCGCGGGTCGATCTCAACGAAGTCCTCAAGTCAACTGGGCGAACTATGATGCGCGGCGCGCTCAGCCATCGCGCCGGCACGCTGTTGGTCATTTCGCAGGTGGCTGTATCATTTGTGCTTGTGACGGCCGCTGTTCTGTTTATCGAGAGCCTCGTCGGCTTGCACAATTCGCCGCTTGGGTTCCGCGTGGAAAACCTCCTCACTGCGCGGGTTGACCTGCCGGCCGCCGCTTATCCGCACAACGCGGAGCGTGTGAGATTCTACGACGAACTGATCTCGCGACTGACCGCGCTTCCCAGCGTTCAAGGAGCAGCGGTTGCGTCTTCATTGCCCCTGGGAGGTCGGGGGAACGGAGCGTTAATAATTCAAGGAAAGCCGGAAGCGGTCCCAGACGGTGGAATCGGTGACGTTGGGATGAACACGGTAGGCACGGACTACTTTCGAGTAGCCGGCATTCCAGTAACCGAAGGTCGAGAGTTTGACTCACGAGACCGCGAAGACTCTCAACCTGTGGCGTTGGTGAACGAAGCCCTGGTTGAACGCTACTTCACGGGCACGGACCCGATCGGCAAACGGATCAAATTCGGCAAGCCCGATGACCGCGCACCCTGGCTCACCATAATTGGAATTGTTGGCAACGACCGGCGTACCAATCTGTATAACGAGATGGAGCTCACGGTCGCGCCGTTCATATTCCGTCCCGCAAGCCAGGCCGCGGAAACTTCGACCGCAATCGTGGTTCGGATGAGGGTCACCGGCCCTGAACTGGCTGCCTTGCTCGAGAACGAAGTGCTGCGAGTTGATGGCAACGCGACGCTTTACGATGTCAGAACGATGGACGACAGGCTATCGGAGTTCTTCACGCCCGCCAGGTTTCGAGCTGTTGTCTCAGGAGTCTTTGCGAGCCTGGCGGTGTTGCTCGCCTCGATCGGAATCTACGGCGTGCTTTCGCAGTCAACGTTGCAGCGCAGGCAGGAGATTGGCATACGAATGGCTCTCGGGGCACAGCCGCGTGACATTCTTCGCCTTGTGATTGGGCAGGGATTGTCGCTTGTGCTGATTGGTGTTGGGACCGGGTTGTGCGCGACCCTCGCGTTGACTCGCTTTATCGCGAGCCTGCTCTACGGAGTAAAGCCTACCGACCTGGCAACACTGTTGATCGGCGTGACCCTGCTCATCGGCATTGCAGTCGTCGCCTGTTACCTTCCAGCTCGGCGCGCGATACGAGTCGATCCGATGGCGGCGCTGCGGTGCGAATAAGGGCTCTATTTGCCATTTGTCATTTGGAGGAGACGCCATATGCCTGAGTGGAAGAAAGAGATTGCCGATCGAATCGTGAACCTCAAGCTTGAGCCGACGCGCGAAGCCGAGATCGTCGAGGAACTGGCTCAGCACCTGGAAGATCGCTACAAGGAGTTGCTCGCGGGCGGCGCGACCGATGTGGAGGCCTCGCGCGCAGCGCTCGCGGAGTTGAGTAACAGTGAAATGCTTCGGCAAGAACTACGGCGGGTTGAGCAGCAGGTCAAGAACGAGCCGATAGCCCCGGGAGCGTGGAGACGCAATATCATGGAAGACCTTTGGCGAGACCTCCGCTATGGCCTGCGCGCGCTGCGCAAGCATCCGGGCGTTGCCGCGATTGCAGTGATTACGCTCGCACTCGGCATCGGAGCGAACACGGCGATTTTCAGCGTGGTGAATGCGGTGCTGTTGCGGCCACTGCCATTCAAGGACCCAGACCGCCTGGTATGGGTGTCCGAGACGGTTCTCAATCGTGGAGTCAAAGATATGTCGGTTGCGCCACCGACGTTCATCGACTGGCAGGCGCAACAGCAGAACTTTGACGAACTCAGCGCCTACAGCGAAGAGGAGTTCATCCTGAGCGGACAAGGGGATCCTGAACGCATCCATGCGGCGGCAGTCAGTTCGAGTTATCTCTCGATGCTGGCCTCGCCGGCCGCGGGCCGCTTCTTTGAAAAGGAAGAAGATCGAGTTGGCGGCGAGCCCGTAGCCGTTCTCAGTCACCAGCTCTGGGGCACCCGTTTCAATGCCGACCCGAACATCCTTGGCAAGGGAATCACGCTCGACGGCGCAAGCTACAAAATCATCGGTGTTGCGCCGCGCGACTTTAGTGCGCCGGCCGATGTTGCAGTGTGGGTGCCGCTGATGCCGCGTATCGCCGATGCTCTAAGCACTCGTGGCGCGCACTATTTGATGGTTATCGGGCGTTTGAAGCCGAATCGCACGACTGCCCAGGCCGAAACAGAACTGAATACGATTGCCCAACGCATCGCGGAGAGCGATTCGTCATATCAGGGCTACGGTGCGCGGGTTATCTCTCTGCATAGCCACATTACCGGTGATGTGCAACCGGCCCTCTTGATCCTGTTCGTTGCGGTCGGGTTCGTACTTTTGATTGCGTGCGCGAATGTCGCCAACATCTTATTGGCTCAAGCAACAACACGACAACGCGAGATCGCGATTCGTTTGGCGCTGGGCGCAAGCCGCGGCAGGTTGATTCGACAATTGCTAACTGAAAGCGTGACGCTTTCAGCAATAGGTGGCACGTTCGGATTGCTGCTCGCGCTGTGGGGCACTGCGCTATTGGTTGCGGTCAGCACGTCGAATCTGCCACGCACCGAAGAGATCGGCGTCAACGAGCGCGTCATTCTTTTCAGTTTGCTGGTGTCAATTGGTACCGGTTTAATCTTCGGTCTCGCGCCCGCGCTGCAAACAACGAGACCTGATTTGGCTAATGCGCTCAAAGAAGGTGGGGTGAGCATCACCGCCGGATTCCTTCGCAATCGGCTGCGCGGGCTATTAGTGGTTGCCGAAGTTGCGTTGACCTGTGTTTTGCTCATCGGCGCAGGCTTGATGGTCAACAGCTTCGCGCGTTTGTTGCGCGTCGATCCTGGATTCAGTCCGGCCCCGGTCACCGCCTTTAAGATCACGCTGCCGCGATCCAAGTACTCGCAGAAAACTCAGCAGGTCGACTTCTTTAAAGCCCTCGCCGAACGCATCGCAGCGATGCCCGGCGTGCGTGCCGTCGGGGCGATCAACAATCTGCCGGCCGGCGGACAAAGCATGACTTCGCCGGTAACAATCGAGGGCAAGCCCGCAATCAATTCAGACAAGCCCAACCGCGTGCAGTACGCAAAAGTGCAGGGCGACTACTTCCTGGCGATGGGCATTCCGCTGCTGCGCGGTCGCCCGTTCACCGATCGGGACAACTCGCAAGCTCCGCCGGTGATGGTAATCAACGACGCCCTGGCGCGTGAATATTTCGCCGACGAAGATCCCATCGGCAAGAAGATGAAGACCATGTTTCAAGGAAGAGGGATGCGAGAAATCATTGGCGTCGTCGGCGACGTCCATCATTCCGGACCCCTCAAGGATGCGCCGCCCCAGGTTTATGAACCATATCCTGACAATCCAACTTCGTCTTTGACTGTAATCGTAAAAGCCGAAATACCGCGGGTCACACTGGCGGCGGCGGTGCGAAGCGCGGTTCAAAGCCTCGACAGGGATCAACCAATCGATCGCATCGCGCCGATGTCGGAGTTGCTCGCGAATTCCATCGCGCAGCCGCGTTTCTACACTTTGCTCCTGACCATCTTCGCGGCGATTGCGTTTGCGTTGGCTATCTTTGGTATCTATGGCGTTATGTCATACGCTGTAACACAACGCACTCATGAGATTGGCATTCGAATGGCCCTGGGAGCTCGCGCGGCGGACGTGCTGAAATTGGTTGTGATAAACGGCATGGCGCTGGCGCTCGTTGGTGTGTCAATCGGTTTGGCCGGCGCATTTGCGCTTACGCGATTGATGACGAGATTGTTATTCGGCGTCACTCCCACCGACGCGCTCACATTCGTTGTTGTGTCGGCTCTGCTAATCGTCGTAGCGCTACTCGCGTGCTACATCCCGGCGCGGCGCGCATCCAAGGTCGATCCGCTGGTGGCGCTGCGATACGAATGAAGCGAATAGGCAGTGGTCAGTGGTCCGTCGTCAGTCGTCAGTGGTCAGCTTACAATTCTCGCGTTGTGTCGTATAATCCCGCCTGCCCTCAAGACTCTAGATGCAGTATGCCTGACGCAAGCAAACAATTTATCAAGGCGGCCAAGTCCGGCGATGTCGAGAAGCTCCGAGTCCTGCTCGACGCCGACGCAAACTTGATTCACGCTCGCGATACTGATGGTTCAACCGCCCTGCACTGCGCCACGTGGAAGGGGCATCAGGCAGTTGTCACCTTCCTCTTGAGCGCCGGCGCGAATGTAAACATTCACAGCAATAATGAGCACTGGGGAACAACGCCGCTGCACGCCGCGGCTCATGCTAACCAGGCCGCGATTGCTCAAATGCTTATCGAAAACGGCGCGGATGTGAACGCTCAGGACAAGAATGGAAAGACGCCGCTCCATCACACGACGTTTCACAAAGCGAAGGCAGCGGCGAAAGTGTTGCAGAACAATGGAGCCTCATAATACAAGAACAAAGGAGACGGTCGTGACACAGCATGCAAGCGGAACGTTTGAAGTGAAGATGAATCCTCAGCCGCCGGAAGACAACGTCGGAGACCCAACCGTGGGCAGGATGTCAATCGACAAGCAGTTCCGAGGCGATCTCGAAGGCACAAGTAAGGGTCAGATGCTCGTCGCCGGCACGGACATCAAAGACTCGGCCGGTTATGTCGCGATTGAGCGGTTCATCGGAAATCTTCATGGTCACAACGGCACCTTCGCGCTGCAACACAGTGGCACGATGACGCGCGGCACCCCGCAACTCAGCATTACCGTCGTGCCCGATTCAGGCACCGGTGAGCTGCTCGGGCTCGCGGGCAAAATGACGATCAACATCGTGGACGGGAAGCACTTTTACGAGTTGGAATACACGCTCGCCGAATCGCAGTGAAACCAGTCTGAGTGAATTCAATCGCGCGGACCGCTTCGCCGGCGCTGATTTTCAAGGTCCAGGTGTATGAATACTCTTCTCTCAATTTCATTGGCGGCAATTCTCGCGGCTGCGGGATGGTCGCAGCGTGCTCTGGCACCGGCACCGGCGCCGTTCGATTTGACCGGCACACCTGACGCCGAGCTGCAGAAGCACGTCGGCGAGAACGTCACCATGCACGGTCAGTTCTCGCTTTACGGGAAGATTGGCCCGTTCATCCTCGTCGCCGGCCGTCCGATTTACCTTGTGCCACATGGGTCGTTCTCATGGGGCGAGCCTTACGCTAGCAGGGAAGGGCAAGACGTTCGAGTAACAGGGACGCTTCGATTTGCTCATGATCCGGAGCCTCCACCGGGCGATTCGCCGGTTGCTCGCGCTCCCGACCATTTCTATTTCGAGGCAGAGACAGCCAAAGTTGAATTGAGTCAAAAAAGTAGTTCGCTATGAAGATCGGCCTGTTTGGAATCAACTTCGGCGTCGCCGGGAACGTCGACGCGATGATTGAAATCGCGAAGGCCGCTGAGGCATCCGGGATCGAATCGGTCTGGACCGGCGAGCACGTCGTGCTACCGGATCCGCGAGTGGCTCCTTCGCCTTCCGATCCTCAAACGCCGTTGCTCGATCCCGCGGTCGCGCTCAGTCACATAGCCGCGCATACCGAGCGGCTCCGGCTTGGGACGGGTGTGATTATTCTGCCACAGCGTAACCCTCTCGTTCTTGCCAAGGAGCTTGCGTCTGTCGATGTCGTATCCAGGGGCCGGCTGATCTTCGGTTTGGGAGCGGGCTATCTCGAACCGGAGTTCCGGGCGCTTGGTGCTCCTTTTGAAGACCGAGGCGCGGTGACCGACGAAGCCATCGAGGCTATCAAGGCTCTTTGGACGATGGAGAAACCGGCGTACAAGGGCCGCTTTTTCTCATTCGAAGGAATTGACTCGCAGCCTCGTCCGGTACAGAAGCCTCACCCGCCGATTGTCGTCGGGGGGATGAGTCGCAGCGGCGCGCGGCGGGCAGCCCGATATGGAAATGGCTGGTACGGCTTTCTCACCGACATCGACGCCACATCCCGCAGCATCGAGTGGATTCACGGCTGCATCGCAAAGGGTGTCCGCCCTGCTGAGCTGGGTGACATCGAGATATCTGTAACTCCTCCAATGCGTGTTACTCGAGAAGTTATTGATCGGTTTGAAGAGATCGGCGTTCACCGCCTCATCCCAGTGTCAAACGCAACCACGCTGGACGAAGTCCTCCGGTTCGTAGACAAGCTCGGTGGGATCATCCAGCGGTGAAGGCAGCCAACTTGATTAGACGTATGCTTCAGGTCTGCTTGACGCCTCTTGCGTCGGTGGCGGTGATAACTCACAGTGGTGCGGGAGCATCAGCTCCCACGAGTCGCCTCGGCTCATCATCGTTGTCGTTGAACGCGCGCCGAAGTGCTTTCCGCACATCTCACAGAAAAGCTGGGCGTTCGATAAGTAGTCGATCGCGTCGGCTAGCCCCGCAAAGCGCATCGATAGGAGTAGCTTGCCGGAGCGATCATCCTTAACTCTCATGCTGCTGGCTGCTTGCATCATAATATTGACCTCGCTTGAAATATTGAAACTCGCTTGAAGAGTAACAAACAGCGTACCCGAAGACAGCCAGCCCTAACTTCAATGAATAAACAACCGCGTTCTGAATACCTGAGGATTCTTGCCGCACCGGTATGCCGTGCAAGGCGTTGCCATTGTCTGCGGGTGGCTGGCGTCCAAGGCTCGATCGCTTCTGAGCGGCTGTCGCATACTCCGTTCATCCACCGCGCAGCCTCTCTTTCGTTCTTCGACGATAGACCTCAATCATAAGCATCAGCCAGATGCCGCCTGCCAGGTATGCGCCCAGTACATCGCTCGGCCAGTGCGCGCCGAGGTACACACGCGACACGCCCACCAGCGCGATGAGCGAGCCGAACACGATCAGCGATGCGTTACGCAGGGCTCCCCGCTTGAGCAGCACGAGCGCGAGGAAGAGGAGAAAACCAAAGAACTCGACGAAGAAGACCACGTGACCCGAGGGAAAGCTCTTGAAGTGGAACGTCCCGTCGACGTTGACCAGCGTGTCGCTGGGCCGCGGGCGTCCGATCGAAACCTTCAACAACTGGTTTACAAGCCATCCCGAGCCCGTTCCGGCCATGCATATCAAGCCCTCTGCGCGAAGCCCTTTTTTGATCAACACAATTCCCGTAATGATCACCAGAGGCCACGCAACCCAACCCGTTCCCAGGAGCGACACAGCAATCATCGCCCCTTCAAAGCCACGAAGCGATATGGATTGAAGGCTACGCGCCAGTGAGAGATCCCAACCGAAATAAGCGTAGCGATGAGCGAGCACCGCCAGCAGTGCGTAAGTTGCCAGGGCCACCAGGAAGACCGTCTCAGCCCACCTCGCTCTTGCGGCAGCGCGCGGCGTGGACACGATCATCTCGGCGACGCTTGGATCAACATCAGGCACCGGCGCTTTCCCGGAGGGTGGCTCCTCGTTCATGTTCTCATGGTAGCTGTGCGGGGCGGCTTCATCCAGCGGCTTGCAACTGGGTTATAATCCGTCTTCCACTATGAGACTGCTTTCACCAGGCGCACTGTGGTGGCTGCTGCTCGCCGCAATAATAGTCTTCTTCTATCTGCTCAAGCTCAAGCGAAAGCGGACCGTTGTGCCAAGTGTTCTTCTATGGACGCGAGCTCTCGAAGAAGTAGAAGCCAACGCTCCATTCAAGAAGCTGCGGCGCAGTCTCCTGTTGCTGCTTCAATTGCTTGCGCTGAGCGCTCTGGTCTTCGCTTTGGCGCGGCCCCTGGTCATCACTCGCGCCCTCGCATCGGGCAGCACGGTGATCATCATCGACTCGACTGCAAGCATGAGCGCGCGCGACGAAAACGGGGGCTCGCGGCTTGACCGCGCCAAACAGCTCGCTCGCGAAATGATCGAGGGTCTCAGCGGCAGCGACCGGGCTGCGATCATCGAAAGCTCATCCCGAGTCACCGTGCGCAGCCCGCTCACTTCGGACCGCGCCTCGCTCGCTGGTGCGATCGCCGAGGTGCAGGAGACCGACGCCCCGGGCAATCTCACTGACGCAGTCCGGTTGGCCGAGCAGATCGCAAAGAGTGAACGCGACGCGAGCGTTGTCATTATCGGTGACGGCGGCGGATCGCCGATCGCTTCCGAGACCGAATCGCCGCCTGAACTCTCTGCGCGAATCACGGCGGCTCCGCACGCAGGCGTGGTTCGGTTCGTTCGCGTCGGCCGCCGCTCCGACAACGTCGGTATCATCGCGTTGAACGCGCGCCAGTCTCCTGGAAACAGCCGCCGCGAGCTGTTCGCTTCGATAGTGAACTTCAGCGACCACGACCGAACGATCGGCGTCGAACTAAAGATCGAAGGCAAGCTCATCGACGCACGAACGATTGATCTTGGCGCAAACGAACGACGCGCGCTAACGTTTGACTCGTTCCCCGGCCAGGACGCGTTGGCAGAATTGAAACTCGACGTTGAAGACGACCTGGCAGCCGACAACGTCGCTTACGCTTTTCTCCCCAACACACGTAAGGTGCGAGTGGGGGTCATCAGCGAGAACCCATTCCTGATCGAGGTACTCGCAGCCAATTCCGACATCTCCGCAAGTAAGGTCAGCGCAGGCGCGAGCAGCGCCGAGTTCGATTGCCTTGTAATCGACGGCGCCGGCGCTATCGAAGGCAACCGCCCGGTGCTCGTTATCAACCCGCCGGACATCGCCGGTCTGTGGCGCGCAACCGGTCAACGGGAGCGTCCCGAGGTCAACTCGGTCGATCGCTCGCATCCCGTCAACAGCTTTCTCAGTTATGCCGATCTGCATGTCGAAAATATTACAAATCGCGAAACGGCCTCGTGGCTCAAACCCATCGTCAGCGATGGAAACGACCCGCTTATCTGGGCGGGGGATGACGGACGCCGGAGAATCGTGATGATCGGTTTCGATCTCAGGCGAAGCGACCTGCCACTCAAGGTCGAGTTTCCAATCCTGCTTGCGAATACGATGTCTTGGCTGGCGGGCAGAGATCCGGCTGCGACAGAGGGGGCGATCCGTGCGGGTCAGACCAAAACGATTCACACTTCAGCGGCGAGCGCCAGCATCACAACGCCCGATGGAGATACTCGGGAAGTCGCGGCGCGGGATGGCTCAATCGTTTTTGCGGATACTCTGCGCACTGGAACGTATGAGGTTAAGGCCGCCCCGCCTTTTGCCGTTAGTTTGCTAAGCGAAGCAGAATCGAACACGGGGCCACGCGATTCGATCAGCACTCGCGCGGGCGAGGCGAGCGGACAGATGGAATCTCTTCATTCCGAGCGCGAAGCATGGCGGTGGATCGCCCTCTTGGCTCTGGCGGTGTTGATGATCGAGTGGTGGATTTATCAACGGAAGGTCATCGTTTGATCGAGCGGTAATGAACAGGGCAGCATCACTAACTCGCTATTGGTTCAGATTTAGGGACAGCTTTTGCTATGGTGTTACGGCATATTCAGTTGAGGATGCCACGAATCTCTTGAGAGAGGCTGGTCTTGAACTGGACTTTGACTCTGATCTAATCGAGATAGTGCACGACGTTGACATCCGCTCCCTTGATCAACAGCACGTCGTCGTGAACATCGGGCCGCCTAACTTCCGCGGTGTGTGGTATCCGCGACTAAACGTGTGAATGAGAATCGACTTCACAACTCCAGAAGCGCTTCTTCTCCTGGGTCTTATACCGCTTGCGCTCTACTTTGCGCGGAACAGTTTCGTTAATCTCTCCAGCGTACGCCGCGCGTTGAGCATCAGCGCACGCCTCATTCTTATACTCCTAATCGTGCTTGCTCTCGCAGGCCTGCGAACCCTAACTACGTCGCGCGATCTTGCTTTGATCTTTCTGGTCGACGTGTCCGCGAGCGTCGCGCAAGACAATCGCCAGGAGGTTCTCGACTTCATCAACAAAGAGGTTGCCAACGCCGGGCCTCGCGATTACATAGGCGTGCTCGCGTTCGCGCGCGAGCCGTCTGTCGAACTCGCGCCCACTCGCAAACAAGCGCTTGGCGATTGGCGCATCGGCGATATCAGCTCGAACCCGCCCCGTGATTACACCGATATCGCCGCCGCTTTCAGACTTGCAGCCGCCGTTGTTCCCGAAGGCGCGACTGGCAGATTCGTCTTGATTTCGGATGGCAACGAGAACCTCGAAAGCTCGTCCCGGGAAGCCGAGCTTCTTCGGTCTTCCGGTATCGAAGTCTACGCGCGCGCCATTGGCACGACCACCGAGCGCGGTCAGTCGCGCGGCGAAGTTGCGGTCCGCGATCTGGAAGTTCCGGAGAAGCTCGCCGAGGGTGAAGCCTTCGACTTGAGAGTCATGCTCGACAGCACTCGCGACACGGACGCAGCGTTGCGGGTCTATCGAAATGATTCTCTCGTGACTGAGCGAAATGTTCACATCACCGCTTCCGGCGAGAATGTCTTCGTCCTGCCACAGCGTGTCGAGCAGAAGGGCTTCTACACCTATCGCGCCGAAGTTGAAGCAATCGGGTCCGACGCGTTTGTCCAGAACAATTCACGCGAGGCATTCGCGCTAGTCGAGGGCCAGCCGAAAACGCTTTACCTCTACGGCGACGCGCGGCCCTCACCCGGAATCGTTCGGGTGCTTTCGGAAGGAAACTTTGCGGCTGATATTCGAGCGGCCGCGGCCGCGCCGCGGGCGCTGGCTGGGTTTCAAAACTACGACCTCGTGATCTTCGACAATGTGCCGGCTTCGACGCTGACGAGCGCGCAGATTAAGATGGTTCAGTCATATGTGCGAGACTTGGCTGGGGGGTTCGTTATGATCGGCGGCGATCAGAGCTTTGGCCCGGGCGGTTACTATAAAACTCCAATCGAGGAGACGCTGCCGGTTTCGCTTGACGTGCGTCAGAAGAAACACCTGCCGAGTCTGGCGCTCGCACTGGTCATCGATAAATCAGGCTCGATGGCCGGTAGCAAAATGCAACTGACTCAGGAAGCCGCTTCAGCGACCGTTGATTTCTTATCCGACCGCGACTCGGTTGGAGTGATAGCCTTCGACAGTCAGCCCTATCCGGTTGTGAGCCTTACTAAGGTCGAAGACAAGCAAGCCATCATCCGGCAGATCGAATCGATTCAAGCGCTCGGCGGTACGAATATGTATCCCGGTTTGCAAATGGCCCACGAATGGCTTCAAGCGAGCGACGCGCAGATCAAACACATCATCGTGCTCTCGGACGGGAGGAGCGAGGACGGTGACTTTCGAGGCATCGCGCGCGCAATTCGCGACTCGGGTATGACGCTTACGACGGTCGCCGTTGGTGACGACGCTGACATTCCGATGATGAGGATGTTGGCCGATATCGGAGGCGGACGGTTTTACGAAGCGGACAGACCCGAGAATCTGCCGCGCATTTTCACACGCGAGGCGTCGCTCGCATCGCGCTCGACGATCATCGAAGAGCCGTTCGCGCCGAGACTCGTGCGGCCGTCACAAGCCACGAATGGAATCGACTGGACCGCGGCGCCGCAGTTGGGAGGTTATGTCGGAACGGCCGAGCGTGATTCGCTCAAGTCGCCTGCAATCACGTCGCTGATCTCTGACAAAGATGATCCGGTGTACGCGGTGTGGCAGTACGGATTGGGCCGCGCAGCTGCGTTCACGTCGGATGCGAAGCCGCGGTGGGCTGCAGGCTGGATGAACTGGCCGGGCTTCGGGCAGTTCTGGGCGCAAGCTTTCAGAGACACACTGCGCCGCCAATCCGCCGGAGGGCTTACACCGCGAATCGAGATAAATGCCGGACGCGGGCATGTGTCGGTTGAAGCAACCACGCCTGAAGGCGAGTTCAAAAACAATCTTCGACTTCGAACCCATGTCATTGCGCCTGATTTGTCGACGACCGACATCACGCTGGATCAAACCGCGGCCGGTCAATACGAAGGCGATTTTGCCGCCGTCGCGCGCGGAGCTTACCTCGTAAGAGTTTCCGAGGACGACGGACAGGAAGGAACCACCGCCGGCGCTGTGAATTCATATTCGCCTGAATTCAACATCGCTTCGCAGGACTTGAATTCACTCGCTCGACTCAGTCAAATGACCGGCGGAGAGATGATTCCCGCGGGCGATGCCGGAAGCCCGGACTTGTTCATGCACCGTTCGGCGAAGACCATCCCTCATGAGATATGGGAAGGACTCATGCTCGCGGCGTTGATTCTGTTGCCGATTGATGTGGGAGTGCGTCGGGTTCTCATCACGAGGGAGCAGTTGGTCCATGCCCGAGTGTGGATTCGATCAAGATTACGTCGAGCTTCGTCTTCGAGTATTGATCCGGCGGCGTCCGTCTCGATGGCGAAGCTGAAGGATGCTCGATCTCGCGTGGTGCTGGGCGATGCGCAGGTCGACCGGTCAGAGGCAACGACAGTCTCCCCGGTCCCGCAACCGCGCGATCAAGCTTCAGAGGCGCACGCCTCTGGAGAATTCGGAGAAGACCCTGAGCCACTTGCCAGTAGATTGCTCGACGCTAGAAGAAAGAGACGCGAGTGAGTTTCGCAGTACGGCATTCATAGCTCATGAAACAGGGTATGCGAGAGGTCACGCCTTGAGTGCCGATAATCCACCAACGCCGTTGGTGGTTGAAGTTTGGACATTTCGCCCGCCAAAGCTCAACGACGCAGCGGA
>DATLWF010000692.1:0-4471 GCA_035576605.1 Blastocatellia bacterium | reverse complement strand
ATCGGGCAGCCGCTCAAGCAGTACTACACGGCGGGGGACTACGCGCCCGGTGAGATCTATGTGCCGGTCGACTTCGAGGACCGCCAACTGCTCGAAGAATACCTGTCCAAGCAACGGGGACGTCGAGTTCACATCGTGATGCCTCAACGCGGCGTCAAGCGGGACTTGATCGACCTGGTCGAGAAGAATGCTCGATTGAACTTCGACCAGCGCTTCCGGATGCAGCGGCCCGATATGCAGAAAGTATTGGACGAGCTTCGCGAGACGCTGGAATTGCCGACCGTTCCCGATCGAATCGAGTCGTTCGACATCTCAAACATTCAAGGCTCGGAAAATGTCGCGTCGATGGTCGTCTGCGAGCACGGCGCGATGAAGAAGTCAGACTACCGCAAATTCAAAGTGCGTTCGGTCGAAGGTCGGGCGGACGATTTCCAGTCGATGTACGAAGTGGTCGGGCGCCGCTATTCTCGTTTGCTGCGGGAGACCAGGCCACTCCCTGACCTTGTGTTGATCGACGGGGGCAAAGGTCAGCTTGCAGCCGCTGCTCGCGCGCTTCACGAGCTGGGACTCGAAGCCTTGCCAACCGCTTCGATTGCAAAGCGCGAAGAGCTGCTCTTTGTAAAAGGCAAAGAGGAGCCGATTCGCATCGATCATCACTCCCCCGTGTTACACCTGATTCAAATGATCCGCGACGAGACGCACCGCTTTGCGGTGACTTACCATCGACAGCGGCGAACGATGCGCGACTTCGAAAGCGAGCTAACGTCGATACCCGGAGTGGGCGACAAGTTGAAGGCGCGATTGCTGCGTAACTTTGGGAGCTTGAAGCGAGTCTCGGAAGCGAGCTTCGATGAGTTAAAACCGTTTGTCGGCCCGGCCGGCGCCCGGCGGATCATCGAGCACTTCGCTCATCTGCAAGGCTCGGATCAGATATCGGCGGATGGCGCTCCAGTTGAGGGGTGAGACCTGTGAGTTGGCGGAAGTTTGAATTTGCCTCGCCGCAGCTTGCCGCTTTTGGCGCCGCCAGAATGACTGGAAGGATTGCTTACCTCGCCACTATCCGTAAGGACGGCGCACCACGCGTTCACCCGGTGTCGCCCTTCATAAGCCAAGCCACATTGTTTGTTTATATGGAACCGGCGTCTCCGAAAGGCAACGACCTGCGCCGTGACGGTCGTTATGCGATGCATTGCTCGGTCGAAGACACGACTGGAGGCGGCGGGGAGTTCTGCGTCCGAGGCAGAGCGGTGATGGTTGATGACCCTGAGGCCCGTGGCAAAGCATTTGACGCAGCCAGGTCGATTGGTTATAAGCCAAACGATCGGCACACCCTGTTTGAATTAGATGTTGAAGAAGCTCTAGCTACGACCTATGAAGATGGCCTGCCAGTGCGAAGAAGATGGAGGGCAGATAACTGATTGAGATGGAGAATAAAGGCCGAATAAAGCCAGATGCGCCGGTTGCTGTCGAGACGTATCAGCGACTCGTTCGTGCGCGGACATTCATCGATCAATGCTACCATCTGCCTCTGGATTTGCAGCAGATCTCCAGCGAAGCCTGCCTGTCACGCTATCACTTCTTGCGGCTGTTCCGGCGAGCTTTCAATAAGACTCCGCATCAATATCTGACTCAGCGGCGCATCGAAAAAGCAAAGGAACTGCTCTCATCGAGCGGATTGACGGTCACTGATGTCTGCTTCGAAGTTGGCTTCGAGAGTCTTGGGTCGTTCAGCAGTCTGTTCCACAAACACGTCGGCCACCCACCAGTTGCTTACCGCGCGATAGTCTTTGAACGCCGTCTCGAAAGCCAGCGCAAGATTCCAGCCTGCTTCCTGATGATGTTCGGCATGCGGAATTCCGCCTCTCGCCCAGATTAGCAATTTTCGAGAAGCATCTCTCGCAAGAATTCAGTATATTGCTCCCATCACCGAGGCCAGGGGACGGAGGACTGACTATGATCTCGAAGATGTCACACGCCGCAATCTTTGTACTGGATCAGCAAGCAGCCCTGGAGTTCTATCGGGACAAGCTGGGCTTTGAAGTGCGAACCGACGCCACGATGGATGGAGGCTTCAGGTGGCTGACCGTGGGTCCCAAGGACCAGCCGGGGTTCGAAATCATCCTGATGGAACCCAACCCCGGTTTCATGTTCGACGAGGCCACGGCCAATCAGATAAGAGACCTTGTGCGAGGAGGGAAGCTCGGGGCGGGCGTCTTCGATACCCCCAATTGCCAGGCGGCTTATGAAGAGCTGAAGGCCAAAGGAGTCGAGTTCCTATCTCCTCCCGAGGAGCAACCCTGGGGGATCGGAGCCGTGTTCAAAGACAATTCCGGCAATTGGTTCAGTCTGAGCGAACACCCGGAAGATGAGGGAAATGAAAGGATCGAAAAATGAAGAAAGAAAACGCGATCCGCATCGCGATTGCCTTGCTTCTGGCTGCGAGTGGCAACTCGGCGATCGGGCGAGATGCCGGAACCTCCGGACAAATGCAGTCGGCGACGCCAGGACCTGCTCACAAGCAACTGGCCAAGCGCGCGGGTGAATACACAACCGCAACCAAATTCACGGCGCAACCCGGTGCAGCGCCGGTCGATTCAACCGGCACGGCTAAGATCAGCGTGATCCTCGACGGGCGTTTCCTGCTCGAAGAAGATGCCGGCATATTCATGGGGCAGGAGACAAAAGGCACGCGGCTTTGGGGCTACGACAACGCGACCAAGCAGTACGTGTCAATATGGGCATACACTGGCTCGACCGGACTCATGAACCTGACTGGCGCAAGCAAAGACGACGGCAAGACAGTCAACTTTGCGGCGAATTTCACCGATGATAGCGGAGCAAAGCAGGTATTCGAGGTGGCCACTCGGCAACTCGATGACGATCACTTTCTTGTAGGACTCTACGCCAAGAACCCGGATGGTTCGCGCGGACCAGCTTTCGAGACCACGTACACGCGCAAGAAGTGAGCAGTACTTGTTGGACCGGACTGCTGCCCTATGGTAAAACAGCTCTCGCGATATCGCGTTCCCCACAAGGTCAACAAGGACAATTAGCAAGGGAGGTCCGTAGCTATGGCGCGCGAGGCGGCAAAGACAAAGCACAAATCCATCTACGGCGTTCATCCTGGCGTCGCGATGGTTCAGAAGGCGATCGAGGATCTGCCAGCCAGGACCGGCAGAAGTCTCGAGCAGTGGATCAAGTTCATCAAGAAGTCCGGCCCCAAAACCGAGACGGACCGGCGTGAGTGGCTCAAGAAGGAACATGGGCTCGGGACCAACTACGCGGGATGGCTCGCCGAGAGAGCGGAGGGCAAAGGCGAAGACGGCGATCCCGAGGCTTACCTGCGAGCCGCCGAAGGGTATGTTGAAAAAATGTTCGCGGGCCCAAAGGGAACATTGCGCCCGATCTATGACGCGTTGCTCAAGCTGGGACTTAGTATCGGCAAGGACGTGAGGGCTTGCCCCTGCCAGACAATCGTTCCGTTTTATCGAAAACATGTGTTCGCTCAGATCAAGCCGACGACTCAAACGCGGATCGACCTTGGATTCGCGTTGAAGGATATGAAGGCGACGGGGCGCCTCATTGACACGGGTGGCTTTGCCAGGAAGGACCGCATCACTCACCGCATTGCCGTCACTTCCCTCGCGGACATTGACGATGAAGTGAAGCGCTGGCTGCAACACGCCTACGAGCTCGACGCGTAGCGGCAAAGAAGTTCTAACCCATTTGGAATGAGCGGGCGTGTGGTAACTGTAAATCAGCGCGTCCCCTTGCGAATTTCAGATTCCAGATTCCAGATTCCAGATTTCAGATTCCAGATTTCAGATTGCAGATTTCAGATTCCAGATCTCAGATTCCAGATTGGCTCTGGAATCTGCGATCTCGAATCTGCAGTCTGGAATCTTAAATAACCTGAGATTCTAAATCTGTAGTCCTTCGCCTCTCATTATTCGCCAATACACTTTCTCTCTCCCGGAGAAAGTTCACAGGCAACACCCGGGCTTACGTCTGTCATCCCAACAGCGCCGATACCATCTTTCCACTCTTAACACGAACCACGCCAGGAGGGGAGTATGAACAGACGCATCATCACCGGGGTCATAGCGGCCGCCATGTTGATCGCCATCGCATCGCCGCTCTCGGAATCCGTCGCGCTAGCCGCACAGAAAAAGCGAGCCTGCAGTTGCAAACCAACATTGCGCCGCAGGGCTCGAAGCAAGGCGAGCGCGCGCACAGCCAACGCCTTAGCCGTTCAGAACGGTGGAGCCAACGCCGCTGTCGTTGGACCCGTCTTCGCGACCTACACATTGCCTCAGAATCAATACTTCCGGCTCAGGATGAATCAGACGCTAAACTCCCAGATATCGCGTGCCGGCGATCGCTTCCAGGCCACCGTTGTGACTCCGGTCTATGCGAGCGGAGTAGAAGTCGTACCCGCAGGCTCGATCGTCGAAGGCCGCGTGATCACAGC
>DATLWF010000691.1:0-8028 GCA_035576605.1 Blastocatellia bacterium | reverse complement strand
GCTCCTTGTTAACCGGGTAATAGCCGATCGAATATTGAGAGCGCAGCTCGTCGGCCACTTGCCTGTAAACGCCAGTCAAATCCGAAAGCGTTTTCACCGCGTAAACACGTCCTCCCGTGCGTTCTCCAAGCCTGCGCAGCTCAAGCCGCGAAAGCTTGTACAACCCGGCGTTGATCTCGCGAATCGTCTCCGGCAAAAGGGTCTCTCGCGGTCGAAAGCGCTGCAACGAATCAGCGTCGTGCTCGGCGTAGTAGCGATCGATTTGGCTCTGAGAAAAGTTTACATAGCCCGGATCAGACTTCGGTTTCAGCAATCCTCGAAGCGTCGCGTCTTCAGTGTTCAGCTCGAGAAAGTACACGGACGCGTCGGACTTCTCCGCCAGCGGCGCAATATCCTTGAACTTCATTTTGCTGGTCGAATCGACGCCGTCCGACATGCACACTATTGCCTTGCGTCCCTCCACTTGCTTCAGCGGGCTCTCTTCAACGGCCAAAAACAGCGCGTCATAGAACGAAGTGCCGGTATCGGGCGTGAATCGATGGGCGTCTTCGCCTTCGGTACTGGCGATGCCGTCGATCGCGCTCGATACTTTCGCGCGAGGATCGGTGAACTCGGCGATCATCTCGATCTCGCGACTGAAGACGATCACGCCTACGCGGTCATCGAAACGGAGTTCGCCCAGGAAGTTCCTGGCTGCGCGTTTTATCAGCGCGATATCGTCGCGAGTCGAGCCAGAGATGTCCAACAACAGCAGCAGCGTGAAGGGCTCCTCAGTGGCTGCGAAGTGGGCGATTTTCTGTTTCACTCCGTCTTCGTAGATGGTGAAATCATCGGCCTTTAGTGATTTGATTGCGCTGGAGCTCGCCCCGTTCACCGAAGCGGTCACCGTTACCAGATCGGTCTTGAGCCTGATAGGGTCGTCCTGATCGCGTTGCTGTTGATCCTGCGCGCGCGCCGACAACGATGATGCGAGAATGAGAATAATCAGCCAGTACACTGGCCCGCGAGCTCTGAACATTTCAACCCCGAGACTTGCCTGATGGATTAATCTTATCCCAGAAGACCCCAAAATGAAAAAGGCAACTTATTTTCTATTTTTTATTTTCTATTTTCTACTTGTCATTTGAGCACCTTCTTGTTCATTCGATCGCCGCACGTATCCGCAGGAAATAGCAAATGACAAATAGAAAATAGAAAATAGAAAATAAGTTGCCTTTTTCCTTTTGCCTTTTCGCTATGTTATCGTCTTCGTTCGGATGACTGCTGCTCCAATCAGGAAACCGCTATGGCACCGGTAAAGGAAGGCGACACCATCACCTTGCACTATAAAGGGTCGCTTGACGATGGCACCGTGTTCGATTCGTCAGAAGGCCGCGCGCCGCTCAGCTTCAAAGTCGGCGATGGCCAGGTCATTCAGGGCTTCGACGACGGCGTACGCGGCATGGAAGTCGGGGAGAGTCGTCAGATCAACATCCCGGCCGATCAAGCCTACGGTGAATACTACGAGGAGTTGGTCAGGGTCGTGCCTCGAAGCGGCTTCCCGCCCGACACCACGCCGGCCATCGGTCTGGCGTTCGAGATGGAACTGCCATCCGGCGAGTCAACGACCGTACGCATCATCGACGTCGAAGGCGACGACGTAACCCTCGATGCTAATCACCTGCTGGCAGGCGAGGCGTTGCACTTCGATGTGCTTCTTGTCAGCATCGACAATGAATGAGCCCGCGCAAGCAGAAGAGTTCGCCTGAGCCCATCAGGATTGGAATAGACACTGGCGGTACCTTCACCGACTTCGTCTCGGCGCAGGGTTCAAACCTGACCGCCTTCAAAGCGCCTTCGACTCCGCATAATCCCGCCGAGGCAATACTGTCGGGGATCGCGCGGATACTCGCGGATGCGGAAGGGAGGTCCTTCGAGATCGTCCACGGCACAACGGTCGCGACTAACGCCCTGCTGGAACGCAAGGGTGCGCGCACGGCACTCATCACAACCGAAGGCTTCGAGGACGTAATAGAAATTGGCCGGCAGGCCCGCCCGGATCTTTACAACCTGATGGTCACCCGATCTGCGCCGCTCGTTGCGAGTGAGCTGCGGTTTGGCGTGAGCGAGCGCACAGGTCCGGCTGGCGAGGTCATCTCCCGTCTTGATGTACAGTCCGTCGCGAAAGCAGTCAGGCTGATCTCCAATCACAAACCGAGAGTCGAATCAGCAGCGGTTTGCCTGCTCTTCTCATTTGCGAACCCGGCACACGAACAACTCATCGCGCGGGCGCTCGAACCTATCGGTATCCCGGTTTCAGAGTCTCACAGGATACTTCCCGAGTACCGCGAGTACGAGCGCACCTCAACCGTGGTCATCAACGCTTATCTGGTTCCCCTGATGTCGCGCTATCTGAGCGCGCTCGCGGAAGGATTGGAGTCCGTAGTCCGTAGTCCGTCGTCCGTAGCAAAGTCTAAAACCAAAGACCGAGGACCACGGACTACGGACCACGGACTACGGACTACGGACTACGGACTCCGAGTAATGCAATCCAACGGCGGATCGGTCTCAGCTCGCACAGCTGCCGCAGAACCCGTCCGAGCGATTCTCTCGGGCCCCGCCGGAGGCGTCGTTGGCGCGCTGCGAGTCTGCGCTGCTGCAGGAATACGCGACATAATAACCTTTGATATGGGAGGCACCTCGACCGATGCCGCTCTTTGCCGCGGAGAGGCGCGCACCACGAATGAGGCTCTGGTGGCCGGTTTGCCGGTGGCTGTGCCCGTGATCGACATTCACACCGTCGGAGCCGGAGGAGGATCGATCGCGCGTGTTGACGCCGCCGGAGCGCTGCGCGTGGGACCCGAATCGGCAGGCGCCGATCCTGGACCTGCCTGCTACGGGCGCGGCGAAGAAGTCACTGTCACCGACGCCAATCTGGTGCTTGGGCGCTTTGGCGGTGCGAACCTGCTCGGCGGCGAGATGCCGATCCATTTCGATCGGGCGAGGTCAGTTCTGTCCCGGCTGGCGGGTGAGATGACGCGCTTCGCTGACAAGCCTGTCACCGCCGAGCACGCGGCGCTAGGCGTTATTCGGGTTGCCAACGCAAACATGGAAGCCGCGCTCCGGGTTGTGTCAGTCGAACGAGGTCAAGACCCGAGATTGTTCACGCTGGTGAGCTTCGGCGGGGCGGGCGGATTGCACGTTTGCGATCTCGCGGCGGCGCTCCGAGTCCCTCGCGTACTCGTGCCGCGTTCGCCGGGCACGCTTTCCGCGCTGGGCGTATTGCTTGGCGATGTGGTCAAGGACTACTCGCACACTGTAATGATAAAGACCTCGGAGCTCGAGATGCGAACGCTCGAGCGCGGGTTTGCGGAGCTCGAGCGAGAAGCGGTACGCGATCTGAAGCACGAGGGTTTCGGTCAGGACCGTTTGAAGCTGACGCGGTCGGTCGCGATGCGATACGCGGGCCAGTCATTCGAGATAGATGTCCCGTGGGGCAGGCGCTTCGAAGCGAAGTTTCACGACGCGCATCGCGAGCGGTACGGTTACTCGGACAACTCGCGGGCCATCGAGATCGTGTCGCTTCGCCTTCGTGCGGCCGGCGTAACGCAGAAGCCTCGCATCAACCGTCGGGGTCAAGGCACGTCGAACCGTGCCGCAGCCTCACACACCGCGCAGGTTTATTTGAACGAGCGCGCCGTGCAGGTTCCTGTCTTTGCTCGGGATGAGTTGAACGCGGGAACGAGGCTCGCGGGTCCGGCTATCATCACCGAGTACAGCTCGACTACATTGGTCCCGAGGGGCTACAGAGTCGAGGTTGACCCGTGGATGAATTTGGTAATAGAAGTAGCATAGACTTTAGACAGGAAATGACCACCAATTTTCTATTTTCTATTTTCTATATCTTCTATTTGATATTTGTCATTTGCCGCGAGTCCTGTTCATTGGATTGCCTCCGAAAATAGCAAATGACAAATATCAAATAGAAAATAGAAAATCTCTAGTTTGTGTTTTCCCGTAAATCTTTACTTGTTCCTCAAACGCCCACAAAACAAAATCAGGACTCAAGCGGCCAGAGACTAAAGTCCAAGCACTTTACCTGAACCGCTGGGCTGTGCTAATTTCACCAGCCTGAGGACACGCTTAGGAGGCGGCTATGGACATTAAGGAGCGGGTTGTTGGGGGAGTCAGCATACTCGACCTATCAGGCAAGGTCGTGCTGGGCGAAGGAGACCTGCAGGTGAAAGAGCGAATCAAAGACCTGCTCGCCGACGGACAGAAGCGGATACTGTTGAATCTGGCCGAGGTGAACTACATCGATTCGGCGGGACTTGGATCTCTGATCAGTGCCTACACGACCGCGAAACGCGAAGGCGGAAGTTTGAAGCTCGTCAATTTGACAAAACGCATCAAGGACCTGCTTGCGATAACCAAACTCATTACAGTATTCGAGACTTTTGACAGTGAAGCCGAGGCCCTGGCATCGTTCGGTTCTTGAGCGCCCAATTCGCTATTAGCAATTCTTCAGGGCTGTTGTGACGCCAGCGCGCGAACCCGTTCAACGGTTGCCTTGATCGCAGGGTCGCCGGACGCCGCATAAGCCTTCTCGTAGATCCGCAACGCCTGCTGATACTGCTTATCGGCTTCGTACACATAACCAAGCTCTGACAACGCAGGGATCGACTCGGGGATCAGTTGAATGGTGATCTCCAGCGCTTCCATCGCCCTCCTCATGCGTCCGCTGCGCGACAACGCAATCCCGTAAAAAAGCCAGGCTTGGCCGTTGTCGGGATTCGCCTTGGCGAGCTTCTCGAGTGGCGCCACCGCGCTATCAAACCGTTGCCCGCCCAGATAAGCGCGGCCCAGAATGTTCGCAGTCTTGAGGTCATCTCGCAGCGCCTTGAGTTTCTCGCCGACCTCGGCGGCCTCGTTCCACAAGGCCTCGGATTTCGGTCTGCGCGCCTTGCGCATCAAGCTCTCGGCCAACAAGTCCATAGTGGCGAGGTCTTCCGGGTTGCCCTTCACCGATTCTCGAAGCGCCGCTATCGCGCGATCGTCATCTTCGCGCTTGAAGTAAATCGCGCCTCGGTAATAAGCGTTTGCGGCGATCTCTTTCGCCCGATCGGCGTTGCCAGTCGCCGGTTTTTCGTTAGCCGCAGCAGCAAGCAGCGGAAGAGCCTCGTCGTAGCGATCCAGAAAGAAGTACGCGCGGGCAAGCGCGGTCCGCGCGCTCGCGTCGATCTCGTGTTTAGCCTTTGAGGTAGCCTCGATGTAACGTTTCAGCGGCTCGATCGCTTTGTCGTAGTGAGTCTGTAGATAATGCGAGATGCCTATCGTGTACCACGCGCCAGCGATGTCGGCGCTCGAGGGCGTTTGAATCTCGAGCAGATCGATGGCATGAGATAGCGGCAACTCGACGCGGTCGTAACGTTTCAGCTTGAACTCGCAAAGCCCGATGTAGTACCAGGCGCCGGCTGCGTCGGGCCGCTCCATAACGATGTCCTGAAACTCAACGAGGGCTGCGCGATATTCGGCTTTGTTGTATAGCGCCACGCCACGGTCCCAGTCCGACGCCATCGCCGACGTAGCTAACAGTACAACGAATGAAATTGCCGCTTGAGCCCGATTCGCTGCGAGTCGCATCAAGTGAGATTATCGCATGACGGCTTGTACGTGTCGAAGAAGTTCATTGCGGGGGCTTCTCGGCCACCTTGCCGATGTCCTTATTGATGGCGATCTCACCTAACAGAATCGTTAGCAGTCTGATCGTCAGGGCTTCTCCTCCTTTGGCTTTCAAGTACAAATCGAGGCGAGTGTTAGCTTAGTGTGCAGAAGTTTCCGATTCCTGACGGGTCACTACGAATGCAGCGCCGCGCGTTGACAGTCTCCGGAACCGGCGCGTATGTTCGAAGCTTGCCTTTATAAAACTAATCTCATAATGAGGACTGAATCATATGGAAACGATACCCGCGCACGGCGGCCGCCTCGTTAGCCGCGAGCTTACCGGCGTCGAGCGAGAGACGCTGCTCGAGCTTGTGCCGTCAATGCCCCGAATCAACCTTCGGCCTCGCGAAATCTCCGATCTCGAGATGATCGCAAACGGAGCTTTCAGCCCGCTCGAAGGCTTCATGTGCGAAGACGACTACGTAGCGGTTCGCGGAAACATGCACCTTGCGACCGGGCTGCCGTGGACCATTCCGGTAACGCTCTCGGCTTCAGAGGATCTGGCAAGCGGCCTCGCCGAAGGTTCCGACGTCGCGCTTTTTTCGATCGACGAGCACCTGCTCGGAGTGCTGCACCTGCGGCAGAAGTTCCGCTATGACAAGGAGCGCGAAGCCGAACGCGTTTATCTGACGACCGACTCCTCGCATCCGGGCGTCGCTGCGCTTTATGACCAGGGTGAGTGGCTGCTGGGAGGACCGATCAGTTTGTTGAATCGGCCTCGAAACTCGTCGTTCCCCGGCTTCCGCCTCGATCCCAGGCAGACTCGGGACGCTTTCAAGAAGAAGGGCTGGCGGCGAGTGGTCGCGTTTCAGACTCGCAACCCGATCCATCGAGCTCACGAGTACATAATCAAGTGCGCGCTGGAGACGGTTGACGGGTTGTTGCTGCACCCGCTGGTGGGCGAGACTAAATCGGATGACATCTCGGCTGAGGTTCGGATGCAATGCTATGAGGCGATGCTCGAGCAATACTTCCCGCGAACGCGGACGCTGCTTGCGGTCAATCCCGCGGCTATGCGTTACGCTGGGCCGCGCGAGGCGGTATTTCACGCGATCATCCGCAAGAACTATGGCTGCACTCATTTCATCGTCGGGCGGGATCACGCCGGGGTGGGCAGCTTCTACGGAACATACGATGCGCACTACATCTTCAACGAATTCGATGCGGAGGCGCTGGCAGTGACACCGATGTTCTTCGATCATTCGTTCTACTGCCGGCGTTGCGACGCGATGGCTTCGAACAAGACGTGCCCTCACGATTCGGCGGAGCACGTAACGCTGTCAGGAACGAAGGTGCGAGAGATGCTGGCCCGTGGCGAGATGCCGCCGCGCGAGTTCTCGCGCCCCGAGGTAGCGGCGATTCTGATTGAAGCTATGAGCAAAGGCTAATAGGTCTGGTATCATCTGCGCGGTAAATTGGTCATACCTCTGGGAGAGAGGGAAGCTCGATGAAGATCGTTGACGCGAGAGTCATTGTTTGTAGCCCGGGCCGCAACTTCGTAACTCTCAAACTCGTGACCGAAGATGGCACCTATGGTTTGGGCGATGCGACGCTAAACGGGCGCGAGTTGGCCGTCGTCAGTTATTTGAACGATCATGTTATTCCCTTGCTGATTGGTCGCGATGCGCGGCGAATCGAAGACACCTGGCAATATCTTTACAAGGGCGCTTACTGGCGGCGCGGGCCTGTGACGATGGCCGCAATCGGAGCGGTCGATACCGCGCTCTGGGACATCAAGGGCAAGTCTCTTAACACGCCGGTGTATCAGCTTCTTGGAGGCGCTTCCCGCGAAGCGGTTCTGGTGTATGGCCACGCGAACGGAGATGACATCGATGAGACTGTTACCGCGGTGTCACGATATCTGGAGTTAGGGTATAAGGCGGTTCGCGCGCAGTGTGGCGTACCCGGGCTTCCCGGCACGTACGGGGTCGGCCGTGGCCAGATGTACTACGAACCGGCAGAGAAAGGTTTGCCTCCGGAGAACGTCTGGAGCAGCGAACTATATCTGAACTCGGTGCCAGAGCTGTTCAAACGTTTGCGCGCTGAATTCGGCCCCAGCCTGCACCTGCTCCACGATGTGCATCATCGTCTGACTCCAATCCAGGCAGCACGGTTGGGCAAGAGCCTCGAGCCGTATCATCTGTTCTGGTTGGAAGACCCGGTTCCGGCCGAGATGCAGGAAGGGTTTAGGCTCATTCGCCAGCACACAACCACGCCGTTAGCGGTGGGGGAGGTGTTCAACACCATCTATGATTGTCAACAACTCATCCGCGAGCAGCTCATAGATTACATACGCACGGCGGTGGTACACGCGGGAGGTATCAG
>DATLWF010000690.1:0-6328 GCA_035576605.1 Blastocatellia bacterium | reverse complement strand
GGAGCCGATACAGGCGCCGGCTTCCAGATCTACACCGTGCGGCCGAACGGCCACGACCTCCGCCAGATCACGCACGTCAATGGCGAAGCCAAGGTTCCAGACTGGTCGCCGGATGGCCACCGCATTGTCTTCGAACACGACCAGGACACCGCCGATGTCTGCGCCGACATCGCGATCATAAACGCCGACGGTAGTGACCTCGTTGATCTGCTGCAACCGAGCCCGAACATCTGCGAGGGCGAGCCGTCGTTCACGCCCGACGGAACGCGGATCGTGTTCGAGCGGTTCAACATCGATACCGGCGAAGACGCCATCTGGAGCATGAACGTCGATGGCAGCGACCGGCGGCAGATCACGACGGGGACGGGCATTGGCGTGACTGACCCGAATGTCTCTCCCGACGGCAAGACGGTAAGCTTCATTGACTTCAATGGGCTCGACTTCGGGCAGGCGCTCTTCACCGTCGGCATTGACGGCAGCAACCTCTCTCAGCTCACGCCGTACGCCTTCGATGTCGCGATCAAGCAGGACTGGGCGCCGGACGGACTGCACCTCGCCTTCACCGACAATGCCAACTTCCCCCACCCCGGTGACTCGGCGAACATCGCCACCATCCGCCCCGATGGAACGGGCCTGCGCCATCTGACGCACTACCAGGGTGGCGACGTCAACGCCTTCGTCGGCTCGTACTCACCTGACGGCCGCTGGATCGTTTTTCGGCTTGAGGATCACGGCAGATACGGGCTCTTCAGGATGCGCCGCGACGGTAGCAACCTGAAAGTGATTCTCGGCTTCTCGACCTTCAGGCCGCGGAATATTGACTGGGGCGCGGGGTCTCAAGATGGCGAGGACGAGGACAATTAGCACCAGCGCGGAGTAGTTGCAACTGAAACGAAATTCTCGCCTAAACCCGCGACGTGACTCTTAATCAGGGGCAGGTTCGAGGCCTGCACGGGTCATAAAATGAATCAAGACTTACAAGCCGCCGAGAGGCGGCTTGTATTGTCAGCTACACATCCACCTACACATTGAAATGAGTTGAGAGCGCGTTGTTTTTAGATGACGACAGGGAACTTTGCTTTTGGCCCGTTGGAACTCACAACTGTTTTTTTTGAGACCGTTTTGAATGCCCGACTGCCGCGCTGTGACCCCCGCTGCCAACAGGCTTTGCGGGACGCAGGGGTTCCTGATACCAGCGTTCTCCTGATCTGTACTCCGCTTCGGTGCGGCCAAGCATATCCAGTGAGCGCTTAGGCTGGATGTGAGCGCTGGCGGCAATAATTGAATTCACGAGCGCCATCGGAGCGACGTACGAACCGGTGAACGAAGGACTGCTAGTGGAGGCGACCAGATAGGCGTCACAGTGCATCGCTATGGGAGTGACGTTGCCATCGGTAATTCCGAACGTAGGCACGCCCCGCTCATGAGCCCTGAGGACTGATTCCACCGTCTCTCGAAGACACCGCCCGAAACTGATAGCGATCAGTAAATCCTTTCGGGTCAAGACATCAATCTTGTGTTGCAGATTTCCAGCACTTCCGACCGGAGCATCGGCGTCGATTCCGAGTGGGGTCAATCCATAGGCCAGAAACCATGCGAGCGAAGCTGCCAGATCAACTCCGACGACCAGAATGCGCCGAGAGCGATGGATAAGCTTAGCCAGTTCCACCACACGATCAGCGTCGAGGCTTGCTCTCAGCACGCTTAGATTTTCCGTGTCTCTTTCAACACAGTGTCGAACATGATCGGGCACGCTGCGCTTCTCTCTTGTAGCAGCCTTGAGCACCGTATACGGCGTGATTTGCATTACGAAATGCTTGCGCAGATCTGCCGCGAAATCAGCGAAGCGCTCGTAACCCAACGCTTGCGCGGTGCGAACGATGGTTGCAGCGTCCACGTTGTAGCGCCTGGCCATTTCGCGAGATGATAAATAAAAGGCTTCTTCGTGATTGTCCAGGATCGCCCTGATCAATTGACGCCGGCTGCGGCTCAGTTGCGATTGAGCGAAGCGAACCTCAAGAGATGTAGGCGCGGCTTTATCGTGATTTCCATCCTGACCGCCTGACTTTTTTCTTGCCGACATGCTTTCCTCCCGGTCTGCCTCTGCTGGTCTTGCGCGGCTTACGCTTTCGCTCGATCAACTCTCAATATTATCGGGTAAAGCCTGACTCCGAATCCTGCGCCGCGGGACTTCTACTCAACAGCAGGAGTGATGCTCGATTCAAGCATAGTAACATCCCCGGCAAATTCGCGGCGAATCCTATCCTCGTTGGAGATTGCAACGGGTCTCGGACGGCAGGCGAAGATCGCATACCGCCCCTTCGATGCAACAATTGTTGTAGATCCGTTGACATAATGCAACGATGGGTGTTATACACCCGCATCAGCGACGTCGCATGCTGAAACGTTCCCCGGAAAACGCGTTACAGGATCATTGGCGATCAGCGGAGTGTCGGCGCCGGAGCGTTGGTGTTTTTGACGCCTTTGTACATAGAGGCTTCGAGTAACTTTCCAAAAGGAGGCATAAGCCATGAAAAGGATAGCCCTACCACCGATCTACAATGTGATTGAAAAAAGCGGGCGGCAGACACTCAGGCGGTACTACTCGTCGCTTCTAATCGTTTTCCTTTCGGTGTTTTTGCTCCACCTCTCGTCCTCAGGCGCGGCGGCCCAGACTACCACCTCCACCATCGAAGGGACGGTGAGGGACCCTAACGGCGCGGCGATCGCCGGCGCGACGGTCAAGGTGAACGAGACGACGCGCGCGTCAGAGCGCAGCACAACGACCGATGCCGAGGGTTTCTACCGGCTCACTGCGCTGCCCGCGGGCACCTACACTCTGACGGCTTCGGGTACCGGTTTTGCTACGAGCACCTCCAACATCGAGTTGACGCTCAACCGCGTCGTCACATTCGATGTCAAACTGGAAGTCGGAGGCGTCGGAGGAGTAGTCAACGTTCAGGCTGATTCGCTGCCTCTGTTGGAACGGAATGCTTCCGCCACCGGTGCAACTATCACGCCGCGACAGATCACGGAATACCCGGTCAACGGTCGTAATTACCTAGACCTGTTGCAGCTCGTTCCCGGCGTGGCCATCAACCGGCAAGCCGACGTCGGCAGCGATAACGCTAATCCGGTGCTTGGCGAGCGTAGTGGAAATAACAATTTCCTGATTGACGGACAGCCAAACAAAGATACCGTAAATGGCGGGGCCGCTGCGCAGTTCAATCAGGAAACGATTGCCGAGTTTCAAGTGCTGACGACCGGCTACAAAGCTGAATTCGGCCAGGCGTCAGGGGCGACAGTCAACGTTGTGACCAAGAACGGCGGTAACGGCTATCACGGCGTCGGATCGCTGTTTCACCGCAACAATGGCTTCGACGCCAATAATTCTCTCGATAAAACGAGGACAGAAGCGCCTTTCCTGCATCGCTTCGATTACAGTCTCGCGCTCGGTGGGCCGGTGATTAAGGATAAAGTCTTCTTTTTCGGCTCATCAGAACGGATCACCGAGGATCGTCGGCTGGATTTCAAGTTCCCGGATACCGGCAACGCGTTGGTCAATCAGCTGATACGCAATCAGGAGAGCCGGTTCGATAATTTGTCGCGTACCTTCGAGACGCGAAACTTCCTGAAGTTCAACGAGCAGCTTGGGCGTCATCAGTTGACTCAGGAGATGAATTATACCAACCAGGTAGTCAGAGACTTCCTACCGCTCTCAGCATCGGGCAGTTTACCCTCTCGGCGTAATGATTTCGGCGCGCGTCACCTGCTGCTGGGGTTCGGCGACACGATGTTATTGGGCGCGCAGAGCAGCCCCTGGGTAGTGACGCTGCGCGGGGCTTATCGCGGCGAGCCTTCCGATAGTCGGCCCTCGCACCCGGACGCCGGGGCGGCGACCACGTTCAGCCCTTTCAGCTCCAATACGACAGGCACTTTCTTTGGCGATTTCCCTCAGGTTGGGTTCGGCAATCCGCTGACACCTTCAAATCTGAAGGAGAAGTACACTTCCGTTTCGGCAAGCGCCGACAAACTCTTTGGCAGCCACGATGTAAAGTTCGGGTGGAATTTCCTGCGGACAAAGGTTGACGGCGTCGAGGCGCAGTTTTTGGGCAATCAACTGTTTGCCACGGTCGCCGACTTCGTAACGTTCGGTCCAGTCAACGCAGGATTCTTTACGGTTACGACCGCGGGCGGTCTGACGCCGCAGGCTAACGAGATTCATCTGCGGAACAACTACAACGGAGTGTTCGCACAGGATGATTGGAAGCTTCGCCATAATCTCACCTTGAATCTCGGCCTTCGCTGGGACTACGACTCTGAATTCGCCCGCAAGGACAATATCTCGCCGCGTCTGGGATTCGCGTGGGCGGTGACGCCAAAGACGGTCGTGCGCGGGCACTTTGGTGTCTTTTACGATCAGTTCCGGCTGGGGCTGGCGCGCGACGTTCCTTCGTTCGGCGGAGCCGATCGAAGGGTTGTCCAGCCGTTCTCATATCCACGCGTCTTTTACGGAGTCCCGACTTTGGTTGTTGCCCTGGTCAACCATTCGCTGTTCCCGCCCAACGGATTGTGCGTCTCGACAAACCTGACCGACGCTCAGATTGCGTCCAGCCACGCAACGTGCCCGTTTGGGGGCCCGCTTGTGGGGATCGACAGGCTCAACGGCGTGGTCGCAGCGGGACATGCTCCTATCCCAGCCAACTCGGTGATCAATGTCAGCAACATCCAGGCGCTTTCGGGGCTGGCGCCGGACCAGTTCGCGGCCGGGGCCAGCGCCGCCGTGGGACGACCGGCGGGCTTCTTTTTCTTTGGGCCGTTCGGCGCGTTGTCTCATGCCGCCGTTCCTGCTCAGCTCCTACCTACCAGCATTGATGGCAGCTTCAAAACTCCGCATACCCTCAGCTACAGCGTCGGCGTGCAGCGTGAGCTCACAAAGGACCTGCTGGTCGAGGTGGATTATTATCACCGGGACATTCGTGACCTCCTGGGTGTGCGCGAGAGCAATATCGACTTCGCCGCGCGCGTGTTGGGCCGCCGCTTTTTGGCCCCGTTCGCTGCAGGAGCAATCAACACTTTCGGACCGTGGTACAAAGGCACTTACGACGCGATGATCATCAACTTTAATAAGCGCTTCAGCCGCCGTTTCCTTCTTGGCGGCAACTACACCTTTGCACACGCCACGGACAATCAGCTCGGCATTAACTCGCTGCCTTCCGACAGCTTCGTTGGGTTCGTACCAGCAGTCACTGAACCTTCAACCGGCAAGTCCAACGCAAACGGTTCGTTCACCACTACCAGCGGCAAATTCGTGGCACAGGCTGGCACGTTTCTCAACGGTCCCGATCTTGATAAAGGGCCGTCCGATTTGTCGGTGAACCATATCTTCCAGATCAACGGGCTGGTGGATCTCCCCTGGCAAATTCAGATCAGCAGCATCTTGCGGACGCAGAGTGGCTTTCATTTCAGCCGCGCCGCCAAAGTCACGGAGGATCCGGATGGCGACGGAACTTTCAACATCATCGATCACGGGCCGGGCGCGGGCCGGAACGAATTCACTGCGCCGCCATTCGTCAACCTTGACTTGCATTTGGCCAAGCGGTTCGCGGTAGGCGAGCGGGTCAAGGCGCAAGTCCTGTTCGAGTTCTTCAATCTATTCAATCGCCAGAACCCCGCTGCCGTCGGGCAGTCAGCGACCAATCTGGTTCAACCTTTCGGCAAGGCTATACAGGTCCTACCCGGACGCGAAGGGCAGATCGGATTCAGAATCGAGTTCTAGCGGAGTGTAACGAAGACTTCGCTAGTCCTGTGAGGGGCGGTCCTCTGTGGCCGCCCTCTCTCCGCAGCGGATTACTAAGGCCAGAGGGCGGCCACGGGAGGACCGCCCTTACGGGGCTAGCGACTTTCTCCGTTAAATCCCACTAGTCAGTCAAAAGCTGAACCCAAGATTCGACCGTAACCTCAAAGGAGCCGTTCATAATCATGCGACATCTTTTCTTTGCTCTACTGCTTTGCTTTCTCGTCTCGGTCAGTGCTACGGCTCAAGGAACGCGGCTGCTTCGCCAACCGACGGTGAGCCGCGACCAGGTGGCTTTCGAATACGGCGGTGATTTATGGATCGTTTCCCGAAGTGGTGGGCAGGCGCGCCGGCTTACTTCAACGCCTGGCGCTGAAGCTGATCCGCATTTCTCACCTGATGGCGCTCAAATCGCCTTCAGTTCAACCGTAGCCGGAAACACCGATGTATACGTGATGCCGGCAGCCGGCGGCGATCCAAAGCGGTTGACCTGGCATCCGGGAATCGATGTCGTTCGCGGCTGGTCTCCCG
>DATLWF010000689.1:0-47647 GCA_035576605.1 Blastocatellia bacterium | reverse complement strand
GCGTTCTCTATCTACTCGTGGGCAATAATCATAACCAAATGGCTCTGGCTCAGGGATGCCGAGAAAGAGACCAACGGGTTCCTTTCCCGGTTTCAACGCGGAGGTAAACTCTCGGACCTGTCTCAAGGCGCCGATCCCGATGGTCGCAGCCCCCTGGTACATGTGTTCCTGGCTGGCTATGAAGAGATTAACAATCAGTTAGGTGAAGGCGAGGGTCGGGTTCGGAGCATCGATGCGCTGAGCCGCGTGCTTCAATCCGCAACAATTGCCGAGGTCTCACAGATGGAACGTCGGCTGACCTGGCTGGCTACAACTGCTAATGCATCGCCGTTTATCGGACTGTTTGGGACGGTCGTCGGAATCATCATTGCCTTTCACGGTTTGAGCACGGCTTCGGCCTCTTCTATTCAGGCCGTGGCGCCTGGAATCGCCGAAGCGCTGATTGCGACCGCTGCGGGAATCGCCGCCGCTGTGCCCGCCGCGATCTTCTATAATCATTTCCTGAACCGGATCAAAGCACTGACAGGGATCATCGACCGGTTTTCGTTGGAACTGATCAACCTTGTGGAACGGTACTACGTCAAAGCGAACGTGTAGCAGAGTGATGAGTGAAACGTGACGCGTGAAACGTGATGCGTGAAACGTGACAAGCGACGTTTCGCTCACGCATCACGTTTCACGCATCACGTTTCACGCATCCCGGAGATCCCAGATGGCTTTCACAGATCAGCGCGGGCGGACTCAAACTTCTCTTTCGGAAATCAACGTCACACCGCTGGTAGACGTGATGCTCGTGCTGCTGGTCATCTTCATGGTGACCGCGCCGATTCTTCAGACCGGAATCGAAGTCAATCTGCCCAAGACCCAAGAAGTCCGCGCCGAGCAGCCGAAGCCCAAAGCCGTGGTGGTCAGCATCGATAAAGACGGAAATCTTTACCTCAGCACTCAGGCGGAAGCGAAACAGGTCAACGTGAACGATCTGCCGGGATTGCTTTCTGAGAAGCTGGGCCAATCGGGGGAGCGCAAGGTCTACGTGCGCGGCGATGGTGAGACGCCTTATCGGATAATCGCGTATGTGCTCGATATCGCCAAGCAGGCGGGGGCCGATGTGAGCCTCGTGACTGAGCCGACGGTTAAGAAGAAATGAAGGCCGAACTACGAACAGGCGTGACGGTCCTCCGAAGATAAGAAAATGGCAGAGCTGATAACATTTCGCACCGAGTTGGTCGAGGGCGATAAATCGCCCGGCCTCGGTGTAGTTCTGTCAGTAGCTCTGCACTTGATCATCTTTGCTGCTCTGTTCGTCGCGTTCAATCGGGTCGTTTCGCCTGAGATCGTAGCCGCAGGTCCCGGAGAAGGCGGCGAGGGCGGGGGTGGTTCGATTGAAGTCGGAGTTGCCGACAAATCCGCGATACTTGGATTCGCAAAACCTCAGCCGGTGTCTTACGTCGGTGACACAAATGACGCGATCAACAACGCGCGCGTTGAAACTGCTCGCCGCGCGGACGCGAATGCTGAAGCCCTGCTTCCTCCAACCGAGAAGGATATCCCGGATCCGAAAACGTTGAAGACAGATCGGCCGGTCGTCAATCAGCACGAAAAGATCTTCACCGGCAAAGAGGAACGAGGGCGCTCGGCCGAACAGACCGCGCAGGTGGGCCGAAGCTTTGGCAGCCCGACACCTGCCGCTTTGACTGGAGGCGTTGGAATTGGCTCTGGGGGCGGGTTTGGAGGCGGCACCGGTTTGCCCGGAGGCTCGGAGTATGGCCGGAGGATTCAGTCGATCCTTGGCCGAAACTACTCCCCTCCGGCGATTGATTCAGGCGGCACCCAATACGTCGTGATACTCGTTCGGATAGCGCGCGATGGCCGGATTCTCTCGCTCTCGGGGGGCCGAGTGGCCGCTGCTTACATCAAGCAGCGCTCTCCGAACGCGCAGGTGAACTACGCCGCCGAGCGTGCGGTGATCGCCGCAGACCCGTTGCCGCCGTTCCCGTCCGGGTTCTTGACCGGCGCGCAAGAAGCGACCGCGGAAGTTTGGTTCCGATATCCGAAATGAAGTAGCATAGACTTTAGCCTGGGAGCGCAGGCGTCACCGCCTGCTTCCTCGCATTCGATAAGTTCCGGAGCAGGCGGGGACGCCTGCGCTCCCAGGCTGAGTCTATGCTACTTTCTCGGCACCGCCGGTTTCAGTTATGAAGACAAGAGCATCAATACAGCTCGCAGCGATTCTGGCATTGATACTGCCGGGTACGTCCATCCTCGCGGCGCGCCAGGAGGCGCAGCCGCCTCAGGAAGATCTCCGAAAGCAAATCGGCACCATCATCGTCACGCCGGGGAACGGTCCCAACCTGGCTGTCGCCGATTTCATAGCGCGCTCGGCGGGACTCGAAGCGTCGGTGAGCACCTTCAATCAAGTCTTATGGGCGGACCTCGATTTCGCAGCCGTATCGGGTTTGGTCGGCAAGAGCCTTTACCCCAAGACGCTTGTTCCAGATCCGGCGTCGCTGAAGTTCGACGACTGGAGCGCCGAGCCTGTAAAAGCCGACTACGTCGCATTTGGTAATCTTCAGAACACGGGCGGCGCGATCTCGGCCGATACATATCTGTACGACGTGAAGACTAAGCAACAACTCATCGCATCGCGGCATACCGGTGATCCGCGGCGCATCGCTCACGAGTTTGCAGACGAGGCGGTGAAGCTGCTCACCGGGCGTGACGGCATCGCGACGTCGAAGATCGCTTATGTTTCGGGCGACTCGATCAAGGTGATGGACTACGACGGCTTCAACCAGCGCAACTTTGCAAGCGATGGCCCGATGGTTCGTTTTCCGCAGTTCTCTCCCGACGGACGCTACCTCGCATACGTAAGCTACAAGACTGGGGTACCGAACATCGTGGTTCGCTCGGCTGAAGGCGGTCTGATCGGCGGCACGAGTTTCAACTCGACTACTACTTCGCCGACGATTTCTCCCAGCGGGCTGCTTGCGTTCAGCTCGGCGATCGGGGGCGACGGCTCGATGGAGATTTATGTTTCAAACCTCGACGGCTCGAGCGCGCGCAGGCTGACTCGAACGTCTAAGGGGATCAACATCTCGCCGCGATGGAACCCCCAAACCGGGCGCGAGATCGCTTTCATATCTGATCGCGCGGGCACGCCCCAGGTATACGTAATGGATTCGAGCGGGGCGAATCAACGGCCTCTGATCGCGCGCGGCGGACAGGCAGATTCGCCTTCGTGGTCGCCGGACGGCCGTTACGTCGCATTCACCTATGGCGGCGCCGGCAGTTTTCAAGTTTTTGTGGCCGACGTAGCATCCGGCCAGCTAATTCAGCTAACATCACAGGGGCGAAACGAGAGCCCGACGTGGTCGCCCGATAGCCGGCACATTTCGTTTCAATCAAACCGCTCGGGCCGATGGGAAGTCTGGCAGGCACATATCGACGGCAGCGGCCAACGCGCGCTCACGCGCGGGGGCGGCCGTTCGCCGACGTGGGCAAAGTGATTTCACTCAGCGCCGAGGATCGGGACCTCGCTGTGGAAACCAGGGTTTCATACTCGATCCTGATCGCGCGCAAAAGGAGCTTGTGATGGAGAGAAAGTTTTCGCGAATCGCTGCGATCATCTTTACTGCTTCTATTCTGATCGGCGTAGTGGGATGCGCAAAGCCGAAGGTTCAACTGCAAGTCTCGCGCACCACCGTTCAGCAGGGCGAAGACGTCCGCGTGAACTGGTCTTCTAAGGATGCGAAGCAGGTCACACTCAACGGCAACCCGGTCGATAAGACCGGAGCGCAAGTGTTCACGCCCGACAACACCACGACCTACCTGGCGGTGGCGACGCGCGGAAACAAAGCGGCCCGCGACAGCAAGGTTGTCACAGTAATGCCGCGCGCGGCGCGGCCCAGCATTCGGATCTCGGCCGACCAGGAGGCGATTACGCGCGGGCAAAGCACTACGCTTCGGTGGACTTCGAACAACGCGGACCGGGTAACGATCAGCGAGCTAGGCACCGTACCCAGCTCCGGTTCGCGCACGGTCAGCCCTTCACAATCCACGACCTACAACGCAACGGCTACCGGCGCGGGAGGAACAGAAAACGCCTCGGCACGAGTGACCGTCACCGAAGAAACTCCCCCGGGCGAGAGGCCGAGAACCAGCAATCCCGGGCCGAACCCAACAATCGCCGCCATATTCAACCAGATGGTGAGAACCATTTACTTCGAGTTGGACAAGTCAGACATTACGCCTGAATCGCGAGACCAACTGCGGCGCGGAGCTGAATGGCTCACGCAGGGACCGAATCGGTCGATCACCTTTCGCATCGAGGGCAATTGCGATCCGCGCGGCACTGAAGAGTACAACATCGGACTGGGAGAGCGGCGCGCGCAATCGGCTAAGGAGTTCCTCACTTCGTTAGGGGTCGAGGCATCGAGAATTCAGACCGTGAGCTATGGCAAGGAGCGCGCCGCCGGATCAAGCGAGGGCTCGCCCAGCCAGTCCCCTTCGTGGGCGCACGACCGCCGCGATGATTTCGTATACGTGAGTGGCGGCACGCCCCGCAATCCGTAGTCGCGCCCTGGGAGCGCAGGCGTCCCCGCCTGCCTCTTTCCGGTGTTTCTCGCGCAATGCAAAGGACGCAGGCAGGGATGCCTGCGCTCCGGGAGTGGGCATTTGAGAATCGAATCAACAGGAGATTTCTATGTCGTTTAAGTTCATCACCGCTGTTATGCTCGCCCTTTTATTGGTGTCGTCGACCGCCGGGAACGGACTGGCGGATCAGAAAGAGGCGCAGGTGAAGCTCGCGTTAGACGAACTGAAGGCCGAAGTTATCGTGCTCGAGCGTCAGGTCCGCACCATGCAGGAGACGATGGACAAGAACAGCGGCCAGTTGAATACCCTTATCACGCAGATCGTCGACAACGTCAACGCCATCCGCCAGGCTCAGGGACGTGTTGCCGAAGGCAGCTCGAGCGCCATCCAATCGGTCAGCGGATTGAGTGAGCAGCTCAGCTCCACGAATCAGCGAATCGACCGTTTGTCCGAGCAATTGGCCCAGGTAAGGAAGCTGGTCGAGAATTTACCGAAGCTTCCCACCTTTACTCAGATCACGCCCGGCAATCCCGATCAACTGTTTGCCGCGGCATATGGTGACTACAGCCGCGGCAACTACGATCTCGCCATCAGCGAGTTCCGCCAGTACGTCGAGACCTACCCCTCGAGCGAGATGGCCGACAACGCGCAGTACTGGATAGGCGAGTGTTATTACAGCAAGAAGCTGCTCAACGAGGCGGTCGCCGAATTTGACAAGGTGACCCTGTTGTTCCCGAAAGGCGATAAGGTTCCGGCCGGTCGGTTCAGGAAAGGCGTGACGCTGATGGAAATGGGTCAGCAGGAAGCAGGGCGGGCCGAGTTGACCGCGCTGATCAGACTTTTCCCGCGGAGCAACGAAGCTGTTCTCGCGAAGCAGCAGCTTGAGAAGTGAGAGAGACATTATTATTGACTCTTCTGTCAGAATGACTTAGATTGCCGCTACCCTCACAGAAGCACTTCGCATCTGCCCCTGCAAATCCATCGAACGCCCCAAATCTAAGCAGGCGCTGGCATGTCTAGCCCGAACGGGTTATCTGACCGCATCCTCATCCTCGCAGACGAAACGAAGGCAGCGCGAGCTATGCAGCGATTGCTCGCGACCGCAGGCTATGACGTAGTCTCCCTCGCTTCTGCCCAGGCTGCTCTCGAGGAGGTGCGCGCCCGCGAAGTGTCGCTAATCATCATCGAATCTTCCGCTTCACGCCTGACAGGTTCGTCTTTGCTTCCTTCCAGTGACGATTCTGGCGAGAGCCTGCGGCGGCTCGATTGGGCTCACCTCGCGTTGAGCTTTTGCGAGGATATACGGGCCGGCGAGGCGACTGCCGATGTGCCGATCCTGATGATCTCCAAGAGTCACCGCGCGCACGACAAAGTCGCTTGTCTGAACCGGGGCGCCACCGATTACATCACCAGGCCTTATCAGAGAGCCGAGCTGCTTTCGCGAATAAGAGCCCACCTCCGCTCGTCGCGCTACGAGCGCGAGAGGACCGAGAGATTCGAGCAGCTCAATGTGCTGCACACGGTGTCGTCTGTGCTTGCCAGCTCGCTCGAGCCGGAGGTGCTGTTGCAAGGGACTCTGGCTGCGTTGATCAGTTATGTTCGCGCAGACTCAGGCGTGGTCTTTCTGCGCGAAGCCGACGAACGGCCAATGACCATCGCGACCGTAGAAGGACTGACGATGACCGAGAGCGCGCATGCGAGCCTGCTCGAATTGTACTCACGCATCGTGCCGCTGATGGATGGGACGCCGCTTGTGCTCGAGCAGCTGCCTGAATCCGCCCGAAGAGTCCTCGCAGGCGACCTTCTGCGAGACGTCCGCGGAGTCGCGTGCACACAACTGGTGTTGAAAGGCAAAGCACTGGGCGCCATATGCTTGTTCTCAAGAGCCGGGATGGCGCTTCCCAAGCAGCAGGCTGAGCTGCTCTCTACTGTTTGCAATCAACTTACGGTGGCACTTGAGAATGCGCGTTTTTATCTGGAGACCAAGAAGAGTGCAGCCCAACTTTCATTCGTTTACAACCTTGGCCACAACCTGATGACCTCGCTCGAAATGGACGAGCTGTTGAGCTATGCGGTGTTTACCGTAGGAAGGAGCCTGGAATGCGACGCCTGTGCGGTCATCGTCAGGAGTTCTAACGACTCCGACGACCTCGCGTCGGCCATTTCCTCGCGCTCGTACGCGGATCAGCCGGAGGGAGATGACTGGTTTCACAAGGAACGCGTCGTCAGCTATCTCAGCTCGGCAGACTGGCGCGTGCAGCCGGCGATCCAGATCCGAACCGCGGAATGCTTCCTGCACGACTCAAACATAGTGCTCGAGACGGTAGTGCCCTTGATGTTCGATGACAGGATGCTCGGAATTCTCATCTGCGGAAGCTTTGCAGCGCGGCCGATCAGCGCCGAGCAGCTTCTGGTCGTCGCGGTCGCCCAACAACTGAGCCTTGCGATCAGAAACACCGAACTGTACCGCCGAACTAAGGACCATTCAATCAACCTTGCGGTCGAGGTATCGCAGCGAACCCGCGAGGCGGAGGAGCAAAAACGGTTCACCGAGAAGATCATCGATTCCCTTCCCGTCTCGCTCTACGTCGTCGATCGGGATATGCGAATCGTGGCGTGGAACCGCAATCGGGAGGTGGGCGGGCTCGGAATCAATCGCGAACAGGTTCTCGGACGCAATGTGTTTCAAGTGCTGGTTCGCCAACCACGTCGAAAGCTGGAAGAAGAGTTCGTTGATGTGTTCCGCAGCGGCGAAATAGTCCATCTGGAGCAGGAGTCGTGGTTCGATGGCCAAAAGAAGACCTGGAAGATCAGCAAGATTCCAATGCGGGTCGATAACGCCGAGGTCACTCACATCATCACCGTCGGCGAAGACATAACCGAGCAGAAGAAAATGAACGAGGCAGTCATCCATGCCGAGAAACTGGCTTCGATTGGCAGGCTTGCGGCGGGCGTGGTGCACGAGATCAACAATCCGCTGGCTACTATCGCCGCCTGCTCTGAGGCGCTGACCGCGCGGGTCGAGGACCTGCAAAACGTGGAGCTGCATCAGGACTTCGGCGAGTATTTGCAGATTATTCGCGATGAAGCGTTCCGGTGCAAGACGATCACAAACAGCCTCCTCGAATTCTCCCATCAGCGCCAGGCTGAAAAGCTCGCGGTCGATATCAATCCGATCATCGAACAGACGCTTCAACTCATCAAGCATCACCCCAAACTCGGCAAGATGCGCGTTATCAAGGAGCTCGATCAGTCGCTGGCGCCTGTTTGCGTAAACGAAGGACAGATGAAGCAAGTCTTCATCGCGCTGATGTCGAATTCGTTTGACGCGATGTTGGGCGACGGAAGCCTGACGATTCGAACGCACTGGAATGAAACAGAAACAGAACGGCACGTCTGCGTTGAGATCAGCGACACCGGGTGCGGAATCGCCGCCGAGCACCTGGCCAAAATCTTTGACCCCTTCTTTACAACCAAACCTCTCGGCCGCGGGACTGGTCTTGGGCTATCGGTCTGCTACGGCATCGTTTCCGAGCACGGCGGAAGAATCGAGGTCGATTCAACCGAAGGCGTGGGGACGACCTTCCGTTTGTTGTTGCCGCCGCATCAAGAGCTGAGCGCGCGTGCGCGAGAGCAATCCTTCGAAGGCATACTCGAAATGGAGGGAGCGCTGTGAGTTCAAATCCAAGTATCAAGTTGTTGATCGCCGAGGACGAAAAGAATCTCGGCCTGGTTCTTCAACGAGAGATGTCCAGGCTCGGCCATCAGGTCACCCTGGTGCACGATGCGGAAGCTGCGATCAAGACCGCGCGCGAAGCTGAGTTCGACGTCGCATTGCTCGACATTATGATGCCGGGCCGAAGCGGACTCGAGGTTCTTCGCGAACTTCGGCAGCAAGACCAGCCGCCCGAAGTGCTGATGATGACCGGCCACGCGACTGTGGAAACCGCGCTTCAGGCGATGAAGCTCGGTGCGTATGACTACCTGACAAAACCGTGCCACATCCGTGAGCTTGAAGCGATCATCAACAAGGCTCACGAGAAGCGCCAGCTCAGGCGTGAGAACATGATTCTCCAGTCGCGCCTCACTTACAAAGAAAAGGCGCCGGACATCGTCGTGCGCAGTCAGAAAATGACCGACGTGATGGCGCTTGTGCGCAAAATCGCTGCTTCGAACGCGACTGTGCTGGTGACTGGTGATTCGGGCACGGGTAAGGAACTGGTCGCCAATACGGTTCACTGCTCCTCGCCCCGCAACGGTGGACCGTTCATAGACATAAGCTGCGCCGCGATTCAAGAAACGCTGCTTGAATCCGAGTTGTTCGGCTACGAGCCGGGCGCATTCACCGGCGCGCGAAAGCGTAAGCTCGGACTGTTGGAACTTGCTCACGGGGGCACGCTGTTTCTCGACGAAATAGGCGAGATGAGTTTGACGCTTCAGTCGAAACTGCTTCGCGTGCTCGAGACGCAGACGTTCTATCGCGTGGGCGGCACAAAAAAGGTCGAAGTCGATGTGCGGTTCATCGCCGCCACCAACCGCGACCTGAATCAGGATGTGGTCGACGGAAAGTTCAGAAGCGACCTTCTGTTCCGCATAAACAATTTCACGATCAAGCTTCCCGCGCTGCGCGAGCGGCCCGAAGATATTCCTGCGCTGGCCGAGCATTTCCTCGGTCTCGTGCGCGGCGGGGAGAACGCGCGTTTGAGCACCGACGCGATGGAAGTGCTTATGAATTACTCGTGGCCCGGGAATGTGCGCGAGTTGAGAAACGTGATCGAACGCGCGGTGATCCTTTCAGTTGGCGATGAGCTGGGCGCCGAGGATTTGCCTCTAGAGCTTCGTACCCACCGCATGATCAACGTGGACTCCGACGAGGACGACGAGTCCAGAGCGGGCAACCTCGATGAGTTGCGGCGAAAGCAAATACTCACGGTGCTCGAACAGACGGGCTGGCATCAAGGCAAGGCTTCGGAGATTCTAGGTATCTCGCCGAGCACGCTGTACCGGCAGCTCAAGGCGTATGGGCTCACTCGATCGAGAAGGATTCACGAGCAGGCGTTTTGATTCGGTTGCCACAAGGTCCGCCGCTCAGTCCAGAGACTTAAACCGGGCATTTCGCAAGCGATCAGATCGCCAGGAATCCGTGCAAAAGCGTCGACTCCGTGTCATGGGTGGTCTACGCGCTCGGGAGAATCGCTTTGCTAGTGCCGCGTAAACCACGGATTACACGGATCCGACGGATTTGCGCGGATACTTGATCGGTTCCCCGGTTTCGTGAACATTAATCCCGCCTGCCATGTTGCGTAGATGCACACATCTTAGCTAAGCTTGATTTAGCAATCTCATAGTTGTGAGGGCCAAAAGCAATGAACGATACTGGTAATGAAAGCGGGTTCGTGGGGCAGACCCACAAGGACCCCTGGAAGCAACGGCAAGGCGCACGCGGCGCGTGGATCGCGGTTACTTTCATAGTCGCGGCGCTGGTGGTAACCGTAGCTATCATTCAAGGCGCGTATCATCGGTCGTCCAGAAACGTGCCTGAGCTTCCCGAGTCGCGCAAGGTCGCAGCGACCAATGCGCTTGCGCCTACTGAACTGTCGCTGTCGTTTCGAGAGGTAGCGAAAGCTGTGAAGCCTGCCGTGGTATTCGTCAACATCGTCGAGAATGCCAGCGTTGACTCAGGTCAGTCGGACTTCTTTGGGTTCCCTGGTCAAGGCGTCCCGAGAAGGCGCGAAGGCGCTGGCTCCGGCTTCATTGCTACCGAGGACGGTTACATCCTCACGAACAATCACGTAGTCGGCAACGCGAGCAAGATCAACGTGACGCTTGCCGACGGAAGGAAGTTCAAGGCCGAAGTCGTCGGCTCCGACGCCGAAACTGATATTGCGGTGATCAAGATTGATGCCGGGGGCCTGCCAGTTGCTGTTCTTGGTGATTCCGACGATCTTCAGCAGGGAGACTGGGTGCTTGCGATTGGAAGTCCGTTTGGACTTCAACAAACCCTGACCGCCGGCATTGTGAGCGCCACCGGCCGCGAGCTTCGTGAATCGCAATACAACCGCTACATCCAAACCGATGCATCGATCAATCCTGGCAATTCGGGCGGGCCGCTCGTCAACATGCATGGTGAAGTAGTAGGCATCAACACAATGATCCTGACGGGAGGCCCAATGAGTCAGGGTAATATCGGCATCGGCTTCGCGATTGCGTCAAACACCGTGCGCGAAGTTTTCAAGAAGTTGGCGAAGGGTGGCAGGATCACCCGCGGATACCTGGGCGTGTTGGTGAAAGACCTCGACGAAGCAAGAGCCCACGCAGTAAAACTTGAACCGAACGCCGGAGTGTTTGTGGACGGGATACCCGATCCGGACAGCCCGGCCGGTAAAGCAGGCATTCAGCCTAAGGATGTGATTACGGCGTTCAACGGTAAGCCCATCAAAGCTGCCAGGGAGCTGACGGATACCGTGGCGGCCACGCCGGTTGGTCAAACCGTGCGCGTTGACCTCATACGTGACGGTCACCCTCAATCGGTGACCGTGCAGCTTGTCGAACGGCCGAATAACCTGAATGCTCGGGCGATCCCGCCAGACAGGGGAGAAGGCGATGGTGAGGGCGGAGCGATTCAGCAGGGACGGCTTGGCATACAAGGGCAAACCATCACACCCGAGACGATCGAGCGGATGGGACTCAAACTTAAGGTCCCAACCGGCGTGTTCGTAGCTTCGGTGCAGCCTGGGAGTCCGGCCGCTGACGCGGGACTCCTGCATGGTGATGTGATACACGGGCTGGACCGAGATGAGATAAAGAACGTTGACGAACTGGCTCAGGCGGTGAAGGCGCTCGCGCCTGGCGACTATATGCTTGAAGTTGAACGCAGCCGCAAGACGATCTTTCTTACGGTCACAATTGAGTAAGTCGGGCTCCGCTTTAAGGTGTACCAACCTGAGTTAAAGGCTTTCACATCGCAAGGCCGCCGTCTGCCTGGATCACCTGCCCGGTGATATAACGCGCGTCGTCAGAGAGAAGAAAAGCCACAACTCGAGCGACCTCTTCTACCGTTCCGTAGCGACCCAGCGGAATCTGGTCGAGCATCTTTTGCTTGTACTCATCCGGCAGCGCAGCCGTCATATCGGTCTCGATCAGGCCGAGCGCAAGCGCATTAACCGTGATGCTTCGACGACCGACCTCCTTGGCGAGCGCTTTGGTGAAGCCGATGAGCCCGGCTTTTGACGCCGAATAGTTGGTCTGGCCCGGCATCCCAACGATTCCGCTGATCGAAGCGATGTTCAAAATCGAGCCGCGTCTTTGACGCACCATCACTGAGACCGCGTGCCTGGTCACGTTAAACACGCCCTTCAGATTGGTGTCGATGACCGCATCCCAGTCTTCCTGGCTCATCATCATTATCAGCTTGTCGCGTGTGATCCCCGCGTTGTTGACCAGATAATCGACCGAGCCCAACTCGCTCTTTACAGCCTTCACCATTGCTTCTGCCGCACCGAAGTCCGTTACATCGGCCTGAAAAGGCACCGCGCGCTTGCCCGCGCTCTGAAGCTCGGCGACTAGCTGGTCCGCCATCTCGCGATTCTTTGTGAAGCTGAAGGCTACGCTGGCGCCTCGCGCAGCAAGCTCTCTCACTATCGCCCGTCCGATGCCGCGCGAGCCGCCGGTGACTATCGCTACCCTTCCCTCAAACTCTGACATGCCTCTCCTCTGAACCCTACCCCAGCCGCACTTCCTCGCGCCTCCTCACAAGCGACTCCACGCGCCCCTCGTTCACCTCGTACCCGATACCCGGACCAGCCGGCACGGTAATAGTGCCGCGATGACTCACAGTGACCGGAGGCTCGATGATGTCTTCCTCCCAGTAGCGCGCCGAAGCCGATACGTCGCCGGGCAAGGTGAACCCTCCTAGCGTGGACATAGCAATGTTGTGCGCGCGGCCGACGCCCGATTCAAGCATGCCTCCGCACCACACCGGCGTTTCCCGGCCGTCGCAGAAATCCTGAATCGATCTGGCTTCCGCATGCCCCCCAACGCGGCCGAGCTTGACGTTTATTATCTTGCAAGAGCCGAGCTCCTGAGCGTGGCGCGCGTCGGCAAGCGTAAGTATGGATTCGTCCAGACAAATCGGGGTTTTGATCTCGCGCTGCAGTTTTGCGTGATCGACCAGATCGCCGGCCGCAAGGGGCTGCTCGATCATCATCAAATTGTATTCATCCAATCGCTTCAACAGATCTGTGTCCGCAAGCGAGTAGGCCGAGTTCGCATCAACTGACAGTCTAATATCGGGAAACTCAGACCGAACAGCTTCGACCAGTGAAATGTCTTGACCGGGTTTGATCTTGATTTTGATCCGTTGATAACCGGCTTCAACTTCACGCCTCGCTTTCTCGAGCAGTGCATCGGCGCTCGGTTGCAAGCCAATCGACACGCCGCAGGCGATCTCGTCGCGCGTACCGCCGATATGTTTCCATAGAGGCCTCTCGGCAATCCTGGCTTCAAGATCCCAGATCGCCGTTTCGACGCCGCCTTTAGCCATTCGATTACCGCGAATTCGCGCGAGCGCGTCGTTCACTTCGCCGGCGCGTTCAATGCGCGCTTCGGTGAGAAGCGAGCCTACATAGTTGGTAACGATGATCCAGGCGGTATCGATCGTCTCGTGATTGTAGAATGGGTCTTCAGGCGCAGTGCATTCGCCATAACCGACAGCCCCGGACCTGTCGAAGACGCGAACGATCATGATCCGGCGCCGCGTGGTCCGCCCGAAGCTGGTTTCGAATGGCCATTTCAAAGGCAACTCGATTTCTCGGAGCTCAATTTGTTCAAGTTGTAGTCTCATTATCTAAAGTGAAATTGCTCTTCGTCAGCTCCAAGCAGATACCTACTGGTGCCATCGGAGCGCTCGAAGCCGCGCACGATCAGACCGTTCTTGAGCGTCCTTTGAAAACCCTCACGCACACGCAACCGCCATTTGAGATGTTCTTCAACGGATATTGCCCGCACCTTGTTGATGTCTTCGGGGATCAAGACAGATTCGACTGGATTTTCAATGTGAGGCCGTTTACCTGCAACCACCGACTCGACATAAGGCGACGACACCCACCATTCCGCAAATATTCGGTCGCTTGGGACGTCGGAATCGAAAACAGTGGATAACCCTTCGCTGTAGTAATTGACTTCGTAACGCCGGATAACTGCGCCCAGCTTGTTGATGTTCAAGTGCGCGTTGCGCGACTGAAGCGGGTCAAAAGTCCAAATGATCAGAGGCACACCGGCCTTAATCGCGTGCTGACGTTGCGCGAGCTTCATTCTGAAGCCGATATCCCGATGCCGCAACTCTTCGACGACCGCCGCCAGGTGCGAGTGATATACAACCTGCCCGTCCATCAGCGCGATCATTGTATGTACGAATCCCACCAACCGTCCCGATGCTTCGAACGCACCAATAGTGGGCGCCTTACAGGCCTTCGAAATCATATAAAGGCGAATCGGCATTATCCCGAGGTCCGCGTCTTTCCACACGCCTCTCTCGAGATCAATACATTGCTGAAAGTCCTCGATTGAGGAACACTCTCTGATCGCGAACTCCTGGCCAGACATAGCCGAGCAGTATAATTAGCACGCCTTGCACATTCAAGGGACCAAGCTGGCGGCCTTCCCTTAATCGGCGATATACTCTCGACAGCATGGCCGACACGAAGGACAGCGTGCTCGACAAGGCCGAGAGCCTCGCAAGACGAATCCTGGAGCGGCTTGGGTCAAAGGTGGACAGCAAGCTCACCTCCGGAAACGAGCAGACGCTCAAGCCAAACGTTATCTCCGATCTCACCTCCCGCATTGAGCACCTGGTCGAATCCAACCTCCAGGAAGACGAACACGGCATACGCAGAATCGCCCCCAACCGATTCAAGGTGCTGTTCACCTACGAGGAAACTTCCGCCCTCAGCCCGCAGTATATTGAAGCGGTGGGTAAGGAACTGACAGCCACGGTCTTCGAATACATTCACAACCGGCGATATGTGACGCGCGGGGCGATTGCGCTCGAGGCCGGCCAGGATTTGTTTGCCAGGGCGACCACAGTGAGAGCGAGCTTTGATAGCGAAGAGGATCGGCCGCTAGGTGCGGAACGAGCCGGCGCGCGGACAACCACTGACGGGTCGAAGAGCGTTTGTTTCAATAGCACTGACGGGCGCACCTACAGAGTCGAGTTGAAACCAGAGTGCGCACCGGCATACATCGGCAGAGCTGCCGGGAACGCAGTGCGAATGGACGATCCGAGCGTCTCGCGGCTTCACTGCTCAATATCTCTTCGAAGCGCAGTAGGCGTGGTGATCGCCGACGTAGGGAGCGCAAACGGGACTTATGTCAACGACCAGCTGCTCGGTCGTGACGAAGCACGTACGCTGAACGCTGGAGACGTAGTTGGAGTAGGTGATTTCAAGCTGACGGTGTCGGAGATCGCTTGAGTCGCCACGACTTTGTAATGAACCATCTGCACGGTTCGCACGATTGCCCGGTCGCGGCGCAGCGCGGAGACTGAAATCTATGCTGCGAGTATAGGAGCCAGCCCTCATGTGGGCGCCTGTTATCCTCACTCTCATATTCGTCTCACTCGGGCTACTTCTAATGCTGGTCCTGTTGTGGGCAGCGTGGCGGCATCGAAACCCGTCTGCGCCAATCACAAGCGAATCTCAGAGTGATCTCAAAGACTTTGGCCCGGCTGAAACAAACCGCTGGATTCGCGGATTGAGAGTCTCCTTTCTGGTATTGATCCTCACTGTATTTGGATTTCATTCCTACTGGGTTTTCTGGGCTGATTCGAGCAAGGACTCGCAGTTCAATCGAGCCAGGCGGTTTGACGCTCGCAACCTCAGATTGGCCGAGAGCGCCTTGAAGGGTTGGGTGCTGGATCGCAGCGGCAAGCTTGAGAACGCGCTCATCAGGTACAGATCCGATGCGGGTGTCATAACGCGCGAATATCCACTCGGCGCTGCGGCGGTCCACCTGACCGGGTATTCGGACTTCATCTTCGGTGCGGGAGGCCTTGAATCTGCATTTCGGGATTGGCTCACCCAACCAACAAGCACTTATAACCAGATAACATCGCCCAACCCGGTCGGGAAAGACTTGAAGGTTTCGATTGATGCTCAACTCCAGCGAGAAACTTTCAATCTTCTGCAATCCGGCGGCAAGCCGTCAGCAGCGGTCGTCTTGCGGCTGCCAAACAACGAAGTTCTGGCGATGGCTTCCTACCCAAGCTTCGACCCAACGGCGATAAAGGATGAGAACACCTGGCGGCGAATGAGCGAGCAAGCTGAGGACTTCACGACCCAACCGCTGAGCCCGTTCGTGAATCGCGTGTTGGGTACCCTGGTGACGGGCGGCGCCGCGTTTTACTATCGGCCCGGTTCAACGTTTAAGACCTTCGTCGCCGCCGCCGCGATTGACCTGGGGATCACCGGCGAAAGGTTCACTTGTCGCGCCGAAGGTTTCACACCCGAAGGCTCCAACCGGCCCATCAGAGATTATGGCGGCGAGGTGCATGGCACGATGGGGCTTCACGACGCGTTTCGACTCTCGTGCAATCAATACTTCGCGCAGTTGGGATTGAAGATCGGCAAAGAACGTCTCGCGAATTACGCGAAGAGAATGCGATTTGCCACCTCGCCGGATGATAAGACCGCACGCTCGCTCGATCTCTGGCAACTGATCCACGGTGAGAAGGACCAGTTCGATTACGTGTTTGCACCTCCCGTCCCTAAAATGAACCTTTCAAGCAAGGCCACCAAATTCGACGTCGCGCTCCAGAGCTTCGGGCAAGGGTATGACGACTTGACTGTAATGTCGATGGCTCTGATTGCTGCATCGGCGGCGAGCTCTGACGGCTCATTCGTAGCGCCAACCCTCGAGCCGGACGCGCCTCGAAAGGTGATTGGCCCGTTCATCTCTGCTCAATCTGCGGCGCAGCTTCGAGCGATGATGCGTTCCGTGGTCGAAAGTGGAACTGCCGCCGGCGCATTCGGTGCACGTGAGGGACGCATTTCGGCTGGCGGCAAGACAGGCACGGCAGACCGCGATGTTTATACCTATGATCGACAGGGAAACCCGTTGGATTACGTAGACGAAGCCGGGCACAAGCACCCCAAGATGACCGGATCGACCGACTCCTGGTTTGTCGGGTTCGCGCCCGCTGACAATCCGCAGATCGTATTTGCCGTGATGGTTGAGGGCGGTGGCCAGGGCGCCAAGACAGCGGCGCCGATTGCAGCCAAACTTGTAGCGAAGGCCGCCTCGCTGAACTATCTCAAATAGAAACGAATGGAAAGCACTAATACACGGCTCGCGCGGACCGCGCCTTCATTTCACCTGTTGATGATCGTTCTCATGTTCGGTGTGGCGTTGGTGGGCTACGTCGCCGTGATCTGGGCCGGCGAAGTTCGCGGCTACGAGCCAGGCAAGATGGTCGCGGCACGCGATCTTGCGCTGTTTATCCCGGTGCTTGCCGTGTTTTTTTGGATGACCCGGGAGCAACGGTTTCGCGGCGAGATGATCGTGTTAACGGCAGCCATCTTTCTTTTCACCGTCGGACAGTTGATGCAGTTCCGGTTGTTCTCCGACCCCGAATACGGAGCTCGTGGCGCGGCGCGGACGAAGGCTCGCGAGGAAAAAGCGCAGACCGTCAGGCTCCTTAATATTGAAACCGGCTACGACGACGAAAAGAAGACCTTCATGTTCGGGTCCGCCGCGGCAGTTCCGAAAACGCCCGGGCTCCAAAGGCTCCCGGTATACGAGTATACATTGAAAGACATTCTCACTTCAGTGAACACCTACATTCCGATCGCCGCGTTGCTTGCGATGGCAGTGTGCTTTCGTCTCTTTAGAAGCGAAAAGTTTTTGCTGTGGTTTCAGCGGCACGCCTTGACACTAGGGTTGGCAACGCTGGTCCCGTTTGGGCTGGTCGTGCTAATCAGTCAGGAAGGAAAGTTTCTCGGCCAAACGACGCCCTGGGAAGGCGTGAAGATACTTTTCCTGCTTAGCTTCGCCGGGATGCTCGCGGACAGCTATCGCCATCTGAGGCGGACACGCTGGGGCTTGCCGCCTGCGCGCTACTTCTTACCGTTTGTCGTCATCGCGGCAATGCCAGTACTGCCGTTCTTCGCCCTTTCCGACTTCGGCCAGATGCTCGTCTTCTTCGGGGTGTACGTGATGCTTTACGTCATAGCCGTTCGCAAGAAGGCTCAGTTGGCTTACGCGGTGGCGCTTGTAGCCGTTCTCTTCGCGGTGTTCTTCGGCACAACAAAGGCCACAACCGGGTTTGGCCTTCCCGGTCGAGTTCATTTTCGTTTCTATCAATGGGCGCACACCTGGGAACCGCCGCCACCGGACACCTGGTGGTGGAAGCGAGACCTTGATAGATATCTTCAAGTCAAAAACCTGACGCTGGATGCCAGTAACCCTCAGGAGGCGAAGCAACGAAACAACGAAGCGTGGGCGGACAAGGTGCTGCAGCAATCGCAGGGATTGTTTGGCATCAACGAAGGGGGCACGACGGGTCAGGGTTTGGGACTCGGGTTCCCGGAGACCATTCCAATTTCGGATTCGGATTTCATCTACGCTGCGCTCGCAGAGGAGACTGGACTCGCCGGAGGTCTGGGGATACTAATAGCTCTGAGTGCCTTCGTCTTTGCAGGAGCGACCATCAGTATTGGCGCTCCAGATATGTTCTCCAAGTTACTCGCCGCAGGGATGACCGCGTTTATCGGATTTCAAGCCATCGTCAACATTGGCGGCGTGATCCGCCTTCTTCCAATGACCGGCATTACCCTACCATTCGTAAGCCACGGCGGCTGGTCGCTGATAACGTCCTTTGCGATGCTCGGGATTCTTCTGGCCTTCTCGCACCGAAACACTGTCGCCCGCCCCGTTGCCGCGAACCAACCTCAGTTTGTTCCTGTCAGATGATACTTTGTGCCGGGTTTGCGCGCATAAGGGCATTTATGTCCCAACGAGCCGAACCAATCAATAGAGAGGTTCTTGGCTTAGCTTACAAATTTAGCTTAGCATTTTGAACAGTTAAGTAAAAAGTTCGAGGAGATAACCCTGAACGGCACGCACCTTGCTCAAGCTTTGGCATACTTATGAGCATCACCCACCAACGATGCTCGCAAGATACAACCTGAGGGGCCAAGAGGCATCGGATTAGTCCGGTGCCTTTTTCTTTTGTTGGGCCCTGATTCTCTCTCTGAACTCAAGACACCGCGGTAAAGGCTAGATGCAGGATCGGCACGACCAAACGGCTAATAGGGCCTATGGTACTTGGCCGGGTGAGAACCTTTAGTGCGAAGTTGAATGTTTGGATTATGCGACATCAATAGCAACCTCCGCATGTTAAGAGTGTTGATTCCGGATGGCGAATATACCAGGCGATACCAATTCTTTCTAAGATCGTCTGAGATGATCTTTGCTGCTTCGGTCGCTTTATCAAATGGATAGATAGCTCCGCCTGTGCCAACGGTTAACTGCTCGATCGCAGCGGGTGGCTTGGGTTTATCCCGGACCAGCGCTCCTCGAGTGCGGTCCGGAACCTGAATGGTATAGAGCACGATGTTCCCCTCCTGGAGGGCCCGCAGCGCTTCGTCGAATTTAGTCTTGCTTTCAGCATCGTGGCCGTCGCTGATCAGAATGATCGCCCGCTTCTCAATGCCGCTGCTCGCCTGGTTTGAAAACGCGTCCGCTACCGCGATGAGTGCGTCAAACAGGCTTGGAGAACCCTTGCGGATAATCTTCGCCGGTGTTGCCTGCAACTTTGCGAGGTCCGGCGTCATATCCTCCAGAATCTCGGCCGTCTCACTGTAGCCAACCACCATCATCTGATCATCCTGATAAAGCTCATTGATAATGGCCTCCATCGCCTTCTGCAACGCTGCCGCTTCAACCTTCAGGTTGGCGCTGCTATCCACTAGCAGGATGAGACGTGAACCGCTGTCCAGACGGCCGAAGCTTTCGATCTCTTGCGCCGCGCCGCCGTCGTAAAGGTCGAAGTCTTCCTTGGTGACCTGCGTGCCCTCCGGCGCATGAGCGATGACGTTGAGCGTGATGATGCGTCGCCCGGCGTTCGTCCCCTTTCCCGATTGTGCGAGCGCAAGTGCGGCAACAGAAGCCAGCGTCAGAAGTGCAAGCGCTACTGTCAATGTCCAGAGCGATCTTGCCCGCGCTGCTAACCATCGGGGCAGATGATAATTGAAAAGTCTTATGGCCACGATCTTGTTGCACCTGGCGTTCAGTGTGATTATTCCAGAACAAAACGTGGCTCGCAACAACCGCTACCAATTCACCGCAAGACTCTTTGAATCCGCACACCGCGCTTGAACGATGGCGGCACCGCTTGTTAGCCGGTAGAATCTCAAACCTACGCGGAATCGACATGCTAAGAAGACCTCTTTCTTGCCACGGTAGAAACTTATGAAGAGCAGCGACGATGCCAAAACGGCCGCGGAGTTTCAACTTGAAGAGGAGCGCGTCGAGCAACGCAGCACTGTCTTCAAGAAAGAACTCGGGCTGACCGATCTGGCGCTCACGCAGATCCTGTTCATCGTCGGGCTGCCGTGGATCGGCGTCGCCGCAAAGCAAGGCCCCTCGCACGTTGTCCTTTGGTTGCTTGCAATCATCCTCTTCTACTTTCCATCGGCCGTAGTGGTGATCTACCTCAATCGAATAATGCCGCTCGAAGGCGGGCTCTATCAGTGGGCGAAGCTCGGCTTTAATGAGACTGTCGGTTTTCTAGTCGCGTGGAACCTGTGGCTGATGGCCATTTTAAACACGTCGGAGATCGGACTGCAGGTGACTCAATACATAGGGTATATTATCGGGCCGAGCGGCGAGTCCCTGACAAGCAGCAAGTGGTTTATTGGTGTCGTGAACCTCATCATTATCGGCGCGCTGGTGCTGCTGACAACCATTGGCCTTGGCGTCGGTAAGTGGGTCCACAAAGCGGGCGGCGCGCTGATGCTGATAACGTTCGCCGCTGTTCTGATTTTACCTTTGTTGAATCGAGCGAACGGCTCCCTGGCTGAGTACCATCCGCTCAGGACTGAGATGCCAGTGCTATCGGTTATGACTTTGAACCTGCTTGGCAAAATGGGATTCGGGGCGCTGGGCGGGTTTGAATACGTTGCCATACATGCCGGCGAATGCCGCGACCCCGTGCGCGCGATCAGCCGCTCGGTAGTCGTCGCGGCGCCGGTGATTGCAGTGATGTTCATACTCGGCACAAGCTCGATGCTGGCATTGATTGGGCAGGATCGCATTGACCTGATCGCCCCCATACCGCAGGTGCTGAGCGAAGGCTTCCGACCGCTCGGCGTAGTGGCAAACGTCGCGCCGCTGGCTATCCTCGCCCTGCTCGTCATAAGGGTCGCGCAATCAAGCGTGATGTTTGGCGGCAACACACGCCTTCCGATGGTGGCAGGTTGGGATCGGCTGCTGCCGGATTGGTTCACGCGGCTGCATGCCAAACACAAAACGCCGGTCAATTCGATCCTGTTCGTAGGAGCCGCAACGCTCGCGCTGGGGCTTGTTGGACTCATAGGCGTTGGAAAGCAGGAAGCGTTTCAGTTGTTGTGGAATGCATCGGGAGTCTTCTACGCGCTGACTTACGTCGTGATGTTTCTGATACCGCTGATTGGATTGAGAGCAATGAATCATCGTCCGCCAATGTGGTTGAAGATAACGGCGCTATCTGGGTTTCTGATGACGCTGCTGTATGTGGCGCTCTCGATCGTTCCGATAATTAAGGTCGAGAGCCGCTTGATGTTCGCGGCGAAGATCGGCGGGCTGATTGTGATTACGAACATACTTGGGCTGGTGCTTTTCGTCGCTGTCGGTAGAAGACGCCAGAGCGCGCAAGCAGAAGCGGCCAGGGTACCAGCGGACTGATCTGGAGGCTTGCCGTCGATTCCCTTCTTCGTTAGAATCCCGCCAATCTCGTAGCTCTCAAACCGGTGGAGTTGAATACCTCAGGAGGTGAACGAACGCCATGTACGCCAAACGACTATCTCAGATTCTGGTGTTATTGCTTGCTGTCACGAACCTGGTCGCTGCGCAGCAGCCCGCGAAGCGACCGCTCAAGCTCGACGACCTCGCGCGCGTTCGCGAAGTGCGCGATCCGCAGGTCTCACCCGACGGACAATGGGTCGCCTACGTCGTGTCGACCATCGACGTCAAGGAAGACAAGAGCGCCGCACACATTTGGATGGTGAGCTTCGACGGCAAGAACGACAGACAGATCACCTGGAGTCAGGATAGCGAGAACTCGCCGCGATGGAGCCCGGATGGGAAATACCTCGCGTTCACCTCGTCGCGACCCGGCAAAACCAAAGGCAACCAGGTGTGGTTGCTCGACCGTAGCGGCGGAGAGGCTATGCAGCTTACCGAGCTGAAGGGGCGACTGCAGGGTTACGAATGGTCTCCCAATTCGAAGCGTCTCGCGCTGGTGGTCGGCGATCCAGATCCCGAGGCGGAAGCGAACACACCTCCTTCAACCGAAGGAGGCGGTGGCCCGGCAGGGGCTAACGCTCCAAAACCTAAAGCGCCAAAACCCATAGTCATCGATCGCTACCACTTCAAGCAAGACGGACAAGGATATCTGCTCTCAGGGCGTCACAGCTACATTTATCTCTTTGACATAGAGACGAAAAAGCTGGACCGGCTGACGGCGAGCAAATGGGACGAGTCGGGACCTTCGTGGTCGCCCGACGGCAATCGCATCGCTTTCATGAGCAATCACGCCGAGGACCCTGATCGCGAACCATCAGCTCAAGTTTTCGTTTCCGATGCGAAGGCCGGTTCCACGGAAAAGCAACTGACTCAGCCGAGCAGCCGAGGCGGGCGCTCGCGACTCGAGTGGAGTCCAGACGGAAAATGGATCGCGTTCCTGGAAGGCGACGAGAAAAAATACGGTGCCTACGGGATGAGCCATTTGACGCTTGTGGCGAGCGACGGAAGCGGCTCTCCGACACGCGTGAAAGCTGTGGAAGCTCTCGACCGCGGCGTCTCGTCACCTACGTTCAGCGACGATGGCAAATCAATCCGCTTCCTGGTCGCCGACGACCGCTCAGTCTATCCCGCCAGGGTCGATCTGGCGGGTGGCAACGTGGAGCGCTTGCTGGCTCCGCCGGTAGCGTTGTCTAGCTGGGACTCCGCAGCTGGCCGTTTGGTCGTACTCTCCGGCACTGATACAAGGCACACTGAAATCTATGCCGTCGACCGAGGCTCTCTCCGTCAGCTCACGCATCAGAACGACGCGCTGTTTGCTGAGCTGGATATCGCACCCACGGAAGAAGTGAATTTCAAGAGCAAAGACGGAACGGACGTGCATGGCTTGTTGACCTACCCGGTTGGTTATGTGAAAGGGACGAAGGTGCCGTTGCTGTTGCGCATCCACGGCGGACCGAACGGACAGGATCAGCATTCCTTCAGCGCCGAGCGGCAGTTCTTCGCGGCGAACGGATACGCAGTGCTGGCGGTGAACTATCGGGGAAGCTCGGGGCGAGGCATGACATACTCACGGTCCATCTTCGCCGATTGGGGGCACTACGAAGTCGAGGACCTGCAAGCCGGCGTCGATCACGTGATCAAGATGGGTGTTGCCGATCCAGACCGTTTGGGCGTCGGCGGTTGGAGCTACGGCGGAATCTTGACGGACTACATGATCGCAAGCGATACGCGCTTCAAAGCGGCGACCAGTGGAGCGGGCACTGCGTTTACAGTTGCCTTCTACGGAACCGATCAATACATAATTCAGTACGACTACGAGATCGGACCGCCGTGGAATCCGAAGGCGTGGGAGACTTACCAGAAGATTTCGTATCCGTTTCTGCACGCCGACCGGATCAAAACGCCGACGTTGTTCCTGGGTGGCGAGCGCGACTTCAACGTGCCGGTGCAGGGCGGGCAGCAGATGTACCAGGCGCTCAGGAGTCTCGGGATAGACACGCAGATGGTGATCTATCCCAACGAGAATCACGGCATCAGCCGACCAAGTTATGTGAGAGATCGGTATGAGCGATATCTGGCGTGGTATGACAAGTATCTGAAGAAGGCTCCAGAAGCAACGGCCAGCCCAGCCGCGGTGCGTTAGCGTTGGCGGTAGCCCCCAGCGTCTTGTTCGGGCTATGTTTAGCGATGTTTACTCACGGCATTCTTTGTGCAAGGGGATTCGTTCGTTCTCTTTCCGCTTAAACCGGCGTTCGGGCGGTTTATGCAGGGGCTATATGATTCTGTCAGTGTCCGAGCGACATTGTAGCAAACTATCGGCATGAGGAGCTTGGATAATCTTCTTGCGCGGAACAGGGCCTGGGCTACAAGAATCAGACGGGCTGATCCTGAATTCTTCTACCGCCTCGCGCATCAGCAATCCCCACACTACCTCTGGATTGGTTGCTCAGATAGCCGGGTGCCATCTACCCAGTTGGTCGATCTCGTACCTGGGGAGATGTTCGTCCACAGAAATGTCGCTAACGTCGTTGCGCATACGGATCTGAATTGCTTATCCGTGTTGCAGTATGCAGTCGAAGTGCTGAAAGTAGAACACGTCATCGTCTGCGGCCATTACGGATGCGGTGGAGTGGAGGCTGCACTTGCCAGGAGTAAATTAGGATTGATTGACAACTGGCTGAGGCACGTCCAAGACGTAATAGACAAACATAGAAGCGTACTCGAAGGAATTGTGCGAGAGGCAGACCGAGTGCGTGTGGTCTGCGAGTTAAATGTGATCGAGCAGGTCGTGAATGTGTGCCAGACGACGATGGTTCGGGATGCCTGGGGGCGGGGACAGGAATTGACAGTGGATGGATTGATCTATGGGCTGGAGGATGGGCTATTAGGTGAGTTGGGGATCTGCATAGGCAGTCAGGAGGAAATGGCGGCGAACTATGAAAAGGCGATAAGGCAGGCTGTAGAGCGGCAGGACACCTGACAACTTAAGAATGGAGCCGACGCGCCAACACCTCGTGCCGTCATGCCACCACGACGAAGGCCAAGTGTCCGCTCGTGCCCGTTTCTGTTGCCCTTAGTGAATCCCAACGAAAGGGACCTTAGGAATCGCCAGGACCTCAATTCTTGACTCGACTGATCCAGCCGCGAACCTGTCGCGCCATCCTCTCAGCGCTCGGTGGATCGTAATTTGACATCACTATGATCGTGTAGCCTTTGTCTTCGTCGGCTTCTAACGCGGCATTGATCCCCGGGGCGCCGCCGGCGATGCCCAGGCCTCGAAAGCGCGCGGGCGCCGGAACGGGCGACTGTTGATTCCTGAAGTCGGGCACGCGCAGCTTCCCTTCTCGCAGAGCAGCTACAAATTTCAGCAAGTCAGGGGCCGTCGAATAACCACCACCCGCCGGACTTCCCTTCGCCGGACGGCTGTAGAGGTTATTTCGGCGAACGCCCGTCGCGTTTCCTTCTGTGGTGTAGCCGCTAGCGAGGTTCGCAGTCACCAGGTCTGCTTCGTACCAGTCGGTGTTCTGCATATCCGCCGACTTGAAGATGTGCTCTCGAACGTAATCGTAATAATCCTGGCCGGATACCTTCTCGACGATGGCGCCCAGAACGATGTAACCGCCGTTGGAGTATTGCTGCCTTGTTCCCGGCTCGAACTGAAGCGCCTTGTTTGCAAACAACGGGAGAAAGTCTTTCACGGTTCTGAGTTTGTTCTTCGGCGTTGCTTCGAATTCAGACCCAAAGAAGTCACCGATCCCCGACTTCATATCGAGCAACTGACGAATCGTAACTTTCTCGGCGGCATCGTGATTTGGATAATCAGGCAGATGTTTTCCGAGTTTGTCATCAAATGAGAGTTTGCCTTGCTCCACGAGCTGCCCGATTGCAATCTGAGTGAAGATCTTATTGATTGATCCCAAATTGAACTTCGTATCCACGCGGTTGGGCACGTTGAATTCCTTGCTGGCGAGCCCGCAAGCCTTTTGGAAAATCGTTGTGTTGTTCTTTGCGACCAGCACTGTGCCCGAGAATTCGTCCGCAGCGACCGCCTGGCTCAGATGCTTGTCTAGCGTTTCGACGAGCTGAGCTTCGGTCATCGTCGCCGGCAGAGTATCAACTTCGGCTGCGGCCGCAGGAGCATCAGAATCTTGCACGCGAAGTCCCATCAGTTTATGTGGAGCAGCCGTCTCGAACTGAAAGCCGAACTCGAACCAATCACCTCGTTTCGTCTGCACAAGAACGACGACTTCGGCGTCTCGCGCGGCCAGGACGCGACGTATCTCGATCGCTACCATATTGCCGCGCATCTCGCGGTAGACTGCCAGGCGCGCTTCGATTGGCCGCTGTGCGAGCGAGCTTGCGCTGACGTTGCTTGCGAAGAAGTCGCGCATCGCCTGTTCGTCGCCGGAGTTGAACGCCTTCACGTAGGCTTTCACGATTCGACCCGGCGCCGTGTCCGGAGGATCAACGGGTTTGGCTGTCTGCGCGATTGCGGATATGGCGATTGAGAGAACAACAGATAGGATTTGAGTCATTGTGGAGAGATCAGACCTTCCAATCGAAATTAAGCTTATGGACAGCTCACGCCTCGATGTTGATTCGTGTTATTGCGGAACTAAGTTCCAAAATGATGGCAGGGCTCGTGCAAATCTCTTTTCACGCGAGCTCATTTGACTTTAGCCCGGACTTGAATGCGATCGCCAGGAGCAACAGAACCGCGGCCGTTAGTATCAACGACAGCGCTGACCCGAACGGCTGATTGAGCTGTGCGAATTGATTCTGAATCAGGTTGCCGATCATCACCGACTTCGCGCCGCCCAGCAGATCAGGCGTTATGAACGCGCCAAGCGACGGGATGAATACAAGCACGATCCCCGCGAGTAACCCCGGGCGTGATAGCGGCAGCGTGACCTTCACGAAAGTCCAAAACCGATTCGCGCCGAGGTCCTGAGCGGCCTCAAGCAGACGAACATCCAACCGGTCCAGCGCGACGTAGATCGGCAATATCATGAACGGCAGCTCGCCGTAGACCTGTCCCACGAGAACGGCAAAGTCGGAGTACAACAGCCTGAGCGGCGCGCCGATCAAACCGGTGCCCATCAACGCTGAGTTGATCACGCCTTCGCTTCTGAGGAGAAGAATCCACGCGTAAGTCCGAATCAAGAAGCTGGTCCAGAACGGAATCACCGTGAGCACGAGCAGCGTGCGCTTCCATCGCCCAGGCGCGCGCAACGCCAGATAGTACGCGACCGGATAGCTCACTACGGCACAGAGCACGGTGGTGGTCGTCGCGATCCAGATTGTCCGCCAGTAGGCGCGCAAGTACAGCGTGTCAAAAGCACGGAGGAAATTCGCCGGCGTGAAATTGTAGATGGTCTTTCCATAAGTGCCGTGTGTCGCAAGGCTCACAACCAGTACGATCAGCAGCGGCGCCACGATCAACAGCAGCAGCCACAGAATCGCTGGGGCAAGCAAGAGTGTTGGCGGCTTCTTAGTCGTCATTCGCAGCTCCCGAACGGCTCAGGAGTTCGTCGTTCGTCGATTAAGCGGACGTGAATACTGCTGCTTTGCGCCTTTGCGGAACTCTGCGCTTTGGCGCGAACCCAGTCTTCACGCTTTAAGAAAGGCGATCCTCAGGTTTCGCGCCAAGCCGCAAGGTTCCGCAAAGGCGCAGAACAGCGTGTTCACTACCGCCGCATATGACCGAACCACGAACTCGATTTTCCCGAGGCGATTGTCGCTCTGTCGGGCGAAAGAAACAACCAACGGCGGCCGCTCACACTGCCTTACTGGAAGACTGTCCGGTAAAGACGGAGATCGACGTTTGTGGATGCGACCAGTTGGAAAAGATTGTTGATCCGCTCTTCGCCTAAGTCCCGGAACAGAGTCACCACAGCCGATCTGTCCCTTCTTTCGTAAACAAGATATTCAACTCGATTCTCCCTGAGATATCCCAGGAATGATTTCGAGTCGCCTGGTGAACTGGACGAACTCAAGAAACTATCCGCGGGCATGCCGGCTAAGACCCTGACTGTGTCGTCATCACAAAAGATCTTAAACCCTGAGCTGCTCTGGAACTTGTCTCTCAGGTATTTCGCAACAATCCGCTTCTGTGAAACGTGGCTGAGGAAGAGGGCCCCATCACGAAGCTGAAAAGCCAATTGCCAAAGAGATAGAGCCACAAGCACCGCCGAAAATCTGAGTGCCCAGGCTGGCTTCCATTTCCTGGCAGCTAAGAATGTCCACGCAAGTATTGGAAGTCCCAACGCAAACAGAACGAGACAATATCGCGCGAATATGGCCGGTTGGTTTTTTGTGAAGTAGGCAAATAGAAGAAAGCCCAGAGATGAGAAAAAGTACGCGACGGTCACCACAACCGCCGACGATGATTCCGAAGGGCGCTCGTTCGGTTGGTCGCCAGTATGTTTGATAAGCAGCCACCCAGCAATCAGGCACGCGATCACCACCGCCGGCCCGGCCGAATAGAGAAGCGTTCGCAGATCGGTAAGAACATGGGACGGAGAGAAGTCTGCAAGACCAGGGTTCTCTGACATCAACTCCGTGATGTAATCGTTACGCACCTTGAAATACTCGAGTGGATCGCCTGTTGCCGCCCAGGAGATGTAGATCCAAACCACAGGAGCCGACAACGCAACAAAGAAGGCGATCAGAGAGACTCGACGGTGCAGAAACCACTGAAGCGCCGGCAGCAACGCCACAAATAGCCATGACTCCGGACGCATCAGACCGCCAGCCGCCACCAGGCTCGCCGCAAGCACCCAACGATCCTTGATGGCGAAGTACAAACTGCCCAATACCATAAGAGCGTGCGGGACGTCTGACATCGAGAACGCGGAGTACATAATGTGAATCGGATTGAGAGCGATTAGCGCAAATGCCACAAGGGAGAGCATCCGATTCGCAGTCAGTTGCATGCTAACTTGAAAAACCAGCAGGCAGACTCCGGTTCCACAAAGCGCAGAAACAAGCTTTGCGACGTACAAGGGATGGCCAACGACTACGCTTATCAGTGCACAGATAAATTGGTACAGAGGCAGCCAGAAGCCGAACAACTCCGAGAGGGTAAATGTTCCACCGGCGATGCTGGCGCGCATTATTTCTATAGCTTGAAGATAGGAATACGGATCCCCTTCTTCGTTGGGCAGTAAGAAGGCCGCAAGAATGCGAGGGATACCTGAACTAAGCAGTAAGAACACCCACAATAGGTATCGGGGCAACCGGCTACGTCGTCGAACCGAGATCGAGTCCGGATAGTTCATCCCTTCAGTATCACTGCGCTGTAAGGCTCCCATCTCACGCACACCATCTGGCCGATTCGAGCTTGTGCGGATTGAAATGGTTCCCGGTTCTGCTCCAGCACCGTAAGAGCCTGTCCGTTCTCCATTGTGACTTTCCACTGTGTGCTTTCGCCGAGATATACGGCTGAGTCAATCTTCCCGGAGAGCAAGCCGGCTGCGAGTTCTGTCGAAATGCTGATCTTCTCGGGCCTGACGAGCACACGCACGCGCTCGCCTGGCTTTACTCCATTGGCTTGTGCGCCGACACTGGCGCTGCCAACGCGGATTACTGAGAGGTCGCCGGTCACTTCTTCAACCGTGCCTTCGATGATGTTGGATACGCCGATGAAGCCTGCGACGAATGAGGTCTTCGGGCGCTCGTAGATCTCTTCTGAGCGGCCTACCTGTTCGATGCGGCCGGCGTTCATCACCACGATCCGGTCGCTCATCGTCAGCGCTTCCTCCTGATCGTGAGTTACATAGACGAAGCTGATTCCCAGGCGCCGCTGCAAGCCTTTCAACTCGATCTGCATCTGCTTTCTGAGTTTCAAATCGAGCGCAGCGAGCGGCTCGTCCAGCAACAACACTCTCGGCTCCACCACCAGAGCGCGCGCCAGCGCCACTCGTTGTTGCTGTCCCCCCGAAAGCTCGCTCGGCTGACGCTCATCAAGCCCGCCAAGGCGCACCATATCGAGAGCGGTCGCAACGCGGCCCTTTATCTCATCGCGAGCGACGCTTCTGCGCTCGAGCCCGAAGGCTACATTGTCGAACACGCTCAGGTGTGGAAAGAGTGCGTAATGCTGGAACACCGTGGTGACATCACGCTGATGAGGCGAGAGTTGGGTCACCTCGCGACCGCCGAGAACTACGCGTCCGGCGTCGGGCCTTTCGAATCCCGCGACCATTCTGAGCAGCGTCGTCTTGCCGCAACCAGACGGGCCGAGCAGAGTCAGGAACTCGCCTCGCAGGACCGCCAACGAGACTGAGTCAACAGCAATCACTTCGCCGAAGCGCTTGGTGACGTTTTGAAGTTCTACCTCATGAGCGGCTTCCATCTTTAAGCAGGCGGCCCCGTGAAAATGGTCATTGCCCTGGGAGCGCAGGCACTCATGCCTGCGGCTTGTCCGACGGCGGCTACTCTACTCACGCACCGCCATGCAGGCAGGATGTCTGCGCTCCCAGGCGCCCGATTATATCACAGGCGTATTTTGCTACAGTTGTTCCTGATCCGCGGTTGTCGGCTGTGATAAAATCGCGAACAGGAGGCACGTGATGAGCGACAAGATCAAGATTTATCAGAAGCCGACGTGCAGCAAATGCAGAACCACGATTGGAATCCTGAGAGAACGGGGCGCCGACTTTGAATCGATCAACTACTACGAGAAGCCGCTTGGCGTGGAAGAGCTGCGTAAGTTGATTGACAAGCTTGGCATTGCGCCGCGCGAGCTCTTACGCAAGGGCGAACAGGTCTATCGTGATCTCAAGCTCGGAAAGCGCGAGCTTTCCGACGATGAATTGATCCGGCTTATGGTTGAAAATCCCGATCTCATTCAACGGCCCATCGTCGTCAGGGGAAACAAGGCCGTGCTCGGTCGGCCGCCCGAAAATGTCGACGAGCTACTGTAGTAGGGACGCCCGTTCTCGACGAGAAAACTTTTTGAGCCAAAACCATCCCGAATCGCGTCTTATCTATTAAGGGAATAAAACCGGTGACAGCGGAGTCTTATAAGATGGAGGCATGCAAATAATGAAGATACTGGCTTTTCTGAGGAACCACGCACACTACTGGGGCATTCCGCATCCGCGCAACAACGACAATCGATTGGTTCAGACCTGCTACGAATGCGGGGCAGAGCGCATAGTCAAGATCGAACTGCGGCCGTCGCTCGTCGAGGACATCATCGCGCCATTGCACGACGACCACCTTGCGGCGTGAAGGGGCGGACTCAACCTCTACTTCGCGCGATAAAGCATCCCTAACCGGCGGCTGGACTAACTTCCCCGCCGGTTTTCAGGTACGAGGACCCGCACGACGAGCAAGTCGCGCGTTCCTCTTTGACGGGGTCGCGCGACAAGTCCAGCCTTAGACCGCACTGGCACATCCATCCAATGACCCTGCTCGGATTTCCAACCACCATCGCGTAGTCAGCCACGTCCCGAGTCACAACCGCGCCAGCTCCTATGAATGCATAGCGGCCAATCGTGTGGCCGCAAACAACCGTCGCGTTCGCGCCGATTGATGCGCCTCGCTTCACCAGCGTCGAGCGGTATTCGTCCTTGCGCGATACGTGACTGCGCGGGTTGCTCACGTTGGTGAACACCATTGACGGACCGCAAAAGACGTCGTCCTCTAGTTCGACTCCAGTGTAGACAGAAACATTGTTCTGAATCTTGACGTTGTCGCCGATGCGAACCTGAGGCGAGATGACAACGTTCTGCCCGATGTTGCAACCACGGCCAATCCTGGAGCCCGCCATCACGTGCGAAAAGTGCCATATCCTGGTTCCCTCGCCAATCTCGCTCGGCTCATCGACAAAGCTGGATTCGTGAACAAAATAATTTCTTTCCATTGTGACTTACGACTCAATCAAGCTTCGGCCACAGCGCGCACAAAACCTGGCGCCAGCCGGCAATTCTGCTTGGCAGTTGGGACAAGTGACCCCGGCCGTCGGCTCCTGTTGCACCGCTCCTGTTGGCGCATGCTGCTGCGGCGCGGTTGAGGGAGGCCCGGCGCTCGGCGGCGGCTGGTATACCGCGGAGGGGGGCGGCTCTGATGTCGATGATCCGTAGCCGGACCACTGCTGAGGAGCCGCAGGCTGATAACCGGAATGAGGAGGCGCGCCGTATGCATTGGGCGGCGCGGCCTTGCTCGCAAACGACCGCGCGCCTGCCACTCCGAAACAATCCCGGTACGCGATCGCGCCAATCGTGTACTGAAGCGGCAACGTTGCAAGAATTCCGACATAACAGAGGTATGATCCTGCCTGCGCGATCAGCGAGACCACAAATGCGAAGAGCACGAACATAAACAGGTCGCCTCGAGTCGCATCACGACTTGCCTGGATCGCCTCGCCCGCGCTCATTCGGCGTTCAACCACCAGCGGGAAAGTGAAATACAGAGCGCCCGCCACAATAAACGCCGGAATGATGCATAACAAAGCTCCAATCATGATCAGGATGCCAACCAGAATTGCCGCACCCAGCAAGCTGGGGAAGCAGTCACCAGCCGAAAACAAATCGCCAGTAGAGATTGGCTCGCCTCGCAACTGCTTGAACGCGGTGCGGTACATGCCCGCGTGGAGATAGGTCGACGCAAGGATGACCAGGATTACTCCCAGGAAAATCAGGACAATTACGGCCATGCCCAGCCCCGCACCGCCAGTGCCTGCCGCGGCGGCGAGCACTACCATGAAGATATACATCCCGACGATGGGCACTACGGTCACCAGCGACAGCATCAGTGCGTTTACAACCCACACCTTCCACTGTTCGGCAAACATGTTCCAGCCTTCGCCGATCCATTCGCCAAAGCGTACTTTCGGCAGCGCGCCAATCGTGTTGTCCATATTCTTGATTTCTAAGCGTTAGTACGATTCGGATCATCGATGCCGAACACGTCTCGATACGCGACGGCGGAAGCTGAGATCATCCACGGCAGCGTCACAAGAAATCCGATGCCGCAGGCGATGAAGCCGCCGCCAGTGATTGCCGCGAACACCAGGCCGACGACCCACCACATAAACGCGTCGCGCGAGAAAATAAGCTTCGCAGCTGCATTTATGGAGTGCACGACATCCGTGCCTCGCTCGAGGACCATCGACATCGTGAACCCGAGCAGAATGGAGAGGAAGGGTATCGCGCCCAGGTAAAGCAACTTGAGGAACCCGTTGCTGTTTCCTGCGGCGCCAAGCGCCAGTTGCACCACCAGAAAGACCAGCCCCGTAAGGAATGATTGAAGAAATCGCCCACGCCAGTCGAACAGGTCTGCCATCGCCGGCCGCTCTGCTCGCATTGTCTTAAACGCCATCTGCAACAAGCCCATCAGCAATGGTCCACCGAGCGCCCCGGCTGTGCCTGCGGTGATAACTATCGCAAGGAGGGATGCTACTGACATCAGCGCGCCGTTCTCTTTGTATACCTCCCACCCGCCCGATAGCCACTCGCCAAGCGAGATGTGAGGCTGACCCGCTTGAACAGGAGGTTGATACTGAGTTGGATGCGGCGGTGCATAATACGGCGTCGGCGTCGGAGGAACGTACGCCGCTCCTGTCGGCGGGGCGGTTGGCGAAGTAGGAGCCGGCTGCACTGAGGTGGTCTGACGTCCCGAGTCGGGCGGCGGCTGCGGAGCGAGTATCCACGTCGTCGCCTCTTCACCATCGAGGTGCTGGGGCATTCCACACTGGCGGCAGAACTTCTCGCCTTCGTCAGTATTTCGTCCGCAGTTAGCGCACCAACTCGCCATCCGTTTGCTCAATCCTCCAATGATGAATGCTAGTCCATTGTTGCGCGATGGTTCAACCGACGGAGCGAAACGTGATGCGTGAGACGTGATGAGTGAAACGTGATCAGTGCAACGTGATTAGTGACTCAGAGTTGATTGATAGTACAGATCCTCATTACGAATCCTGCATTACGTTTCAGGCATCACATTTCACCCGTCACGTTTCACTCATCACGTTTTCACGCATCACGTTTTACGCTTCACCATCGATACCGACCGATCACCCTCAACGATCCGTCCTATGTCGTAGTGCGCGTCGCCTCGTGCATCGAGATGCGCGCGCACCAGATTTGCCTGATCACCGCTTGTGATCACGGCCATTCCGATTCCCATGTTGAAAGTCCGATACATCTCCCGCTCGGGTACGTTACCGATTCTCGCAAGCAGAGTGAACACCGGCAACACGGGCCATGAGCCCGCAGTGATTTCAGCCGCCGTCCCCTCGGGCAAAATGCGCGGGATATTCTCAAGCAGGCCCCCTCCGGTGATATGAGCAAGCCCTTTTATCACGCCCGACTCTAACAAGCCTTCCAGCGCGCCCAGATAGCTGCGATGAGGCTTGAGCAATTCCTCGGAGGCGCCGCAGCCAAGCTCATCGACCTTGGTCTCGGCTGTGTAGCGCGCGACCTCAAAGAAAAGCTTGCGGGCCAGGCTGTAGCCATTCGTGTGCAATCCCACCGACGGCAAACCTATTAATACATCGCCCGGCGTAATCCGCGAGCCGTCGATAATATGATCTCGATCGACCACGCCGACGATAAAGCCCGCTACGTCATATTCCCCGTCGGAGTAGAAGCCCGGCATCTCGGCTGTTTCGCCTCCAATCAGCGCACAGGCGGCTTCTTTGCAGCCCCGCGCGAGACCTTCAATCACTAACACTACAATCTCAAACACAAACTTTCCAGCAACAATGTAGTCGAGAAAAAAAAGCGGCCGCGCGCCCTGGACCAGAATATCGTTGACGCAGTGGCAGACCAGATCGTAGCCGACGGTGTTGTGGATGCCGGTCATAAACGCGACTCGCAACTTGGTACCGACTCCGTCAGCCGACGACACCAGCACGGGCGCTTTCATCTGCGCGAAGTCAGCGCGAAACATACCGCCGAATGAACCGATCTCGGTCATGACGTTTGGCGTGAATGTCGCGCGCGCCAACCGCTTGATGCGATCCTTGGCTTCGTTGGCGGCGTCGATGTCAACGCCGGCGTCGCGGTAGCTGAACTGCTCGTTCATATGTTCTTATCTGCGCCTTTACACCTTCGCGCCCTTGCGTCGTTGCGTACGCCCTCGTGCACGCAAAAGCCACCCAGGGGCGGAAACCAATTACGTCCGCTTCAATTCCTTCAGCAAGTCTTCAACTCTCCTTTGTTCCGACTCGCGGCTCTCTTCATCCTGAGCAAAACCCATTTGCAAGTGATCGCCTTCTCTCACACCTTCAGGCAGGTAATGGAGCGGGAAATTGAATTTCACTCGGTCGTCTTCATAGAGCGCCAAAACAGCCAGATCGCCTTCTATACGATCGATGACTACCTTTGTTGGGCTTTCGCACTTCATCGTGTTCCAGCACTGCGCCTGCTTCGCTGTAAGCCTTCGCGGCGGTCGTTGGCAACCGTACCCGCCACTTCATCCCCAGTCAAGTACAGCCGATCTCGGGCAATTTGCTTGTCCGAACTCATCTCGATAGTGGCGCCATCGCACACCGCCGTGATGGTTCCTTCCAGATCGGTGCGGTAGAGCTTGATCTGATTTGACGCCTCCTCGAGCATTCGCATCACCTTCGGATGCGGGTGATGATAATCGTTCCCCGCGGCGCAACTGATCGTGACAATCGATGGGTTGACAGCCTTGAGCACTTCGCGAGTCGTGCCGTTGGAGCTGCCGTGGTGTGCGGCCTTCAGAAGGTCAGCCTGAAGTTTGTCATTCTCCATCTCCAGCATCTGCTGCCACGCGGAAGGCTTTGTTGAAGCTTCATACATCTCAGCGTCACCGCTAAATAGAAACCGCTTGTCGCCGTAGGTCAGCCTGATCACGATCGATGCGTTGTTGGGATTGTTGTCTGGAAGCTCGTTTGCCGGATTCAGAACCTCGATCAACACCTCTCCAAACTTACGCAGGTCACCTCGCTTGGGCGTCGCGAATTTGATGCCTCGGTCCTTGATCTCCTGGAGCATGTCGGCATAGGTCTTAGTGGGGTGATTGAATCCGGAATCCCAGAACTCTTGTACCTTGAACGCACGCATCACATCTCGCATCTCACCCATGTGATCGGAGTGCGGATGTGTCGCGATGATCAAGTCGATTTGCCTCACGCCGTAGTTTCGCAGCAGATCAACCGTTGGTGCGCCACGATCTCCCGAATCAATCAGAATCGTCTCGCCGTCTGGAAGCTCAATCAACTCCGAGTCGCCTTGCCCTATGTCGAGAAAGTGAACTACCAGCTTGCCGGAAACTGGACCGGGCACCGGCTTCTGAGTCCGCTGGCGAAAGACCAGAACTAACGCGACAAGCACGACTGCCAGCAAAACGAGAATGAGGATTGGTCTGAGTGTTTTCTTCATCCGATGTGGCGGGGTTATGTCCGAGGCCAAACTGAATCGTGAAGGAGAGAGCCCTCTTCCCTTTCGGTTTTGGTCCTCGCGGCCGACGTGACCGGTATCGGATAGTCGTTCGTGTAGCACGCAGTGCAGTGGCGGTTGCCAAACGGATCGCCGCAGGCGCGAAGTAATCCTTCAAGGCTCAAGTATCCGAGGCTGTCCGCATCAATATGCCGGGCGATGTCTTCGACGTTGAGGTTGGCGCCGATAAGTTCTTCGCGAGTTGGAGTGTCAACTCCATAAAAGCACGGCGCTATTGTCGGCGGACAGCTTATGCGCACGTGAACTTCCCTGGCGCCGGCCTGCCTTACCATCTGCACTATCTTCTTTGAAGTCGTTCCACGCACGATCGAATCATCGATCAAAACGACGCTCAAACCTTCGATCAGATCGCGAACGGGGTTCAGTTTTACTTTCACCCCGAAGTGGCGGATCGATTGTTTAGGCTCGATAAACGTACGGCCGACGTAGTGATTGCGCACTAACCCAAAGCGGAACTTCAATCCGGACTCCGAGGCGTACCCGATCGCCGCAGCTACCCCAGAGTCCGGCACCGGTACAACGATGTCAGCGTCGGCAGGATGCTCGCGCGCGAGTTGTTGCCCCATCTTGTGGCGGCTCTTGTTCACCGAGCGCCCAAACACAATCGAGTCGGGACGAGAGAAATAGACGTGCTCGAAGATACAGTGGGCAGGCTTGACCTTGGGCAGCGAGAACGATGAGTGAAGCCCGTCACGGTCAATGACCAGAATCTCACCCGGCTGCACATCCCGCAGGTAAGTGGCATCTATCAGGTCAAACGCGCAGGTTTCAGAAGCGATGACGTAGGCATCGCCTAGTTGCCCAAGGCACAGCGGGCGAAAACCGCGCTGGTCGCGCACGGCGATCAAGTTGTCTTTGGTGAGGAACACCATCGAGTACGCGCCTTCAATCTCGGTGAAGGTATCGACGATGGCGCCTATTAGATCGATGGCCCGGGAGCGGGCAATCTTGTGGAGCACGACTTCGGTGTCCGAGGTCGAGGAAAAAATTGCGCCGCTAAGCTCGAGCTCTTCGCGGACCTGATTTGCATAAGGTAAGTTACCGTTATGACAAAGCGCGAGTTGTCCGCGATAACCATCAACCAGGAACGGCTGAGCCTCACGAAGCGAAATACTACCGGCCGTCGAGTAGCGCACGTGGCCTATGCAGGCGCGGCCTGGCAGGTGGGACAGTTCTTCCTGCTTGAATATTTCGCTGACATAGCCCATGCCGCGATACGCGTGTAAGCGCAGTCCGTCGGACGAAACCATCCCGGCCGATTCCTGCCCGCGGTGCTGCAAAGCGTACAGGCCGAGATAGGTGAGCCGCGCGGCATCCTCATGGTTGAAGATACCAAATACGCCACACTCGTCTTTGAACTTATCCAGCATCTTGTGGTGTCGTGCGGAGGGACAATTCTACGCCCATCTCATTCGAGTGGCAATCAGGAAAACGGATTTCAGGGAAAGAGATTCGCCACGTGGTATTCATTGTGGATGGCGAAGCCCCTTGTTCGCCCTTGTCAGTCATAGAGTGAGCAAACCGAACTGAACGTTCAAGGCTCGGCGAGCTGAACAACGTCTGCGCGCTGGCGAGCTGAGGTAAGCCAGCGGTCTATCTCAGCGTTGATCTTCTCCTGCTTCAGAAGCGCGATGATCCCCTCACGAAGCTTTTCTTCTGAAATGGCCGGCGGGACCTGACCGTGCGCGCGCAGCTGAGGTACCAGGATCTCGTCGTAATAACGTTTTATCTCCTGGTCGGTGACGAGTACAAACGAACGGAATCTGAAATCAGCAAACCTGTCGATCAAGATCCTTTGACGGATCAACTCGTCGATCTTCTGCGGCGTGAGCCCAACTGAACCTGCTCGCTCGCGAAACTGCGCCTCGGACTTGAAGCTCTTGATTAGCTCCGTACGCTTCTTGTCGATCTCGTCCTGAGTGATTTCAGACGTCGGAACGCGCGCGGCCTCCTGTGCGATCAGACGCTCATCGATCATCACGTCGAGCTTCTGGCGCAGCAAGTCGGAGCCCACTGGACCGACGGGACTAGGGGCCTTCGGGTCAATCGCAATGCTCCACAACAAGTCAATTCGCGTAATTACGTCGTCGTTGACCAGCGTGAGTATCTGATCGACGATTTGCTGACCGCAAACTGACGGCGTCAGCAAAACGATCATGCAACCTAGAGCGAATAAACCATGGATCAAACCGATTGGACGGATCTTCATCGATTTGATCCCTGCAAATCCGTCCAATCGGTCCGATCGGTGTCCTATTGTTGCTCGTGATCCCATCTCAGAATGTTTGCCCAATCGTGAAGTGCTTATGCGAACGGGATACACCGGCCGGCTTGTTCACGACCAGAAAGCCTATGTCGAACTTCACCGGTCCGACTGGCGTCTTTAGCCTCAACCCAAAGCCGACCGACTCAGTGATGTTCCCGGGCTTCATGTCGCGCACCCGCGCGAACACGTTTCCCGTGTCGGAAAAAATCGCGCCGCCGATCGGCCCCCAAAGCGGAAATCTCAGCTCATTGTTTATCACCAGCAGGCCGTTTCCACCCAGCGGGCTCAGGACCAGAATCGGGTTTCCATTCGCGTCATTTACCACATTGTTGTCTATATCGCGCTTTCGCACCACTATCTGTGGCCCAGCCTCTTCAAACCCGAAGCCGCGGAGGTCGCGCGCGCCACCGCCGAAAAACCTCTCCGAGATCGGTAGAGAGTCCTTGCCGCCAAATGGCGCCGCGAGCCCAACACGCGCCGCGAAAGAGAACACGGTGTCGCGGAAGCGGCGAATAGGGTAAAACCGGTCGTGCTCGATGTACAACTTGACGAACTGCTCATTGCCTCCGAGCGCTGTGGCGGCAATGAAAAAACTGCCCAGAGTCTGAGTTCCAGTCGTCGGATCGAACTTGTTGTCGCGCTTGTCGCGAATAAAGCTCGGACCGATTCTGCCGAGCCTTATTGGTTGCGAGTTACGTTGAATCTCCGCGACGCTGAAATCCGACGGCAGATCGAATATGCTGATGCGCTCGAAGTAGTAGCTGAAATACACGATGAAATCGAGCGAGTAGCGCTTCTCAACCTGAAAGTTCGCCGTGTAGCGATCAGTGCGGAAATCTGTTTCACCAAGCCGGCGCGCGAATATTGAAATCAGCGCTGGCAGATGCAAGCCGAACGGACGCGGATTCTGAAACGATATCTGCCCGAATAGTTCGTTCTGGCTAACGCGCAACTGGGTGCTTCCGGTATATAACTTCCCGAGCAGGTTCGAATAGGTTAACTGTGTCAACCCCCGGACGCCGCCCAGGAAGCTGAGCCCGGGAATCGTCTTGGTGTTCGCGGTGTTCGTCTGGTAACCGAGCCCGTAGACCACATCCCGGCGCTTCGACTCGAGCAAGTTCACCGTGACATCGCGCTCTTCGATCCCGTTTACGGCCTGACCGGACGCGTCTGAGTTAATAGTTACCGAGTTGAAAGCGTTGGTCTCGTAGAGCTGGCGCTCGGTCTCCTGGAGCTGGTCCGCCCGTAGCCAGTCACCGGTCTTGAAAAGATAGAAGTCGCGCGTCAGCCGGGCCGTGTCGGTAACCGCCGCGCCGCGTGTTGTTACCCTGTGGATGCGAACCCGATTCCCTTCGGTTATGTTGAAGGTCAGACGCACACGGTCCTGACCGTCGAGGCTGCCGAGGTCAACCGCGTCATAGACTACTTCGGCCGTCGCGAAGCCGGGGCCCGTGTAAGCCGCAAGCAGTTGATCGGAATCGTGGGTGACGACGCTTTCAACCAGCGGGTCGCCGGTCTTGATTGTTAGCCGTTTGCTCAGCTCGGCTGTGGTCATCAACTCGTTGCCGCGCATCCCTATCTCTTCAACGTAGGTGCGCGGCCCCTGGTCGACGTCAAACGTGATGAGCAACTCATCACCCTTCAGCGATACCCCGCGTCTTACGTCAATGTGTGCTCTGCGGTAGCCGAGCGACCGCAATCGCTTTGAGACAAGGTTTGCGTCCTGCCGAAGCATATCGTCGCTGGTGACGCCCCGCCTCCCGAAAAACGGGATCGAAGTAGCCATCTTCGACTTCATCTGTTCTTCGAGCGTGCGGTGCGGTATCGCATCCACTCCGTGAATTTCGATATTGGCGAGTTTGTACCGGCCGCCCGGAACGACCTTATATGTCAATTTCACAGCGGGACTCGAGAGATCGGGAGCGTCGGGCCGTGTCACCTCGGCGAAGAAGTAGCCCTGCCGTTGTGCATAATCCGTCAGGCTGCGGCGTCCCTCTTCAAGAGTGAATTCGTCGATCCCGCCCTGAGTGTAGAAGGGCAGCACTTTGTTCCTCTGCTTCACATCGATCGCCAGACCGTCGACTACTATCTCGACTCGCGGGCCTGATTCGACGTTGATGGCGACGGCCACCTGGTTGGTGTTCGCGTCCGGCGAGGTGTTGACGGTAACCTTCACAGCAAGGTAGTCCTGTTTGAGATACGCTTCTTTTATGTGCTCCATCGCGTCCTGCACGAGCGCCTGATTGAAGGGCTGTCCTTCGACTATCGTTGGCTTCACTTTCGACAGATCGATTTCGCTCCCTTTGACGGTGAGCTTGTAGCTCGACACGCGCGCTTGCTCGCCGGGCGTGATGTTGTAGACGACCACGGCACGGGTGCTCGAAGGATCGAGGCGGACGTCGTAGGCGATTTTCGCTTGATAGTAGCCGCGAGCGGAGTAGTAAGCAGTGAGGTCACCGAGCCCGCGAGTCACGGCGCCAACCGAGAGCCGCTCTCCGGGATCGAGTTGATTCAACCTCGCTCGAAGTTCTGCCGCCGGAAAGATGGGCGAGCCTTCGAAGGCAACGTTCTCAATCCGAGCCTGCGGCTTGACTATGAAGTGCACTGCAACACCGTTCGCGCCATCATTCGCACCCTCGACTCGCGCGCCCGAAATCAACCCAGAGCGATAGAGTCTCAACAGCGATTCGTGAATGCGAACCGGCGAGTAATCCTGGCCCGCCGCAACATCGACGAGCGATCTCATCTCGGTGACGTTCGCGTTGGGCGCGCCTTCGATGACCACGTCAACCCTCGTCACTCGCCGCCCCAGAAAATCTCCAACGTCGCTGGCCAGCGCGGAAGGCACAAGAGCAAAGAGCAAAGAGCAAAGAGCAAAGGGCAAAGGACGAAGGGCAAAGAGCGAGGCACAAAAGGGGAGGGGCGAAGAGCGAGGGGAAAAGAGCAAAGAGCAAAAAGCAATGGGCGAAGAACCAGGGAAACCAGTACCTGTTGTTTGCCCCTTGTGACTGATGGACTTTACGAACATTCGAGTCCTACTGATGCTCATAGGGTTGAGATTCCCTTTGCTCTTTGCTCTTTGCCCTTTGCTCTGTGCTAGAACTTTTTCCTCAACCGAACGTCGAAGCCCAACTCGCCGCGCTCGTTGCGAATCCCGACTACTGAGAAGCGATTGCTCAATCGATACTCAACCAGCACGACGCGATCTATTCCAGACACGCCCGCCGTCAGGTTCTGCGAATAGGTGACCGTCAGGTCTTTTGCGATGCGTTGACCGATCGTGATCCTGGCAGTCGGGTCATTGCCGCGCCCGACCAACAACGGGTCGATCGAGAAGCGACTCAAGCCGAACAACCGCTGGGTGCCGCGCTCGAGTTGCTCGGACAACGAAGCCGACAGAATCGACTGAGCCAGCCCCAACCCCGTTTGCCCCAGCGATGCAATTGTCGAGCGATCGCCAGAAATGCTCCCGGTCAATATCAACGATATGATGTCGGGCTCCGGCAACTCGGGATCGGACCTCACGCTCGTCTGAAGCTTAGCGATCGTCCCGTTGAAGTTGATTGAGATGTGATAGCCTCGGATATCGGACTCGGCTTGAAAGTCGACGGTAGGCTCAGCGCCGCGGCGGCCAGGTATGGTTATCAATGCGCGCGTCAAATCGTACCGACCGTTTCTGAAGTTCAGCGTGCCTCGAGTCAACAGTATGCGTCCGGATGCCTGAGGCTCATCGAGCGATCCGCGCAGATTTATGTAGGCGCTCCCGACGGCGTCCGCCAGATTGTTCTTCACGATCAGCGTATTGTCGGCTGTGATGTGAAGGTCGATCACGGTTGGCAGGCCTGCCGGACCGCCTGAACCGCCGGGCCCTGCTTCCAGAAAATCGGGCTGGAATGGCCCGCCCGTAGTGATCAGTTCTTCCATCGTTATGTCTCGCGTGTACGAAGCGCGCCGGACTTGCGCGTTGCCGCTCAGCACCTGCAGCTTGCGATTGCCCTCGAGCGTGACCTGCGCGTCAACCACCGTCTGGGTGTCCTTCGGATACTCCGCACCCATCTGATCTGCTCTTGCTTCCAGGCGCCACTGAACCGGCGCCAGGCCAGATAGAGCAGCGCCGCCGTCTATCGAGATGGTCCCGCCTCCCGGAGTCGACCCGACGAAGTTTTCAATCACAGCCTGGTTAGAGTTAAACCTGATTTGCCCATTGCCTCGCGCCATCGATATCGGAAAATCGACTATGCGAATCCCGATATCACGAAGAGTCGCCACGCCCCGCAACTCCGGCGACTCAAGCTTGCCAACGATGTAGACTTGCACTTGCGCGATTCCGGTCGTGAAGATCGTGGTTGTAAATGACGACAGCAGTCGCAGGTCGATTTCGCCATTGACCGTGAGGTTCGACTTCGAAGCATCGCGAGAGAGCGTGCCTTCGAGTGTGACGCTCGTGCCTTCACCGGTGAACATCACTCGATTGAGCGTGACCTCGCGCGGCGTCGCAGTCAATAGGATATCTCCCTGATTGACTATCTTGTAGGTCTGCCGCTCGGAGATCGCCCCGCCCAGTTCGAGTTTCGTTAACGTCGCCACGGCCTGAATGCGGTCTGGCTCGCTCAGCGGACCTGAAAGCTTGATCGTGCCAGTCGCTTTGCCTTTGATGTCCGACAACTCAGGCGCGATCAATCCGAGATACGGACCTATGTCGGCGTCAGTGAACTCTATGCCTGCATTTACAGGATAGTGATCCCGGTCACGCAGATCGATGGTCGCTTCCAGCGTACGCTGCTGATCCAACAGCTTGCCGGATGCTTCGACTTTCAAGATGCCGTTATCGGTGAACGCAACTACCTTCGCGTCCCCGAAGTCGCGCCCTTCAAAGGCTACATTATGTCCTTGAATTGTTGCGTTGAAATTGACTCCGGACCAGTCTTCGGCCTTACCCCATCGCCCCTGCCCAACAATGGTCACGTCTGCTTTTCCGGTTAATTTCGCAGTCTCGGCCGCGTCGGAGACTTGGCCAAGGTCGATGTTCTTACCGTTCGCGTTGATCGAGTATTCGTAGGTGTCCAGATTGTAGCTTCCCTGTCCTGTGATATCGCTGTCGCCAACTGTCATTCGCAGGTTCTGAACACTGATCACCCTGTTGGAGAGCGTAAGATCTCCAGTGAACTCAGGAACTGAAATCTTCTTGGCCTCCTGCCCCTCTTCAGAAGACGGCGGACTAATCTCGACCGCGGCAAGCGCCAGCTTCGCGGTGCCTTCCAGCGTGCGCGGTCCGGGCAAGCCTTTGAGATCCAGCGTGCCGTTCATCACACCCCGGGTAACCATGGCCCCCAAAACTCCCTCGTGCCCGCCGGGTAAGACCGCATGCGCGATCGCCGCAAGATCGAAGTTCTGAACATTGGCCTTTATCGCGACATTGTCCTTTATTGGAAGCGGCGCGTTCAGGCTGAAGTCGGCGCGCGAACCGTCGGGCCTCACAAGCGAGGCGTTGTCGATTCGCAGCAGGGCCGATGTATATGCTATGTCGCCCGCAAATGAACCGGTAACTTCGTCGTGTTGCTTTATGCTTGCGAGCTTGATGTGCCCTGAGATGCCTGGCGCAGACAACCTCCCGTCCACATTGCCCTTGAATTCTCCGTCCCCTTCGAGCGCGATCTCATAGTCCTCTTTCACGGCGTTCGGTATCAATCCGAAGGCATCGATCGCGCGTTGGACCTCGGACATGTCCGCGGATTTGAAATTGACGTTCAACGACGCGGCGCCATCCCAACCAATCGCGCCGGTCACGGTCAGATCGCTCTGCTTCGAGCGGACGTACGCGCGCTCGATGTTGAAGCCGCGGCCCGTCGCAATTAGGCTTATCTCCCCTTGGGCAGGAGCGCCCTCTCCTTGCTTTTCCGTCGGCTCGACTGCGGCATCGAAGGTCGCATCTATCTTGCCTGTCGCGGCTTTGTAGTCGAGACGCGGGAATGTCAGTTGTGCGGTGCCGTTGGCGGTGCCTCGTACTTTGACGTCCTTCGCCGATGCGAGTGTGGCAGCTTGATCGAGGTCGATCGATTTGAACCCAACCTCGACGTGCGATGAGCCGCCGGCGTAGGCCACCGTCGCAGAACCAGACACGCTCCCACCGAGAGCTTCAGCCGTAAACTGAGACAGGCTCGCTTTGTTGCGATCCATCGACAGCGTGCCCTTGATTCCCTTGACTGTGACCTCCCCACTCTTGAGCGCCGCGAGGTTCAGCGCTCCGGTCACGTCGAAGTTGAGTTCCTTACCTTTTATTGCGTCGTTAAAACTGATTGAACCGGTCGTAAAGCCCCCTCCGCTGATGCTCGACGACATTAGACTTAGCTTCCCTTTGTACTCGTCACCCCGACCCCCGACTTCGGTCTTGACTCGAAGGCCTGCAACCGAAAAGCCGCCGACCGAAATCGCTTTCAATTCTTTCGCCTGGATGGCGCCCGATGCGTGATAGTCTGCACCGCCGCCATCGACCCTACCGCTGAAGACGACCCCGCCATTCATTTTCGTCGCAGGGGCGAACACCCGCGCGATTTGATCGAGCCTGGCCTCGACATTGACGTCAGGGAAATCGTACTTGAGAGGTTTGAAGCTCTCGACTTTGCCGTTCACCTTGATGGTGCCAAGGTCAGACGTAATCTTGAACCCGGGCTCACCGCCGCCGGCCATTTCCAATATCTGTGCATCTTTGTCCGTGATTCGGGCCAGGATGTCCGTTCTGATGTTTTCGATCGCGCGGCCATCAACCGTTACCTTTGCCCCAGTGAAACCAAGCTCGAGCTGGTGATCAAGCTCGTTTACAAGCAAGTTAGGGTCGTTCGGGACAAAGTGAATGGCAAGATCCTTCACCTCCGCGCTGGTATTGTTTTTGAGATCGACGAAGTTTATCTCACCCTGCGTAACCCTGAAATCACCGGCCAGGAAAACTACAGCATCTTCCTTGGCCTCTTTCGCTCCCCTGGGAGGCGCGTGAAGTGAGTCCAGATTGAAGCCACCCTCCTTGTCGACCTCAATCCACGCGCTGGGATGCACGATTTCGACGTTTGTGATTTTGATTCGCTGTTTCAGGTACGAGAGCACCGAAAACTGTGCTGTGAGAGTGTCGATCGTGCCGACCCGATGTTTCCCATTGGCCGCCGACAGTTTTATTTCTCGCAGTGTAACTTTGTATCCACTAAGGTCCAGACTGGCACTGCCAATCTCGGCGGTGATTCCAACATCGGCGAACGCCTCGACTACCTTCTCCCGGAGATAATTGTCGAGCCGTCCGCTACGAAGGTATATAAAGACACCGATGACAAGGAGCAGGATCAGGGTTAGAACCGAGAGGGCGCCGATCAAAAGTTTTCTGCGCATAGTTCTCAGTGCGGATGCGTGAACTGTGATCCGTGAACCGTGATGCGTCAATTGTGACCAGTGAATCGGTCACCCGGTGATTGCAGATGCGCGATCTGCCCTCACGCATCACGCATCACTCCTAAACCTTAGTGAGCAGATGCCCGAGCTTGTCCTTCCTCGCACGCAATACTTTTTCGTTCGACTCGTTTGGGTCAATCTCGATCGGAATGCGGTCAGTTATTTCGAGCCCGAATCCTTCGATGGCCGCGCGTTTTACCGGATGATTCGTTATCAATCGCATCCTGTGCACACCCAGATCATGAAGAATCTGCGCGCCGATGCCGTAGTCGCGGGGATCCATCTTATGAAGCCCAACCACTGCTGCGTCGGCTTCAACGGCATCCTTGTCCTGCTCATCCATGAGCCGATAAGCCTTGAGTTGATTCACCAGCCCGACGCCCCGGCCTTCCTGCTTGAGATACAGCAGCACGCCGCGACCTTCCTCCGCGATTACCTCAAGCGAACGATGAAGCTGCCAACCGGTGTCGTCCCGCAGCGAACCGAACACGTCGCCAAGCACGCACTGCGAATGCACGCGGACGGGCATACTCACGTCCGGATCGATCTCGCCCATCACCAGCGCCAGGTGAGTGTCCTGATTGATGTCGTTCGTAAAGGCAATGGCTCGAAACTCGCCGTACACGCTTGGCACTCGCGCTTCCCCTGCGCGATGCACGAGCACTTCATTGGCCATTCGATAGCTGACAAGATCGGCGACTGAGATGATTTTGAGGCCGTGTTGAAGAGCAAACCTGCGAAGCTCGGGCAATCGAGCCATTGTCCCGTCGTCGTTCATAACTTCGCAGATCACGCCCGCCGGGGTCAGCCCGGCGATGCGAGCCAGGTCAACTACCGCCTCTGTTTGACCGGGACGCACAAGCACACCGCCGTTGCGCGCGCGAAGCGGAGAGATGTGCCCGGGCCGCGCGAGATCCGAAGGCCTGGTTCGTGGATCAACCGCGACTTGAATTGTCGTCGCTCTGTCGGCTGCTGATATTCCGGTGGTCACGCCTCGCCTCGCTTCTATAGTGACGCAAAAGGCGGTGCCCCGGGTTGCCGTGTTGTCGGACTCGGAAACCTGCAACGGGATCTGGAGTTCATCCAGCCGAGCCTCTGTCAGCGAGAGACAGATGAGTCCGCGCCCGTAGCGCGCCATGAAATTGATGATATCGGGCGTGACCTTTTCGGCGGGACAGGCGAGGTCGCCCTCGTTTTCACGGTCTTCATCATCGACAATGATGACCAGACGTCCTGCGCGGAATTCTTCGATGGCTTGTTCTATGGTTGCGAATGGCATGCTTGCTCCATCTTGAAGACTGATGCGTGAACCGTGACACGTGATTCGTAAACAAGATTCAGATGTCACGTTTCACGCACCACCTCTAGTACCCCTGTTCTATCAAGTACTCAACCGTCAATTCGGTTTGCGCTGCGGGCGCTTGTTCATTCAGCATCAATCGCTCAACGTACTTTGCGAGCACGTCCACTTCAAGATTCACGCGGCCTCCGCTCTTCAAGTCCGACAAGCTCGTTTCGCGCCACGTGTGCGGGATGATTGCCACTTCGAACCAATCGTCGCCGAGCCCGGCGACAGTCAAGCTGATGCCGTCAACCGTTACCGATCCCTTCATTGCTATGTAGCGTCCAAGCTCGCGCGTAAACCTGAAACGCATGCGATACGCGTTGCCTTCCGGCGCGACCGACACGAGCTCGCCTGTGCCGTCCACGTGTCCCTGAACCATGTGCCCGCCCAATCGTTCGCCCACCGCAAGCGCTCGCTCGAGGTTCACTCTGTTCCCAACGCGGAGCTCGCCCAATGTTGAGCGCTTCAAAGTCTCGAGCGATGCGTCGGCGCTGAAGGAGTCGGCGCTCATCTCGATCACCGTAAGATCGACGCCGTTTATCGAAATGGAATCACCGATGCGCGTCCCTTCCAGAA
>DATLWF010000688.1:0-11251 GCA_035576605.1 Blastocatellia bacterium | reverse complement strand
AGACCAGCTTCCTTCTTCACGCCCGCGGCATCGAACATCACACTCACGGCGTTCAGAATGTTCTCGGCGCGATCAACATCGTGCTTGCCTCGGGACGCATCGGCCGCGAGCACTGCGGCTACGCGACAATCACGGGGCAGGGCAACGGACAGGGCGGCCGCGAACATGGCCAGAAATGCGATCAGCTTCCGGGCGCTCGCGACGTCAGCAATCCCGAGCACCGCGCTTATGTAGCAAAGGTGTGGGATATCGATCCCGGTGACATCCCTCAAGCCGGCGTAGATGCCTATGAGATTTTTCGAAAGGTCGATCGCGGCGAAATTCGGGGACTGCTGTTGATTTCATTCAATCCGAAAGTCTCGCTGCCCGACAACACCTTCGTCACTCGCGCGCTAGGCAAGCTCGAGTTCTTCGTCGCGATTGACTTTTTCATGAGCGAGACTGCTCATCACGCCGACATCGTCCTGCCCGGTTCGCTGCAGGAAGAAGACGAGGGCACAACCACACAGATAGAAGGCCGCGTGATCAAAATCAACAAGGCTGTGGACCCGCCGGGTGACGCACGCCAGGACTGGCGAATCATTCAGGACATTGCGAAAAGTTTGGGTCGCGAGCGCGGCTTCACCTTCGGCAGCCCGCGCGAAATATTCAATGAGCTTCGCGAAGCCTCCCGAGGGGGCATCGCCGATTACTCGGGAATAACCTACGAGAAGATCGACAAACAATACGGCGTCTTTTGGCCGTGCACGAGCGAGGACGATTCGGGGACACCGCGCTTATTCGAACAGGGTTCATGGAACCCGATCGCAAAAGGAGCCGGGCCGTTCTACTTTTCTGATGGAATGGCTCGCTTTAACGTAGCAGCGTATGCGGCGCCTGCCGAGGACGTGGACGACGAGTATCCGATCATCCTTACCACTGGCCGTGTCGTCAGCCAGTATCTTTCTGGGACGCAGACTCGCAGAATCGGCCCGCTGCTCGATCAGAATCCGGAGCCTCGCATCGAGATTCACCCAAGACTTGCGGAGAAGCTCGGCATTCGCGATGGAGAGTTGACTACCGTTGAGTCTCGGCGAGGCACGCTGACTCTTCGGGCGATGGTCGTCACGACGATTCGGCCCGACACGATTTTCATTCCGTATCACTGGCCCGGCGGCCGGAGCGCTAATCAGTTGACGATCTCGGCTCAGGACCCGATCTCGAAGATCCCGGAGTACAAGGTGTGTGCGGTGAGAGTGAAAAGGAGTGATACGTGATCCGTGACCTGCACGAATTACCTTGTCACGCATCACTCATCACGCATCACGCATCACACATCACGCATCACTCATCACGCATCATTAAGTTTATGCCTGTTCCTGCTAACATGGAGTTTTTCATCGACGCCACGCGGTGCATCGGCTGCGAGGCGTGCGTCCTGGCTTGCAGTGAGTGCGACACGCACAAGGGCCATTCCATGATTCATTTGGAATACCTCGACCGCCCGCACTCGGTGCAAACCGCGCCGATGGTGTGCATGCATTGCGACTCGCCGACGTGTGCTGAGGTCTGCCCTGCGGACGCTATCAAGCGAACGGATGACGGGGTGGTTCAAACCGCTCGCAAGCCACGCTGCATTGCTTGCAACAACTGTGTCCTCGCCTGCCCGTTCGGCGTGCCTAAGATGAACACCGACTTCCAGCTGATGATGAAATGCGATATGTGCTATGACCGGACTTCTGCGGGCAAGAAGCCCATGTGTGCGACGGTATGTCCGAGCCAGGCGCTCTTTTACGGAACGAGCAAGCAGATCGAGGAGTTGAGGCCGCGTTCGACACCGATCAACCGCTTCAAGTTCGGCGAGCAGGTGATAACAACCAGAGTTAATATGATGATGCCGCGAGTTGGGCACGCCAGGTACATCGACGTCACTGCGGCGATGAACGAGCAAACAAGCGGCAAGAGCATCACGCTCAACATCCTCGACGATATGCACGAGTAGCGACAAGCTGCCAGCTTGGACTCAAAGGAAGTATGACGGCTCAACCTGACCGCGAACAAATAACGATAGCGCCCGATGGCCGGCCGAATTCCGAGCAGCCGCGCTGGCGTAGAGATTTCCCTATCGACTGGCCACAGGACAACTACGTAGCGCGTCGGGACTTCACAAGGTTCCTGGTGCTGACCAGCTTCGCGTTTATGGTTGGCCAGTTTTGGATTGTCTTTCAAAACTTTTTCCGCGCGCGACGAGGCGAATCGCCGATACAACGAATTGCTCGGGTTGACGAAGTCCCGATTGGCAGTGTTCTCACATTTTCGTACCCACGCGAACACGATCAATGTGTGCTTGTACGGCTCGGCGAGCAAAGCTTCGTCGCTTTCAGCCGGGAGTGCACACACCTGTCTTGCAGCGTTGTGCCCCAGCCCGACAATCGCCGACTCTACTGCCCGTGTCACGAAGGAGTGTTCGATATTGCGAGCGGCAGCCCGATTGCAGGACCGCCGCGCAGGCCGCTCGCCCGAATCACGCTCGACTTCAGACAAGGAGCCATCTACGCGACAGGCGTGGAGCTGAGGGTGCTATGAGAAGGCGATTCACTCGCGAACAGAAGACGACGATCATCTACGGCATCCTCTGCATAGTGCTGATATTGGTGGTGCTCCAGTTGTGGCTGCTCGCGGCAACGATGAACGCATATCTCGGAGGCGACCAGTCGGTCATCTGGCCGGCCGCGCTGGCCAGCCTCGGATGCTTCGCGTTGAACGCCGGATTGCTCCGATATCTTTTCGCGATTGAAAGAGCACAAGCATGAACTCATCCACCGAGCGCTCAGCGGGCAACAGTCTGCAGTTGTTACTCGGCACAATCGCATTCGCTCTCTGCTTTGCGGTGTTCGGATCGGTGTCGGCGATGATGCCGATCCTACGCAAGCAACTAGGGCTCAGTCCGATACAGGTAAGCATAGCGATCGCGATCCCAGTCTTGCTCGGAAGCTTAGGGCGGATACCGCTCGGCATACTCACCGATCGATTAGGCGGTAGGATGATCTTTTCTATCGTTATGGCATGCTCGGTCGTGCCGGCAATGCTGATGGGTTGGGTGGCGTCTTACTGGCAGTTGCTTTTGTGCGGGCTGTTCGTCGGGATCGCACTTGCCAGCTTTTCGGTGGGCGTCTCCTTCGTCAGCGGATGGTATCCTCCAGAGAAACAAGGAACTGCGCTCGGCGTCTATGGAGCAGGGAACATCGGCCAGTCGCTCGCCGCATTCGGGTCGCCGCTACTCGCAAGCCGGCTTGGATTCAAATGGGGCTTTTGGACATTCGGATTGTTGGTGCTCTTGTGGCTGGTGGTGTTTTGGATTGGGGCCCGCAACGCCCCGCGCCGAGGTCCAGCGAAGCTGCTCAACGACATGCTTCGTCCGTTGCGGGAATCGATGAGTTGGGTACTAAGCCTTTATTATTTCCTCACATTCGGTGGATTCGTCGCGATGGCGATCTACCTCCCGGTGTTCCTGACCGAGATGTACGGGCTCACACCGCAAGACGCAGGCTTTCGGACGGCCGGCTTCGTAGTGTTGGCGACCGCGATGCGTCCGATAGGAGGCTGGCTCGCAGATCGAATCGGAGGACGAACAATTCTGTTGTGGGTCTTTCCGGTTACCGCAGTGATGGCGATCTTCATGGCGTGCCCGCTGATGTCGACCTTCACGATCGGCGCGCTCGGAATGGCTGCAGCGATTGGCTTAGGCAACGGAGCAGTGTTCAAACTCGTGCCGGAATACTTCCCTCAGTCAGTTGGCAGCGTCACGGGTCTGGTCGGCGCTGCAGGCGGCTTGGGAGGTTTCTTCCCGCCGTTGATTGTCGGAAGCGTACGGCAAGCGACGGGCGCATTCACCTGGGGCTTTATTCTTCTATCGCTGTTCGCGATTGTCTGCTTGATTGTGGCGAGCAAGGTTGGCGGCCCTCGCGTCGGTCAACAGATGCAGACCGCTTAATGATCACGCGGCAGCAGACCTCAAAGCCAGTTGAAGATATCGCGGCACCTCTGACGATTTTTATGTCCGCACGGCACGACAAACCATGAAGACTTCGTCAAGGCGTCACAACAGCCTCATCCCGCTTTCTCGCGAGCATCAGTATGCCTTGCTGCTATGCTTGCGAATCCACAGAGGACTGATCGAGCACCACGCGGATTCAAACTGGCTTCAGATGAAAGCTGATCATGCTATTCGCTTCTTCGAGGGTGACTTGATGACCCACTTTCAAGCCGAGGAAGAGTTTTTGTTTCCAGCCATGCGAGAGATCGCGGGTACGACGGAGATCATCGACGAGCTGCTGGGCCAACACAGGAAAATGAGGGCACTCATTGATCAGTTGCGCCAGATTGAAATTAACTCGCTCGCGGCGACGCTAAAGGAATTCGCCGATACGCTCGAAGCTCACATTCGCAAAGAGGAGCGCGAGCTGTTTCCGATCTACGAGCAGCAGGCATTGCCGGAAACCATTTCTCGCGTCGAGCGTGCGATTGTCAGTCTGATCGGCTCCGCATTTCAGCCTCGCAACCCGGAGTTGTTGAAGTAGTTCGTCCGTTACTTTGACCCTCCAAATTGCGTGTCCATATGCTGAAGAACGAACGATCGACATTTGCGGAACATGCGTGCTGACCGGCCTCATGCTATACGACAACTGCGACTGGATGTCTAAGACGGTTAAAAGTGCTAAGCTTTCTGCTTCCAATCGCTATCTCTAACGTTTTATCAAGGAGACCGTGTTATGAAGAAAATATTGCTTCCTTTTCTATGCATCCTCTTGCTGTCGGCCGCGGCTCTTGCGCAAGCGAACCAGCCGTTGCTGATGCGCAATCCGACATTGAGCAAGGCACAGATCGTCTTCTCGTATGCCGGCGATTTGTGGGTTGTCTCGCGCGATGGTGGCGATGCCGCGCGGTTGACGAACGGCATCGGCAACGAATATGCGCCGATCTTTTCCCCTGATGGTCGCTGGATCGCTTTCACCGGCGAATATGATGGCAACACCGATGTCTACGTGATTCCGGCGAACGGCGGCGTGCCGCGACGAATGACCTACCATCCAGGCAGCGATACGGCGGTTGGCTGGAGCCCCGACAGCAAGCAGGTGCTCTTCGTGTCGGGCCGCGACAGTGCTTCGGGCCGGTACGCGCGCCTGTTCACGATGGCCATTGACGGCGTCTTTCCGACGCCGCTGCCACTGCCGATGGGGTACGAAGGCGCCTACTCGCCCGATGGCTCCCACCTGGCCTACGTGCCGCTGCCCCGCGGGTTCAATGCGTGGAAACGTTACCGGGGCGGCATGACCACCGCCATCTGGATCAGCAATCTCAGCGACTCTAGAATCGAGAAGCTGCCACGCGATAATTCCAACGACTTCAACCCAATGTGGGTTGGTAACAAAATCTACTTCCTATCCGATCGTAGCGGCCCGATTACGCTCTTCGCTTATGACACCGGCTCGAAGAAGGTTGAGCAGTTGATTCGCAATGATGGATTCGACATGAAGTCGGCATCGGTCGGCGAGGACGCCATCGTTTACGAGCAGTTTGGCTCGCTCAATCTGTATGATTTGAAATCGGGGAAGACGCGCAAGGTCAACGTCACGATTAGTGCCGATATGCTTTCGGTTCGCCCGCATTTCGAGAAGGTCGGCCCACTCATCGCGAACCCTTCGGGTGGGATTAGCGCGGCCATTTCACCAACGGGTGCGCGCGCCATCTTTCAGGTGCGCGGCGAGATCCTCACCGTGCCCGCCGAAAAAGGCGACCCGCGCAATCTGACGAATACCACCGGGGTGATGGAGCGCAGCCCGGCATGGTCGCCCGATGGTCGCTGGATCGCTTACCTGTCTGATGAATCCGGCGAGTATGCGCTGCACCTTCGTGAGCAGTCGGGCATGGGCGAGGTGAAGAAGATTAAGCTCGGCAAAGCGTTCTTCTCGGGCCTGACGTGGTCGCCCGACAGCAAGAAGATCGCCTATGCGGACAATCATCTCGGCCTGTGGTACGTCGATATAGACAAGGGAACGCCAGTCAAAATTGATACCGCCAGTCGCGGCACATCATTCAACGCGAGCTGGTCGCCCGACAGCCGCTGGATCGCCTTCGTTAAGCCGGTGCAGTCGTGGTATGGCGCGGCCTTCGTCTATTCGCTCGAAGAGAACAAGAGCACGCAGGTTACCGACGGCTCGAGCGATGTCGCGCACACTACATTTGATAAGAGCGGCAAGTATCTTTACTTCAGCGCCAGTACCGACATCGGCCCGGCGGTCTTCGGCTTTGATATGACGAGCTATCCACATCGCCCCACGCGTAGCGTCTACCTCGCGGTGCTGCGCAAAGATCTGCCGTCGCCGCTTGCCCCCGAAAGCGACGAAGAGAAAGTTCAGGAAGAGAAAAAAGAGGGTGATAAGCCTGCGGATCAAACCGCGGAGAAGAGAGCCGAGGGCGCGCCGGCGCCGAGCGGCAAGAAGGCGCCGGATCCGGTGCGAATTGACTTCGACAGGATCGGCCAGCGCATTCTCGCCCTGCCGATTCCGGCCCGCAACGTCGTCGGGCTTCGGGCCGGAAAGCCGGGGATTCTGTATGTGATCGAATTTGCACCACCCGCGGCGCCGACGCCCGGTGTGCCGGCGGGTGCAACGTTGCACAAATTCGACGTAGAAAAGCGCAAATTCGACAAGGTTCTGGATAACATCGGGTCATTCGAGGTATCGGCCAACTCTGAGAAAGCGCTCTATCGCCAGGGCACGAATTGGTTCATCGCTCCAACGGCAACGCTCGGCCAGCCGTCGCCGCCGAGCGCGGCGGGCGCGTCCGCACCGGGCGCACCTAATCTGTTGAAGACCGCGGATATGGAGGTCTACGTTGATCCGCGCGCCGAGTGGCAGCAGATGTACCGGGAAGCGTGGCGCATCGAGCGCGATTTCTTTTATGATCCGGGTTACCATGGCCTGGATCTCGAAGCGACAGCCAGCAAGTACAGCCGCTACGTTGACTCGCTGGCGCATCGCGCGGATTTGAATTACCTGTTCCAGGAGATATTCGGCGAGTTAACCGTTGGCCACCTTTACGTTTCAGGCGGCGACGTTCCCAATCCCAATCGTGTCGGTGGCGGCCTGCTCGGTTGCGACTACGCCATCGAGAACGGGCGTTATCGCTTTGCGAAGATTTACGACGGCGAGAACTGGAACCCGCAGCTGCGCGCGCCACTCACGCAGCCCGGCGTCAACGTACAGGAAGGCGAATACCTGCTGGCCATCAGTGGGCGCAATCTGACTGCGAGTGATAATGTCTATGCCTTTTTTGAAAACAAGGCGGGCAAGCAGGTGGTCATCAGAGTCGGGCCAAACGTTGACGGCTCGCAATCGCGCGAAGTCACCGTCGTACCGGTGGCGAGCGAGGCCGGCCTGCGCAACCTCGCATGGGTTGAAGACAATCGCCGCAAAGTCGACAAGCTGAGCAATGGTAAGTTAGCTTATGTTTGGTTGCCAGACACCGCAGGCGGCGGTTACACCTTCTTCAACCGCTACTACTTCTCGCAACTCGACAAGGACGGCGCGGTCATTGACGAGCGCTTCAACAGCGGCGGGCAGGCAGCGGATTACGTCATCGATTACCTGCGCAAGCCGCTGAACAGCTACTGGGCGTTGCGCGATGGCGAAGATTATCGCCAGCCTTTCGGCACGATGCCCGGTCCGAAGGTGATGCTCGTCAACGAGTATGCCGGCTCGGGCGGGGATTACCTCCCTTACATGTTCCGGCGGTCGCAGATTGGCCAGCTCATCGGCAAGCGCACGTGGGGCGGACTGGTGGGAATCGGCGGCACGCCGCAGTTGATGGATGGGGGCGCGGTCACCGCGCCGAACTTCGCGTTCTACACGCCGGAAGGCAAGTGGGAGATCGAGAATCATGGCGTCGCGCCCGACATCGAGGTCGAGATGGATCCGGCGGCATGGCGCGCAGGTCACGACCCGCAGCTCGAAAAGGCGGTGGAGGTGCTTCTCGAAGAGTTGAAGAAACACCCGCGCCCGCCGCAGCCGAAACGCCCGCCGTTTCCGAATTATCACAACGGCAAAGCGCAGGCCGTCAACAAGTAGTCCATACTACGCTGTTGACGAGGGCCGAGTGTCGTGAACGTCGAACTGCTCGCCTGGTACTATCGTGATGCTTTCGGCTTTGAAATCGGGTGGCTTTATCCAGTTCGCAGCTTAACGCCGGCGTTAGGCTTCACAAGGAGTGAGTGTCGATGAAGCCGAGATTGGTAAGCTGCATGAGGTTTGGTCAATTGGTTTCGCTGATCATCACCACGTCGCTTATCGTCGTTCCGCGCGCGCAGACGAGCCGACGGCCATCGCGCGTGAAATAAAAGTTCCAGATTTGTTCGCTCTTGAAGTCAGTCAACTGCCGGGCCGGGCCTCCGTTGAGCGGCAGTCGCCAAAGGTTTGCGCCTCCCTGACGCCCGTCCTGGTAGATTAACGAGCTATCATCCGGCGTCCACTGCAGGCCCTGGTTTGGGGATGGCGCCGGTGTGTAATCCAGAACCTTCACCGGCGCACCGCCCTCAGACGGAATGATAACAACCTTCGTTTTCTTCTCGGCCTGCTCGTCATAATAGTAATATGCGATCAGTTTACCGTCCGAAGAAACCGCGGGAGCATTCGCGAACATCTTGGTCAACTGCACGGGACTGCTCCCATCAACCGGAACTTTCCAAAGGGTCAGTCCGGGCTCTACGAAGATGCAGGCGACCCAGCGCCCGTCGGGCGAGAAGTCAGGTTCCAATGCTATACCATTGGTGAGTTGTTTCGGATTGCCGCCGTCTATGTCCATGCGCCAGAGGTTAAGCTTGCCCGAACGGTTGGATGTGAAAACTATGTATCGTCCGTCAGGCGAAACGGCAGGAAGCGTATCATCAGCCAGTGTGTCTGTCAGTTGCTCTGGGTTGCTGCCGTCGCCGTTCATGATCCATAGATTCGAGTGGTTAATAGCGGCGGTCGAGCTGTAAACGATACGGCCATCGGGTGTCCAAGCCACTCCAAAAAATCCCTCATCGGCATTGCTCCTGGAAGTAAGCTGCCGCGCCCGGCCAGCATCCCCGTCTGGCGCGACCCAGATATGAGAGGATGTTTGTGATTGGATTGTTACCAGCGCGCCCGAGTCAGCCGTCAGGGACAAGGAAGCATAGCTATTCAAGTCATTGGTTATGCAACGCGCTTCGCCGGCCGGATACGAGAGCTGCCAGATCTGGCTCTTGTCCCGAGCCTTCTCTTTAGCTGCCAGCAACAGGCCGCTCCCATCCCTGAACCACTCCACGTGACCAATATCATTCCAATTCTGCTGCGATAGCGGTTTGACCTCACCGCTCTCGATCGTGACTCCCACCACTATTATCGCCCGTTTAGTACCAACGGGCCCCGTGCCGGCTCCGATGGCGATTATCTTGCCGTCAGGCGACCATGATGGGCCGCCAGCGGAAAACTGTTCAGCGATAGGGCGGCTGGCGAGTATCCTCCGCGCGCCGCTACCGTCTGTATTGACTACAACCAATTGTGACACTCGCGGATCGCCGGTGGAGCTAACGAAGGCGAACTGCTTGCCATCGGGTGAGAACGTAATAGGGGAATCAACTTGGGCCAGCATTTTCTTCGCCGTGCCGCCCAACACCGGTATTTGAAAAAGGAGGCCTGGCCCGCTCTTTTCTTCAGCCCAGTAGTAAATGTAGTCGCCATCGGGCGAGAATCTCAGGCAGTCCATGCCCAGGCCCTCAGCGTTCTGGACAATCCGTAATGCGCTGACTGTTGCGACTGCTTTCGTCCAAAGGCTGTACTTTCCATTCTCCCTCTGGATATAAGCGATGAACTTTCCATCGGGAGAGACGGTCGCTTCAATGGCGTTACCAACCGTTGTCAGTCGAGTCAACTTTACTTTCTCGAGATGGGTGTTGCTTTTATGTGGCGCGCCAAACGGGTAGATGCCGTAAGCGAGGGCGCCGACTATGCCCAGCAGAATTGCGAGACTGATGAACGCGCCCAGCTTGTGCCGTCTTATTTCGTTAACGATGTAGTTCGAGCTTGAGGCCTTGCGTGCTTGGGTATCTTTGTCGGTGTGAACCGGTTCGAACAGCGTTGTCCGGAACTTTACCTGCCGGCCGCCTCTCGCCGCATTCGCTTGATCAAACATCTCAGACTGGCCTGAGCCTTCCAGCTTCGTTTGAAACTCCAGTTCTTGTTTGATCTCTTTGAGCTCGTTTAGCAGCTCCCCAGCCGTCTGATGACGTGCCTCTCGGTCTTTCTGTAGCGCCTTTCGGGCGATGTGCTCCAATTCACTCGGCACTTCGAGCCCATAGAAGGGAAGCGGTGGCGGCTCGGTTTTCAGAATCGCTGCAATCAGATCGCTCGCCGTCTCGCCCTCGAACGGTGTCCGCCCGGCAAGCATTTCATAAAGCACTACGCCCAGACTCCAGATGTCTGTGCGTGCATCTACCGCTAATCCACGCGCTTGTTCCGGTGACATGTAAGCAGTTGTGCCCATCACCATCCCGGTGTCCGTCTGCACCAGTGTTCGCGTTGGTGTCGCTGAGTCTATGGTTTTCTGTTGCTCCGTCAGTTTCGCGAGTCCAAAGTCCAGGACTTTGATAATGCCATCAAGCCGAACCATGATGTTCTCGGGTTTGATATCTCGATGCACAATCCCTGCAGCGTGCGCTGCGGCTAGCGCTGAAGCGATCTGGATGGCAACATCAAGCGCTTCGGGAAGTTTCAGCGGCGCACCTGCCAGATGCTGGCGTAATGTCACTCCATTAACGAATTCCATCGCAATGTAGTGATAACCATTTTCAGTTTCCCCAACCTCATGAATTACGCAGACATTCGTATGGGAGAGAGTTGATGCGGCGTGTGCTTCTTGCTCGAAGCGGCGCAAACGATCTTTATCCGTGGTGAAGTGGGTCGGCAGCAGCTTGAGGGCGATCTTGCGGCCTAAACTTGCGTCGTGAGCAAGGTAGACGTCTCCCATCCCACCCGCTCCAAGCGCAGAGATTATTTTGTAACGCCCAATAGACTGACCGAGCATTGACTGAATCGAATCATTAACTAACAATGGAGCGGCCATCTCCATCGCAGGTGAATCCAGCAAGCTTCCAGCCCGCTCTGACGCACCAAGCAAACTCTCTACCTCTCGACGCAGCCCATCATCATTCGCGCACACCTCGTCGAGGTACACAGCCCGTTGATCCGCAGGG
>DATLWF010000687.1:0-5992 GCA_035576605.1 Blastocatellia bacterium | reverse complement strand
TGACAAGCGAGTCGCCTCTGTCGAGATGCATCCGGCTCACAAGCTCAGCAACCCAATCACGATGGATCTGTCGCCGTTTCTGTCTATCGGATCCAATCGCATTCAGATTCGCCGAGCAGCCGGCTCACCGCAAGCGACCGCGCAGGTCGTCGCAACGCATTATGAACCCTGGTCTGCCGTGGCAGCGGCCACCAACGCCGGCCATGCGTCCGCGGGTGCGCTGCGGCTTCGAGTGAGCTTCGACAAGAGCGAAGCGAAGATCGGAGATGAGATCAACTGCACTGTCGAAGCGGACCGTGTGGGATTCCGCGGCTACGGAATGATGCTCGCTGAAATAGGGTTGCCTCCGGGAGCCGATGTTGACCGCGCTTCGCTCGAGCGAGCGGTGAAGGAATCGGATTGGGGAGTTGACCAATATGATGTGTTGCCCGACCGGTTGATCGTCTACCTGTGGCCTCAAGCGGGCGGCACGCGATTCCAGTTCAAGTTTCGACCGCGCTTCGGGGTTGCGGCGCAGACCGCGCCATCGATGGTTTACGACTACTACAACCCTGAAGCGAGGGCGTTCGTTGCTCCGACCAGGTTCATCGTGCGATAAGGCCGGCGAAGTCGGTTTCATCGGTCCGTTTCACACGCCATCGACCTTGACATCAACCGCCCCTCAAGTCAGCCTAGCTGATCACAAGGTTCTTTTGAGGAGCGATGCAACTATGGCTGACTACAAATCACTTCGGCTGGAGAGAAACGAAGGCGTCGTAGAAATAGTTCTGATCGGACCCGGCAAGGGCAACGCCATGGGGCCGGACTTCTGGCGCGAGATGCCGGAAGTCTTCGCGGCGCTGGATCGCGACGAAGAGGCTCGCGCGATCATCATTCGAGGCGAGGGTGACAACTTCAGCTACGGGCTGGATCTCGCCGCGATGATGGGTGATCTCGGGCGGCACTTCGGCGCCGGAGAGAATCTCGCTGCGGAGCGCACACGCTTGCTCGACCTGGTTGGCGATATGCAGAAAGGGTTCGACAACGTCGCCGCTTGCCGCAAACCGGTAATCGCAGCCGTCAGCGGCTGGTGCATAGGCGGCGGCCTTGATTTGATCGCGGCGTGCGATCTTCGTTTGTGCTCGGCCGATGCGCGCTTCAGCTTGAGAGAAGTAAAGGTTGCGATAGTCGCAGACCTTGGCAGTCTTCAACGTCTGCCTCGAATCATCGGCGAAGGAGCTACGCGCGAACTCGCTTTTACGGGCAAAGACATCGCCGCCGCGCGGGCATTACAGATCAGTCTGGTGAGCGAGGTGTACGAAACGCGAGACGCTGTGCTTGAAGCTGCGCGAAAACTCGCGCGTGAAATCGCCGCCAACCCGCCGCTCGTTGTCCAGGGGATCAAGCGAGTGATGAATTATTGCGCTGACAAATCAGTAGCGGACGGATTGGGTTACGTCGCCGTTTGGAACTCGGCGTTCCTGCAGTCCATTGATCTTGCGGAAGCGATGGCCGCGTTTCGCGAGCGGCGGGCACCGCAGTTCAAAGGGCGGTAGATTCTCACTGGTAGGCGAACCGTGGAACAAGGGTCGCAAGATGAATAGAAGCGTTCAAAAGAAGACGTCGCCAAAGGTGATCGGCGGGAAGGTTCAGAAGAAAAACAACTGGACCAAAACGCCGAACTACTATCATGCTGAACAAGCCTCGCTGGTTATTGATCGAAAAAGGCCGGGAGTTGGATATCGGCATCTACTAAAGCAGAAAGACATTCTCGAGTTCATAGGGATCTTACCCGACTGGGCTGAACTCTCCAGAGGGCTAAACGGAATCGTTTTGGCCCCGGGAGATTGGAGGATATTTGGTTATCATCGGCCTGGGGTCGTTCATATCTGCGCCTGGGATAAGGATCTCTGGATCACGCTAAGCAAGGAAGGTGTCGAGCAGGAACGGTTTTTTCTGGAGCGTTTCGGCGTTGTTTGTGAGTCAGACGACGACGAGGTGCTGTGCAAGTTTAACGAAGCAACAGCGCGCGCCCATCAACTCCTGGCTACACTGCTCCATGAACTCGGTCACCACCACGACAGGATGACGACTAGATCAAAGAGCGCCGCCAGTCGTGGCGAAAACTACGCGGAAGAATATGCGAAGAGGTATGCTGATCAAATCTGGACTCGTTATCTGGAAACTTTCGGTATGCTCTGAAGAGAGTGCTTCGCGATCCGCCCGCCCTCCCCAACGGCCCAACCAGCATCAACCCCGGCGAAGCTAAGTGCATGAAATCCCATGCTGCCTAAGCTCACCCAGCTCGCGCCGCTATCAACCGAATAGTCTGAACCGGATGGGCCGACCGCCACGAGCATCGGGCCGCGAGTCCCGGGCACGTAAACGACTGCCGATCTGAATCCCGACGGCCTGGAACCTTTCGCCAAAGTCCACGTTGCGCCTCCGTCAGTCGTCGTCGCGACGTTGTTGCCGCTTTCATTCTCTTTCTTGTAGTCGCCTCCAACGATCACACCCGTCGTCGCGTCCTTAAAGGCGATCGAGAATATCCCTGACGAAGCGTTGCCCGCAGTGATCGGCGTCTGAGCAACTTTCCATGTGTTGCCGCCGTCCGTGGACCTGAACACGCGAGCGACCGCCGCGCCGCCGGTTCCAAACCAGACGTTCTGTCTTCCTTGAACAGCTAAGCAAGTGCCGCTCGCGGCGAAAGCGCCGTCACCTTCGAGCGCCTGCGGAGAATTCTCACGAGGAAGTTCTTTCCAGTTAGCGCCGCCATCCGTTGTCTTGATCAAGATGAATCGCCCATCGACCGGGTCGCTCATCGCGATGCCCGTTCGAGCGTCCCAAAATGCGAACGCATCGAAGAACGCTTTCGGGTTGTGATTGGTGAACTGAAGCGTCCAGTCGCGTCCGCCATCGGTAGTCTTATAGATTCTCGAAGCTTCGCTCGGGCCGATGCTGAGAAGATATGCGGTGTTCGCATCGACCGCCTGCACATCGCGGAAGTCGAGCTGCGCCGCGCCGGGCACGACCGCGGATTGCCACGTCGCGCCGCCGTCAGTCGTTCGCGCATACGTGCCGCCGTTGCCGCTCGCCCAGGCGATCATCGGGCTGACCGCACTAACGCCTCGAAAGCGCACTGTTGTCCCGCTTTGCTGAGGCGTCCATTGAGCGAGGCCTGCTGTGCAAAGGAGGATGACACATAGAAAAAGAGAGGTTGGAGTTTTCATTGCCAGCCGGACTTTTGTAACACGTCGTGAGGGTGTTTACCAACTTCCGCCTAACAGGCTGCTGAAAAAGGACGCTGCGCCTCCACCAACCCTGCGTTGGTGGGGCGGCGATTGCCAAGCTACGCCATAACGTACGTCAGTCCGGCCCTCCACCCACCCCGCGTCGGTGGAGGCGCGATTGGCGGCTAAGCGCCGTGGAGTTTAAGCCTTATTAGCTTGGAAATCGTGCCTCCACCGACACGGGGTCGGTGGAGGGCGGACGTTGAATCATGCAAATAGCCGGTCAGTCATCACTCCACCAACGCAGGGTTGGTGGAGGTGCAGCGTCGTTTTTCAGCAGCCTGCTAAAGGCCGAACTACAAACCGCCTCCCAGAGTTTGAGCGCAAGACTCGGATAGATTCAATTCCACGCTCTGCTTTAGTATGCTCGTAGGGGTATCTGACATGAGCGAGGCCATACCATTGACCAAACAGCAAAGCACTTATGCGAGCGCGGAGAGTCCCGGCGACGAAGCGTATTGGCGAGCCGTGCTCGACAGAGACACGCATTTTGATGGAAAGGTCTTTTTCGCGGTGCGCTCGACTGGAATCTATTGCCGTCCTTCGTGCCCCGCGCGCCGGCCGCGTCGCGAGCAGGTAGTTTTCTTTCGCATGCCCGAGGCCGCCGAGCGCGCCGGCTTTCGATCGTGCCTCCGTTGCCGTCCTCGCAATGCCGCAATCCCTGATCCTCAGGTCGAGATGGTTCGGCGAACCTGCCTCTACATCGAACGCCACATCGACGAGTTGCCGACCCTCGAAGACTTGAGCGCGCACACCGGCGTGAGCCCTTATCATCTGCAGCGCGTGTTCAAACGTCTCGCGGGGATCACGCCGCGTCAGTACGCAGAGGCAATGCGACTCGACCAGTTCAAAGCAGGAGTGAAGAAAGGAGCAACTGTGACTGGAGCAATGTACGAAGCTGGATATGGTTCGAGCAGCCGGTTGTATGAGCGCGCGCCTTCTCAACTCGGCATGACACCTGCCGACTATCGCCGCGGCGGCAAAGGAGTGCGAATCAGCTACACGATCGCCGGTTGTTCGCTGGGCCGGTTGCTCGTGGCCGGGACCGCGAAGGGCGTTTGCTGTGTGCGGCTAGGCGACTCTGACGCAGTGCTTGAAGCAAATCTCTTGAGCGAGTATGCAGCGGCCGATGTCAGCCGCGATGATCAAGCTCTGAGCGGGTGGGTCGAGCAACTCTTGAGTCATCTCGATGGCCGGCACCCTCATCTTGATCTGCCGCTGGATGTGCAAGCGACGGCGTTTCAGTGGAGCGTGTGGAAGAAACTCCGGGAGATTCCGTACGGGAGCACGCGATCGTACGGCGAGGTGGCTCGCGCGATGGGACGTCCCACGGCTACGCGCGCGGTGGCTCGGGCATGCGCGACGAATCCGGTCGCATTGGTGATTCCCTGTCATCGAGTGGTTCGTGAGGACAAGAGCCTCGGCGGGTACAGATGGGGAATTGAACGTAAGCGAGCACTGTTGGAACGAGAACGTTCGGCTAAGCAATGAGGCCAGACGGTATGAGCGTAGGGATCCAAATTGCGAACTTCTATCCATTGCGCTTCCACCAGGGAGGGTATCGAAACTTTACTAGACCTTTTGGAAATGCGTCCGCCACTTCAGTATTACCCATTAAGATGCGCGATCAGCAACGGAATCGCACCGGTCCCAGGTTAACGATATCGCGAACCGACTGAATAGGATTCTCAACGATTTCCGGTGCGTTTGAACCCACTTCCGTAACTGTGGCATCGGCCGCCCCATCATCAGAATACGTAACGAGCTTTGGCTCGTTAGCCAGCGCGTCAAAGTATCTGCTGCGATTCGATCCCTGACCCTGTTTGGCCCTGCGGTCAGCGGTGACTTGCGAGAACTCCAACGAGGCCATGAGGAACACGGTCGTGATAACTCGCAACACGGTGCTTCCGCACAGCGTATGAGGCTTGAGTCGAATCGCAAAGGCGGTTGGCATACGAGTTGAATGTAATATAGCATCACAGACGCGCTTTGAGTTAAGAGGTTCGCGAGTAGTTTGCAGCGAAGGAGACGAAGCATGTCCTCGGAAGCCCAGGTACGCTCAGATGACCGCTTCACTATTCACCGGCTCGCTCTCGGCGGAGACTCTAACGCGTTCGCAAGCGACGTCCGCGCCGGGCTAACGCGAAAAGCGAAGGCGCTGTCGCCCAAGTACTTCTACGATGAGCTCGGGTCGCGGCTGTTCGAAGCGATTTGCTGGTTGCCCGAGTATTACGTCACAAGGGCCGAGAGCGAAATACTGCGGACCACCGCCGGTGAAATAGTCTCGTCGTTTGAAGGAACTGTTCGACTTCTGGAATTGGGCAGCGGCAGCTCAGAGAAGACCCGCTACTTGATCGAGGCATTGCTCGCGAAACAGCCGGAGCTTCACTACTTACCCGTAGACATTTCTGATTCGAGCCTCGAGCTTGCAAGCCAACGGCTCTTGCGTCTGTACCCGCGGCTCCGAATCACTGCTTTTGCAGCCGATTACTTCACGGCGCTGCAAGCTCTAGCGGAACGCGTGCCATCGGATTCCGAATGCCGCACCGTCGCACTGTTTCTGGGGTCGAACATCGGAAACTTCGGCCGCGACGAGTCGCGCGAGTTTCTGCGCGCGGTCAGAAAACTCCTGCGCCCCGAAGACGCGCTGTTGCTCGGCGCCGATCTGAAGAAATCGCCCGAAGTGCTGATACCGGCCTACGATGATGTGCTCGGCGTCACGG
>DATLWF010000686.1:0-20247 GCA_035576605.1 Blastocatellia bacterium | reverse complement strand
TGGTTATAGTCTAGTCCCGGTCATCGGCGTAGCATAGGTCGCGCACGCCTGGCGCCACAAGCCCGTAGGTCAGCCTGACCAGAGAACCTTTCAGGCACTCGTTCATTGCCTCCACTTGGGAGAGCACGCAGAGCAGACTCTTTGACTTCGGGTTCTCACACCGATGGCAGGGAGGACCTATGAACATCATTCACAATTCACTCATACCTGAGGGCTACAATTGGTTCGACCCTGCTCGCTCGCAGGGCGGGAACCAAACATGCCAGCCACGCCGCAACCAGCAGTAAGGCGGACACCGCGCCAAATGCCTGAGCATCCATGGCGCCGACTCCGTACAACGTGGACTGCATCGCGCGGCCCACCAGGTAAGCGCCTCCCAGTCCAATGCTCACCCCAATGAGAACCAGAATTGTTCCCTCTTTCAAAACCAGACCTATAACCTGCGACCGCTGAGCGCCGAGCGCCATGCGCAAACCGAACTCCTGAGTTCGCTGGGCCACGCCGAAGGCGATAACCCCGTATATCCCCACGGCGGCAAGCAGCAGGCCAAGCACTCCAAAGCTGGCGAACAACACCACGCTAAAGCGATCAATCGCCACAGATTCATCCACGATCTCTTTAATAGTTTTCACGCCGGCAAGCGGCAGATCCGGGTCGACCGAACTAACGGCGGCGGCGATACCCTTGATCATCGCCTTCGGGTCGCCGTCCGTCCGCACTACCACCGAAGTCTGTGGCCATGGATTCTGCCAGAACGGGAGATCGATTTCCGGATAGTCTTCACGAGATCCCACACCTCGTAGATTGTGAAACACGCCCACGATCTGCCACTCCACTGGTCGTCCACGCGTCGCGCCGGGAATCATTTCTTCTACGGAGATACGTTGCGCCAGCGGGTCGACTCCGGGAAAAAAGCGGTTGGCAAAGTATTCGTTAACCATCGCGACACGCGTGCTCGTGGCTGTGTCCTGCTCATTGATACTCCGGCCTTCAGTCACACGAATGCCCAGCACATCTACATACCCCGGAGTTACGATTTGAACTGCGGCACCGGGGCGTTCGGAAGGATTGGCCGCAGGCTGGCCGACGATGCTGAACCGCGTGCCGAACATTGAGCCCCGGGTCGGGACGCCAGTCATAGCGGCGGCTTTCCTGACTCCGGGAACAGCCTCGATGTTTTCGAGCATTTGCCGGTAATAGGAACTTATCTGGTCGGCGCCCTTCAGACGCTTGTCTGGCACCGGCAACCGAAACGAAAGCACACCTTCAGTACGAATGCCGAAGTCCACCCTCGTCAAGTTCCAGAAGCTTCTGAGAGCCAGGCCGCCGCTAGCGAGGAGGGTCAAAGCCAGGGAAAACTCGGCCACCACGAGCACCCGGCGGGCGTTGCGCCGCGCCCCGCCCGCGCCGGTACGTCCGCCCGATTTGAGCACCTCGTTGAGATCGAAGCGGGTTGCCTGCCACGCGGGAGCGGTTCCAAACAGCAACCCGCATATCGTTGTCAGCGCAATAGTGAAAAGCAAAACCGGAATACTGATTCTGATGTCCGCCTCGGACGGCAGCATCGTGCCCACAGGCGGCATGACCGCCAGGATCGCGTCGATAATATATTCCGCGAGCAGAATTCCGAGCCCTCCTCCGACCAGAGCCAACACAAGACTCTCTGTGAGAAACTGAGAGAACAAGCGGCCTCTCGAAGCGCCCAACGCAGCCCTGAGAGCCACCTCTCGTTGGCGCGATGTCCCACGCGCCATTAGTAGATTCGCCACGTTGACGCAAGCTATCAGTAAGAGGAAACCGACAGCGCCCAGAAGCAGCCAAAGGTTCCGCCGCGTCGTGTCCGTAACGAAGTCGAGATGCAACGGCTCTACGCTCACACCGCGATTCGCGTTGGACTGCGGGTGTTCGCTTTGCAGCTGCTCGGCAATTTCGTCCATCTCTGATTGCGCCTGGCCGAGCGAGACGCCGTCCTTCAAACGCGCCATCACGAGCATAAAATGGGAATCGTGGTTGATCTGTTCCGGTTTGAAGGCCAGCGGTACCCACAACTGCGAGTTAAGGCGATCATGCATCCCGGGCGGCATGACTCCGACGACTGTGTACGGTTCTCCATTCATTCTGATCTCTTTGCCGATGATTTCGCGGTCCGCACCAAAATGCCCGCTCCACAATCGGTTGCTGAGCACTACTACATGATCCCTGCCGGGCTGACCCTCTTCAGGAAGAAAGTCGCGCCCAAGCAACATCGGCAGTCCCTCCATCGTGAAAAACCCGGGTGTCCGCTGTGATGCCGCGACTTGCTCTGGTCTGTCATCGGTAGCCACATTAAATGAGGCCCCGGCCCAAGCCCCCATGCCCTGAAAGGACATGCTGCGTCGTCCCCAGTCAAGGTAATCGCCTGCCGACACCGAGTTTCTCCCGCCCCTCACCTTGGACCAGACAATGACAAGTTGGTCCGGCTTTGGATAGGGCATCGGTTCGAACACCGCATGAACTACGCTGAAGATGGCAGTCGTCGCTCCTATCCCCAACGCGAGAGTCAATACCGCAGTGACCGTGAAGCCGGTGTTCCTCCGCAACGTGCGGACGCTATAGACCAGGTTCTGGCTTAGAGTTTCCCACATGTGCCGCCCTTTCATCTCGATGGACTATGACTCGATCTCGATCGATACACCGCAGGCATCCGCGGCTGGATCATTCCGCCTGCGGATGCGCTGTGTGATTGTCGGCGGACTTGGAATCAAAGACCGTGCCAGTAAGGTGATGTTCTGCAGCGCATTCTGTAGTCACTATCCAGGGGTTTCAAGCTGATTTGGCCGAAAACTTACCTTCGGCTATGGAAACAGGGACGTTGCGCGAAGCCAGATTCCGTCGCGTTTTCGAAACTGCGAGATCCCAAACTTGAGAATGCCCAGATCACGAGGCTAATGATCGGTCTTCTCGGGTTTGCCCCACAAAAAGAAGATCAGCAGCCCCAGCGCTGCTGCGAGACCTGCTGCACGCGCATCATTCGACGGGCTGTTTGAGAGCAGCCAAACGGACAACGTTGTTGCTGCGACCGCAACGGCTACACCCGCAGGCGCAGTGAATCGGGGCAACGGCGCGTCGTTTCTGAACCGCAACACCGGCAGGGAAATGCAAGTTGCGATATAAGCCAAAAGGCGAATCACCGTACTGATCGTGACTGCAGACATGAACGAGCCCTGCAGTGTGAGTACGAGCATGACCGCCGCGGAGATCAGAATAGCAATATGCGGTGTGCGGAAGCGCCGATGGGTTGCCGCCAGAAGCTGAGGAAGCTGGCCCTGTTCGGCCATCGCAAACAGAATACGAGGGGCGGACAGCATAATCGAGTTGAGCGTGCCGGTAACGGAAATCAGCGCGCCTGCGGAAAGGATGGAAGCCCCTGAGGCGCCGAGGAAGCGGCTGCTTGCATCCACCAGCGGTCTCTCTGAGTTGGCCAGTCCCGGTAATGTCCCGATGCACACGACTTGAATCATGACGTAGAGCAGCGCCACTACGCCCGTTGCCGTCAGCAGCGCAAAGGCGATGTTATTCTGCGGATCACGGATCTCGCCTGTGGGGATGACGGCCATCTCGAACCCGCTGAAGGCGAAGACCAGCAGTAATACGGCCCTGGAAAAATCGCTTAGACTTGGAGCCGTTGGCGTGGTGAATGGCTGCGGGCTGAGAAAGAATAATCCGGCTACGACAAAGAGCAGTAGCGGCATGATCTTACCGATGGTGAAAAGATTGCTTACGAGCGCGGCCTCACGCACGCCAATAACGTTTACTGTCGTCAGTGCGATGACAACTACCGCGATGACGAGGGCGCGCGTCCAGCCGAAACCGGCGGCTGGCCAAAAGAAGCTGAGATAGCCAAGCAGCAGATTGCAAAGGGCCGCAAACCCGGTCAGCCGCGCCAGCCAGAGCAACCATCCCACCTCAAAGCCTATAACGGGACCAAAAGCAACACGCGTATACAGGTACGGGCCCCCATTCTCAGCAAACCGGCTGCCCACTTCGGCAAAACACAGGATGATGAGCGTAGAGAGTACGGCACAGACCAGGTACGCGGGCACGCTCCAGGCTCCCGTCAATCCGTAGATTTTTGATGGGAGGCCGAAGATTCCTGCTCCGACGATGATGTTGACGGTAAGGGCCACGAGGTCCCATCGCCCGATCCCGCGAACCAACCCCTCTTGTGTTGTCTGTTCCAAAGTTGCTATTCGGCATCCAACGGTGCAGTGTGTGTCATTCCTCTTACAGCCACTCCACCACGGTCGCCGGGTACAACCGAGCCGAACCGCTCCCCAAACACCAAAGGCAGCGGGCGAGCATTCGGCGGCGCGAGCCACAGGCGCAACAGGTGACGTTTGCGCTCAGCATCGGGCCAATCGTCGAACGCGGTGCGGTCATGTAGGATGGTGTGATTGTGCACGATCTGAATGTCGCCCGGCTGAAGCTCCATGAATAGATGAAGCGAGGGGTCATTAGCCAATGAATCGAAGAGATCGAGCGCCTCGATTTGAATGGGGGTCAAGGGCGGCACGTCCGCGAACCGACGTGCCGATTCAATGTATTGCCGCTGATAAATCGTCGATAGGAATCCTTTGTGCCATGAGAAAACGGGGATCTTGAAGTACGGCTTCTGTCCTTCAAGCATTTCACCGCGCCGGTCGGTCTCGATAGGATCAAACAAAACTCTCAACAGATCGGGACGCCGCCTCCGCATCTCGTTAAAGATTGTTACTGAACTTACCAGGCTGGAGAGACCTCCGGACTTGGCCGGCCGCAAACACATGAGGCAAACCACATCCGAGGAATCAGTATGATAGGTCTGGCGTTCACGGGTTTGATAGATGCGCACGGCAGGATCCCGGGTGGAGATCCCCAGGTCCTTGACGTGGCCGAGTACGTGGCCTTGAGCGTTTTGCGAGCGAGCGCCCCCGATGTGAGTGCCGATTCCGAAAAAGGCTATTGCAGACTCGCGTTTCGTCCACGTCTCAACAGGTAAAGCCCGCAGCAAGACAAACCCTCGCCCGTAAAGCACCTCGTCCACCAGTCGCCGAAGTCGCAGCGCAAGCGTCGGCAGTGGAAAATCTTCGCTGCGGATAGTAACGATGTCACGCGGTTCTGAGGCGAGTTTCTTCACCGCCCGTTCGACTTCTCCGATTTCAGTCGACGACAGATATTCGAGCCAATGCGGGCGTCGGGTCAAATCCGGGCCATACCATGCGGATGGTCCCTGGATTTCGGGCGGCAAGGGCAAGAGCGTGTCACACATTGCAAGGATGAATAAGTCTTCGACGCCAGGATATGGTATTGCATCCGATAAACGCTGGCAAATACGGAGAACTTCTATCTGGTCAGAATGCGCATTCTTCGCGCCCTATCAATCTGCGCTTTCGACTTATGCTGGCAGGGTACTTTATATCGATCACTGAGTTGCAGTGGCTCGCTATGTCCCTGGGCGAGCGTACACTCGACAAAATATCGAGAGTCTGTCAGTAGTCAAAGCGCCATTATTAATCCAACCTGATGTCGCGCGTGATTTTGCGGGTTGTTTGTATGCATCATTTCATTTCTCAGCTTTCTCTGTTTGGCGCCGTCCGCTTGGAAAAACTCGCTTGATCACGACGGCGCGCGGTCATATCACCCATCACTTATGCTCAGTCCCAGGAACCCGTGAAGATGAACTCTTCGGAGAGTGTGCTGTCAGCTTTCGCACCTGTAGCGTGTCTTCGTGTTCGATAGGGAAGCACTCAGGCCTCCCTAACGAAACACTTTACGCCACATCGTTTCCGTCGGCGTGCCTGGTCCGCTCTCCTCAGCCTGGAGAAGGCTGAAGCTGGCGGTGCATGTGTGTCCGGAGTGGGGAATTACGCCTGCATTAGCTCGCCGTCGCGCTTTAGTTAACAGGCCGGAGCGCGATGCCAAGGATATAGTTTGCAACAGCTCTTCCGGCCGCTTGACCGTCATCGCAGGCCGTGCGGAAGTGTATGCCGGCAAAAATCCGCGCTTCCTTGACTTCTTCGAGTGCCTTGGAAAAACTCGAGAAAGAGCGGACCACTCCGAGCATCACATCAGATTTCACGCTGAATGCCGTCTCCTCGCCAAAGTGGTCCGCCAGCACTGCCGCGGCCGCGCTGCTGAAGGTCGAATGCCCGGACGGATATTCCGGGTGCGCCGGGGTTGCAAACAGAGGCGCCCAGCAGGCATCCGGCATTGTCGCGGCGTTGCCGTCGGTTTCAGCCAACGGGATGGCAGTGACCGGCCGCCAGAAAACGTAGTGATATTTCGCCTCCCAACAGGCGATGGCGGCGTCCGCGACTGCGAGGTTCACCAGAGCAAACAGGCGGGCGTTCTGTGATAGGGTGGTTTTACGCTCGGCGGCCAGAGAGGCGGCAACATTGTTCCAGAAGTAGCTAGCGCTGGTCGAATTCCAAAACAGGCAGGCGACCGTCTGATCGGCTGTGCGGCTCAGACTCGCCGCGCCGCCCCTGGTTTTGGTCTCATTGAAATCCGCCAGGTAGCGTTCGCTGTTTATTGCTGGCGGTCCTGCGGGTCGAAACTGCGAGGGCGATTGCATTACCCAAGGAGTCATGTAGCCGAACTGGGGTCCCGCTCCAGATGCGAGTCCGGGGGGAGTCGGACGCCACTGCCCGACGTCGGAACCGCCCAGAAATGCCGGTGGAGGGGGAGTGAAGCCGTCGGCGGTACGCAAAGTCCAGATGGCGTCGGCGACAGTTTGTCCCCATTCGATTCCCCGAGTGATCCAGGCATTCTTTTCAGCTTCGGGGCCACTGGCCAGAGCCGCCAGAGAGGCTGCGAGTTTCGCATCAAGTGTGCTTTTCTGAGCGGGATACAGACGCACTAGCGTGGCGTAAGCTGCTTGAACGGCAGCGGCGCGGCTCGAAGTCTTTTTGGGTGCGGCAGGCTCGACGCGAAACGGCGTGTACCGGCGCTCGACGCCGTTGACGGCGTCAAAGACGGCTGCGTGGACGATGGCTGCGTTGCGCGTGATTACCAGCGGCGATGTAGCGGGCGGCACAAGGGCTGCGTCGAACAGTATCTTGTTCCAGTCCGTGACCACGTCAGCGCGAGCGACTGACGCGGAGCTCACGGCGAGTGCCATCAGCGCGAGACAAAAGAATGTAGTGATATTTTTCATGATGTTTCCTTTCTCTTCAGGTGAAAGCGACCTGGCGTTGTTTTTCGTTTGGGTAAAATGCGATGAAGAGAGTTTCATTCGTCGCAGGATCTGCCTCTTTGTCTTAGCCCGTAAAAGTGAACTCCTGTGAGACTGTGCCGTCAGGGTTCCGCACCTGTATGTGATCGCCCGGCTTGATCTTCTTGCCGGCCTTCTTGCCGATTAGTATCGTCTGCGGGTTCTGCTCATCGTTCTTGCTCTTCTGCTCCTCTCCGTTGAGGAGAATGACCGCGCCATCGTGAAAATTCCCGCCTGTTATGAACAGCTTTTTGCCTGAGACTGATGCCATGATTATTCTTGGGGCAGGGTCTAGCATTTTCGGGTAGTAAAGTTCGGCGCTCCGCAGGTGGCCGATTCCGTCATGCCCTCCGACGACCAGCACCTTCCCGTCGGAGAGTAGCGTCGCCGTGTGAGCATATCGGGCCGTGTTGAGGCTGGCAGTTGTGTTCCATGTGCCCGTAGCCGGGTCGTACAACTCCGCACTGTTGAAAACTTTTTTTCGTATAAACCCTCCCACGACCAGGACCTGGCCGCTGGGCAGCAGCGTGATTGTTTCCGGTGTGCGGCGCTTGAGGGGGCTACCGGTGTAGCTCCAACGCCCAATGGCCGAATTGTAGAGCTCTGCATCGCTGCTATTGCCACAGAAAATGCCGTCTTTGCATTCCCCGACAAGCAGGACGTTGCCGTTTGGCAGCGTCTTTAGGGTGTGACCGTAGTCGCGCGGCGTGTTAAGGCTGCCGGTGATGCTCCAGGTCTGAGTGTTCGGGTCGTATATTTCGGCGCTCCCCACCTGTATAGGAAAGCATTCGTCATCCCTGCATCCTCCCGCCACGAGGACCTTGCCCTCTTGAAGTAGCGTCGCAGCATGCCCAGCGCGGGGGCCGCTGAGGTTGCTGGTTAAGCTCCACGTCCCGGTTGATGGATCGTATAGCTCCGCGGTATTGGCCGCCAAACGAACTGCATCGACCCCGCTTTGCCAGCCGCCGGCAAATAAGACCTTGCCATTGGATAGCAACGTAGCTGTATGACCGACGCGGGCGACGTTAGGATTACCGGTGAAACTCCACTCGCCTGTGGCTGGGTCATACAGTTCCGCGGTGTTCGTGTATCCCCCTGCGACGAGCACTTTGCCGTTCCCGAGCAACGTCACCGTATAGCCTGCTGAGGGTGGCATGTTTAGGCTGCCGGTAAATCTCCACGTCCCGGTTGATGGATCGTACAACTCTGCACTTGCAGGGACGATGGAGGAGTCTCCGACCACGCCTCCGACGACAAGCACCTTCCCATTAGGCAATCGCGTAGCACTGTGACCAGCGCGTACCGTGTTGAGGCTGCCGGTATAGCTCCAACGCGGAGCATCCGACTGCGCAGAAGCCGGGGTTGTTGGACCTTTTACCAGGCTGCTCACGCTAAGCAACCCGACAAGCGCCAGTGCCAGACCAAAGCGGCGTCGGGCGTGATTCTGTTGTTTGTTTGCATGCACCATTTCATTTCTCCTAACGTTCTCTGTTGGTCACCGCCTGCTTGAAACACTCTTGATCACTACGGCGCGGTCTTATCGCTTACGCTCATTGCTCTAGGAGCCTGTGAAGATGAACTCCTCAGAGAGCGTGGTGTCGGCGTTTCGCACCTGCACACGATCGCCCGGCTTGATCTCCCTGCCGGCCTTCCTGCCGATTAGTCGTGTCTTTGAATTCTCGTCATCATTCCGTGTCCCCTGTTCTTCTCCGTTAATAAGAATCACCGCGCCAGCGTGGAAGTTCTCACCTGTTATGATCAGCTTTTTGCCTTTGACTGATGCCATAGTTATTGCTGGACGTGGGAAAGCGACTGCGGCAAAGTTGTACCCAAGCTCCGCGCTGGGGAGTCCACCGCCAACAAGCAACGCCTTTCCGTCATGCAGAAGAGTCACCGTGTGTTCACTGCGTGGAGTGTTGAGATTACTGGTGAAGCTCCACTTCCCCGTGTAGGGGTCGTACAATTCTGAGCTGTCTAGAGAATCGCGTCTAGTTATGCCGCCAAAAACCCGGAGACCATCACCGCCCGCAACGAGTACCTTTCCATCGGGCAGGAGAGTCGCCGTGTGTGAGGAGCGCGCTCTATTAAGATTGCCTGTGCTGCTCCAGCTCCCCGTGTCTGGGTCGTACAAGTACGCACTGCTGCTTTCGGCGTAGATGAGGCCGCCGACAATAAGGACCTTTCCGTTGGGTAACAATGTCGCCGTGTGTCCGGATCCGATGTTAGCACCGAGTTTGCCGACGCTGCTCCACGTCCCCGTGTCTGGATCGTACAACTGCGACCAGCCTCCAAACGACAGCCGCAGAACTTTTCCGTTCTGAAGCAGCGTCGTCGAGTTATTTTCATAAACGGCGTTGAAGTTGTCGGTGAAACTCCATGTCCCTGATTCCGGGTCATACAACTCCGCAGTGTCGACCAGGACAGGCTCATCGAAAGGAGAATCAGGTACATCGCTACCTGCCGCGACCAGCACCTTGCCGTTTTCAAGAAGCGTTGCCGTATGACCAAAGCGGGGCGCGTTGAGGCTGCCGGTGGCCCTCCAGGTTCTCGTGTCGGGGTCGTACAACTCCGCGCCGTTGCGAGCGCTTAAGTCAGAGCCGTCAAGGCCAAGGCCCCCTACGATCAGTACCTTGCCATCTTTGAGCCGCGTTGCCGTATGCAACCAGCGGGGCTCGTTGGGGCTGGCGGTATAGCTCCACGTCCCAATAGCTGGATCGTATAACTCTGCACGTGCGAGAGCAAAGTCAGCGTAGTTGTAGCCTCCGGTGACCAGGACTTTCCCACTTGGCAAAAGCGTTGCAGTGTAACCGGAACGTGCCGTATTGAGGCTGCCAGTGTACCTCCAACTCGGGGCATCCGCCTGCGCAGAAGCGAGGGTTGTTGGACCTTTTACCAGGCCGGTCACGCTAAGCAACCCGACAAGCGCCAGTACCAGACCAGAGCGGCGTCGGGCGTTATTCTGTTGTTTGTTTGGAGGTATCATTTCGTTTCTCCTATTCTCTCGGTTGGGACCATCTTGTAAGGTGCTGCCATGTTGCTTCTCTCGACCTTTCCTATCCTGTGGAGCGAGTATCAGCGCTGCCCCCATCTACACACGTGCGATCCGGGTCGAAAACCTCTAACGGCATCGAGAAGTTTTGATTCGGGGTGTGTTGGGTGGAGCAGAGACAGTGTTATGATGTGGCCGTCTTTCGGTTAGCCATCATACGAATGTGCCGGTATGACATCACCCTCGCCAGATGAAGTTACTCAACTGCTGCTGGATTGGAGCAACGGCGATAAAGCGGCTCTTGACAGGCTGATGCCTCTGGTTTATGAAGAACTCCGCCGCCTGGCGCATCATTACATGGGCCGCGAGCGTCCCGGCCACACGTTGCAAACTACGGCCATCGTCAATGAGGCCTATCTGCAACTCATCGATCAGAGGAATGTGCAATGGCAGAACCGCGCCCACTTCTTCGGCATCGCGGCACAATTGATGCGGCGCGTCTTGGCTGGTTACGCCCGCTCTCGCCACTACGCAAAGCGAGGAGGCGGAGCGCGGCAAGTTTCGCTTGAAGAAGCTATGATCTTGTCTGAGGAACGAGCGGCAGACATGGTTGCGCTCGATGATGCGCTCAACGCTCTGGCAGAGATTGACGAGAGGAAAAGCCAGATAGTCGAGATGCGCTTTTTTGGCGGGATGAGCATTGAGGAGACGGCCGAGGTGTTGGGAGTATCGTCCGGCACCGTAATGCGCGATTGGACTATGGCCAAAGCCTGGCTGCGCCGTGAAATCGGCAAAGAAGTAAAGAATGAAAGCTGACGAGTGGCAGCGAATCAATGATCTGTTCCACGCCGCGCTGGACCGAGATCCTGGCGCGCGTGCGGCCTTCCTGGCTCATGCCTGCGCGGGCGATGAAGACCTGCGCGTCGAAGTCGAATCGCTACTCGCGTCTCACGATCCGTCGGATAACTTCATCGAGTCGCTCGCCCCTGACCTGGCTGCCGGGTTGCTCGCCGAGAGTCACGCCAGATTAGCAACGGGGCAGTCTGTCGGAAACTATAGAGTTATGGCTTTGCTCGGCGCGGGCGGGATGGGAGAAGTCTACCTGACAGAGGACACGAGGCTGGGCCGGCGTGTCGCTTTGAAGCTGCTGCCCGCACAGTTCACAACAGAGCCAGACCGATTGCACCGCTTTGAGAGGGAGGCCCGCGCCGCCTCATCGCTCAATCACCCGAACATCATCACCATTCACGAGGTCGGCCAATTAGAAGGCGAGCCCTTTATCATCACCGAATTCATAGAGGGTAAGACTCTCCGCCAGCAAATGGCAGCAGCAACGATGATGCTGCGGGAAGCTCTCGAAGTAGCTATCCAGGTGGCGAGCGCGCTGGAGGCGGCGCATAAGGCAGGTATCGTTCACCGAGACATCAAGCCGGAAAACATAATGCTGCGGCCCGATGGCCTCGTCAAAGTGTTGGATTTCGGTTTGGCAAAGCTGACCGAGTCGCAGTCGCACGGGCCTGGCGCAGAAGCAATGGCGCTGGCCAGTGTTCAGACGAAGACCGGGCTGGTGATGGGCACAGTCACTTATATGTCGCCGGAGCAAGCGAGAGGACTGGCCGTAGACGCGCGAAGCGACATATTCAGTCTCGGCGCCGTGATCTACGAGATGGTAGCGGGCCGGGTGCCGTTCGAGGGGGCGACAACCAGCGACGTGATCGTTTCAATCCTTGAGAGGGAGCCTGCCCCGCTTTCACGGTTTGCTCCAGGAGTGCCTGACGAGCTGGAACAAATGGTGAAGAAGGCATTGGCTAAAGACCAGGAGGAGAGATATCAACTTGCTAATGATTTGCTGATTGATCTGAGAAACCTGAAGCAGGAGATGGAGCTTCAAGCTAAACTGGATGCTGTCAGGCCGGCAGGCTCGAAGGGCGCAACGCCGGCGGGCCTTCGGGGATCGGTTGACACCGATGAGCAATTAACGACTCGGAGCACGGATGCGGAGGTGGCAACAACCGTACCGAGCGCCGCATACCTGGTCGGCAAGATCAAAACCCACAAGCGCGCTGTGGCGCTTGGCCTCGCCGTGCTGATGATAGCTGGAGCAGCTATCATCTATTTCATATATTTCACGCGCGGCAAGGCGATTCATTCTATTGCCGTCCCGCCCTCCGTCAACGCCAGTAATGACGAGGAGAAGAAGCGGCTGACGAAGCCTGAGACCGAGAATGCGGAAGCCAACCAGCTGTACAAGGAAGGCCTCTACTACTCGCGGAAAAATACCGACGAGGCGACGCTCAAAAGCGGCGAGTATTTCAAGCAGGCGATCGAAAAAGATCCTACCTTCGCGCTGGCGCATGTCGAACTGGCAAGGTATTACTGGTTGATGGCGGGCTATGGCAACATGCGACCGAACGAAGCCTGGCAGAAAGCAGAGGAGGCGGTGGTCAAGGCGTTAGCAATTGATGAAAGCTCTGACGCTCGAGAGATATTGGCGGCGGTCAAGATGTGGAAGGACTGGGACTGGTCGGGCGCCGAGCGGGAACTCAAGCGCGCTATTGAGTTAAACCCGCAAGGTGACCGTGCCCTTATGAATCGACTCTTGGAAACGTCGGGAAGGATTGATGAAGCCATCGCCGATGCGAGCGTTGATTGGAATCAACCACACACTGGTTCAAGGCTCGCCAGGGAGGAACGTTTGCCAAAGCTCTTATCTCTTGCCGGACGTTACAGCGAAGCGCTTGAAGGATGGCAGAAGATTGTCGAGAAAGAAACCGATCGCAGGGGGATGGCGCACCTGGCCATCGGAGAGATTTATGTGAGGCAGGGAAGATACGAGGAGGCCCTCGCCGAGATGCTTGAGGTGATAGCTCGCGTCCGCTATCCCAGAGAGCGGGCCAGGATTGGCTATGTCTATGCAGCCGCGGGTAAGAGACGCGAGGCGATCAAGATACTCGAAGAAATGAAGGGCTTAACCGGCAAGCGTTACAACTTGGGTACACACATCGCCACCATCTATGCGGCGCTGGGAAATAAAGATGAGGCGCTGGCGTGGCTGAAGAAAGCTTGTGACGAGCACGAAAACGGGGTGGTTGATCTCAAGGTAGACCCCCGGTTTGATACGCTCCGCGCAGACCCAAGGTTTGTGGACTTGCTCCGGCGTGTGAAGCTTGCGTCGTGAAAAGGAAAGTTAGCAGTGACGAGTGGCAAGAAAAAAGAGAAGTGCAGTCTTAACCCTTCTTGGCTCGTCCCTCGGAGAACCCGCCGCAGCTGCGTCGCCTCACTCGTCACCGTTCTTGTGATCGTAACTTGTCACTCGGGGAACCCGCTTGCGGGTCGCGTCACTGTTTTCGCGCTCGCCCAGAGTCAGACCACGGGCCGCATCGCCGGGACCGTCAAAGACCCGAACGGCGCCATCATCGTCGGAGCGGAAGTAACCGTCAAAAGCCTCGCTACCGCCGATGAGCGGAAAGTTACGACCGACACGGAAGGCTACTACGCCGTGCCGCTGCTTTCGCCTGGCACGTACCGCGTCAGAGTCGCGGCCAGAGGGTTCAACTCTTCTGCCCTCTTGGATTCAGTCCCGGTGGTCATCACCGAAACTACCACAGTCAACGCCGAACTCGCGGTCGCGGGATTAAGCGCGGAGACAGTCACAGTGACCGCCGCGCCATTCATCCAAGCGGGCGGTCCGCAGCTAGGCCGCGTCGTTGACTCGCGTGCGGTCGCAGAACTGCCGCTAGCGACGCGCAACTTCACACAGATTCTCGCGCTCTCGCCGGGCGCCTTTGCGGCCCTGCCCGACAACACTGCCCTTGGCCGCAACTCGCAAAGCGTCTCGGTCAACGGCGCTCGCGGCACTCAGAACAATTTCCAGATCAACGGCATTGACGCCAACAGCCTTTCCTTTAACGGCGCGGAGTCGGTGGCCGTGCCGGCGCCCGAAACCATTCAGGAGTTCAAGGTCCAGACCTCGCTTTACGACGCGACGTACGGGCGCGGCGCCGGCGGAAACGTTCAGGCGGTCACGAGGAGTGGCAGCAATAGTTTTCATGGAGCCGCCTATGAATACTTCCGCAACGACGCGCTTAACGCCAACAACCCATTTTTAAAAGCGGCTGGCGTGACGCGGCCAACTTTGCAGTCCAATATCTTTGGCGGCCTGCTCGGCGGCCCGATCAAAACAGATCGTTCGTTCTTCTTCGTCTCGTACCAGGGCACGCGCCAGCGCAACGGCGCGTCGGACAATAGTTTGACCTCCAGCATCCTCGTCGCGCCGGGTTTAACCGACGACCGTTCACAACAAACCCTGCTCGCAACGTTCAGGCCCCGGTCTCCGAGTGGACTACCCGCGACCTCCATCCATCCGGCGGCGCTGGCCTTGTTGAACATAAAACTGCCCGGCGGCGGGTTCCTGATCCCCACGCCGCAGGCCGACGGGCGCTACTCAGGCTCGGCCATCTCCACTTTTCGAGAGGATCAATTCAACACGAACGTTGACTACCGCGCCGGAGAGAAGGACTGGCTGGCGGCGAAGTTTTTCTTCGCGAACGCGCCGCAGTTTGCCGCGCTCCCAGACAACGCGGCCAACGTGCCAGGCTTCGGGGCGGATCGGAACAATGACAACCGGCTGTTCTCGGTTCAGAACATCCACACATTCGGTGCGAGGACAGTCAACGAAGCGCGCGCCGGCTACAGTTTTATTCGCCAGGACAGTTTCGGGCGAAACCCTGTGAAGGATTCGGATGTTGGCATCAGGAGGGCTAACGCCGACGCATATCCGGGACTGGGGCTGATTCGCATCGGCGCGGCCGGGCCGCTGGGCATCGGCAATGCCAGCACTAACGCGCTGGCGATCGGCAATGCCGGCACTTTCGTAGACCTTAAGTTCGACAACTCCGCGATTACCCTTGTTGACATTCTCTCTATCACACGGGGGCGTCACAGCTTCCGCACGGGCGGCGGGATCATCTTTTACCGGACTAATGTGACGGCGAATAACAACCGGCGCGGCCAGATAGCCTTCCAGGATTCGCTCTTTGACTCAGCGTTCGAAAATTTCCTGCTCGGCCAGGTTACCAGCTCGCTAAATGCTGAGGGCATCACCACACGCTTCCTGCGCGCGGCTGACTACAGCCTCTTTTTTCAGGACGATTGGAAGTTATCGCAGAAGCTGACCCTCAATTTCGGATTGCGCTACGAGCTGGACCTGCCGCCTTACGAGACGCGGGGCGCGCTGACGACTTTCGACCCCGCGCTTTATCAACCGAGGATGGAGGTGGACGCGAGCGGCAACCCCGTCGGCCCTCCCGCTGGCGGGTTCGTGCAGGCAGGGAATGTGATCCCGCAATACGATTTGGCCGACGTGCCGAATGTCGGCAAGCGCGTCTTCACGAGCGTTGACCCGAATAACTTTGGCCCGCGACTGGGCTTTGCCTACTCGCCTTTTGATTCGGGGCGTCTGGCCGTGCGCGGCGGCTACGGCATCTTCTATTCGCGGCCCTCTGCGATTCACGCAAGCAATACGATTAACTCCCCACCAACCTATGCCCTTCGCCGTCAGGCGGGTCTGGTTCATTTGGAAGACCCTTTCGCCCCTCTGCCGTCGCAAGATAAATTCCCCACATTCGTGCCGGGCGTCCTCCTGAGCAGCAGTGCGTTTGATCGCCGACTGCGCACGGCTTACTTTCATCAGGTCAACGCAAGCCTTCAGTATGCGCTCTCGCAGGACCTGCTGCTCGAAGTCGCCTACGTCGGCACCCGCGGGCACAACCTGTTCCGCAACGTCCGCATCAACCAGGCGCGGCTTGCCAGCACGCAACAGCCGATTGTCAATGCCGTGACCGGAAAAGTGATTACCACCAACACGCCCGCCAACGCCACGCTTCGAGCGCCATATCAGGGTGTCGACAACGCCGGCTTTCAGCAGTTTCAGTACACCGCCGAGTCGGCTTACAACTCGCTACAGGTGAGCCTGACCCGGCGACTCTCGAAAGGGCTGCAGCTGCTCGCTTCATACACTTACGCGAGGTCGCTCGATAACGCCTCCGGCCAGGGCGGACTTGACACGTCGACCATTCTCGGCAACCAGTTTGATGACCGCGCGAACCGCGGCGTCTCCGACTTCGACCGCACGCACCGCTTCGTCTTAAGTTATCTGTGGGAGTTGCCGCGCCCGGCCTTAGCGGCGGGGTCAACCGCCGGACGGCTGCTGCTGTCCGATTGGCAATTGGCAGGGATCATAACAGCGATGTCCGGCATGCCAATTGACATCGTGGATTCAAACGCAGGCTCATTTTATTTCGGATCAAACAGCGGACTCTCCCGGCCAAGCTGGGCGCCCGGCGCAACACGTCACACGGCGATGACTGATGTTCCGGCAGGATACTACTTCAACCCGCTCGCGTTCGTCCGTCCGGTTGTTCAGGCGCTCCAGCCAATCCCAAGCTCAAATGGCACGGCTATCGCAGGCTCAGTTCTTCCTGGGAGCCCGCTCGGCACAGACATCGGCAACGTCGGGAGAAATGTCCTGCGCGGCCCGCGACAGTCAAACGTGGACTTCTCGATCATCAAGCGATTTCCGATCAGTGAATCAAAAAACATCGAGCTGCGCGTCGAGTTCTTCAACCTCTTCAATCACGTCAACTTTGTCAACCCGATCAGCAACTTCAACGCCGTTCCCTCGCGAAGCATTGATCCGAACACTGGCCGCATAATAAATCCCGCCGAACTCGGCGACTTCGGGCGTATTAACTCTACCAGCAACAACCCTCGTCTAATTCAGTTGGCAGTCAAGTTCAATTACTAATCGGCTACCGATCACCCTTATTCAAATCGCAGTAGGATGTTCCACGAACTGCTTTTGTGTGGCAAAATTCGATCCGCCGGTTTTGCGGAAAGTTAGTCTGTTTCGGAAAGCGCACCTCTTTCTATCATATGATCTGGAGATCGATTGTAAGCCGGAATACTGAGTTGAGAAGGAAGGGACCAGCAGTCTGGAGATGCCGCTGTCGAGGTTTTCTTGAAAGGGCGCCGGGAGACTCTTACTGACAATTACAGAATTCCTTAAATGTTATGTCCTCACCCGACAATCATTTTTATGAGTTTGATCCCTTCGTGCTTGACGCTCGCAGTCGAATCCTGCTTAAGGGCGGCGCCACCGTGCGTCTGACGCCGAGGGCCTTCGAGACCCTGCTGGTGCTGGTGAAGCACTCGGCGCAGGTGGTTGATAAAGAGCAATTGCTTAAAGAAGTGTGGCCCGACGTCTTTGTCGAAGAGGGAAGTCTATCGCGCAATATTCACGAACTGAGGAAGGCGCTGGGCGACGACCCTGCTGAGTCGCGCTACATCGAGACCATTCCCAAGCGCGGCTACCGGTTCGTCGCCCCGGTGAAAGTGTCGATGGCTGAGATCGGCCCGATAAGCCCCGCTCCTCTTGAGGGCGATGCCACAGTTATCGAAAAACACACCTTCGCCAGGGTCATCACCGAAGAGCTCCAAGGAACAGACGCGCCTGCTCCGCCACCGTCTTCCTCGGCTGTCGCCGAAGTGACGGCGCTACCGCCGGCCCTCGGGCGACCACATCACAAGTCGGCAGCTGTGGTGGCTCTTCTGTTACTTGTCGTCGCCATCGTGGTGATCGCTTATTTGCAACGGACACACCTGGCTTCAACTCCCATGGTGCGTAGTAAAAGCACGCTGGTTCGATTGACCAACAACAACGCTACGGATACTGCACCGTCATGGTCTCCTGATGGGAGCAAGATCGTCTTCGCCAGCAATCGCGATGGCAAAAACGAAATCTACGTGATGGAAGCCGATGGCTCAAACGTCAGGCGCCTTACCAATAACCGAGCGGAAGACACATATCCGCGCTGGTCGCCGGACGGTCGCAAGATCCTTTTTAATAGTGAACGTGATGGCAATCAGGAAATCTATGTGATGGATGCCGACGGCTCGAACCAGACGCGGCTCACCAGGAATAATGCAATTGATAGCGACGCCACATGGTCCCCCGACGGCAACAGAATTGCGTTCGCCAGCAATCGCGATAACAGCAATCCGTATAACTTCGATATCTACGTGATGGACGCCGATGGTTCGAATCCGCGGAGAATCGTCGACGATCCCGAGTACGACGCGGACCCGAGCTGGTCGCCCGACGGAACGAAGATCCTGTTCGTGACCGGTAGGAATAACAACTTCGACGTATACGAGATGAATGCGGATGGCACAGAACAGAGGAACCTGACGGCGGATAACAACAGATCAGATATATGGCCGTCCTGGTCACCCGACGGCAACAACATCGCGTTCGTCCGGAACACGGATGGCAGGGAGCAGATCTATGTAATGGACTCGTCGGGCGGTAATCTTATACGTGTAACAAATAACTCCGCTAACAATTCAACGCCGATGTGGTCGCCCGACGGCTCAAAGCTGACGTTCGACACGGATCGTGATGGCAATGTCGAAATTTATGTCATGAGTGTTGAAGGCGACCTGACGCAGCTCACGAATAATCTCGCCGACGACCTCACCCCCAACTGGTCTCCTGATGGGAACAAGATTGCCTTCTCGAGCAACCGCGCAGGCAAGCAACACATTTACATTATGAACGCGGACGGAAGCGACGTTTCGCAACTAACGAACTTGTTGTCGGATGACACTGAGCCCGCCTGGTCGCCGGACGGCATACGCATCGCCTTCGCGCGTTCAATGGATGGGAACAAGGAGATCTATGTGATGAATGCCGACGGCAGCGGGCAGACCAGGCTGACCGAAGATCCTGCGACTGACATGTCTCCGAAGTGGTCGCCAGATGGAAGGATCATCTTTACCAGCAACCGCGATGGAAAGAATGAGATATACGTGATGGGCGTAGACGGCTCGAACCTTACGAAGATGACAACAAACGGAGCGAGTCAGGCCGCCTGGTCGGCGGACGGAAAGCGAGTCACGTTCGTCAGACCCAGCCTGGAACGGATAGGCGAATACTTCCCTTTGGAGATCTATGTTGCGGACGTAGACGGCAGTAACATGAAGATGATCACAGCGAGCTTGTGGACTAAATTTTTTCCGTGCTGGTCACCGGACGGCGCGACCATAGCCTTTAACGATGAGAAATTCGGCAGGGGAAACCTTTTTCAGGTCGATTCGGATGGTCGGAACCTGAGACGCTTATCGGCCGGGCCCAAGATGGATGTACGACCAGCCTACTCGCCCGATGGATCAAAGCTCGCGTTTGAGAGTAACCGTGACGGCAACGTTGAGATTTACGTGATGAACCTCCGTTGAGCAGCTTCCAAACGGATTCCGGAGCGAATGAAGAAGGAGCAACGCCGCTGCCTTATTGTGACGAGTGTAAGTAAGAGCGCGTGTCGAGCAAAATCACTTGATCAAGTCGATGATGGTTATTGGGCCTCCGTCAGAGTGGTAGGCGTATCGAGGAAATCACTTGATCAAGTCGATGATTGCATATCGGGCCCTCGGTCAGGAGTGATGGTATGAACGAAACGCCTCCCGCGGCGCGCGTCTTTGATAAACTCTCGGGCGCGCGCCGGACAGAGGATCGCTGTGGGAGGCGCTTATGACGCGAACAGTATATTGCGGCGTGGATTTCCACGCTAGCACTGTGTATTACCGTCACCTGGTTCATGCTCGCAGCCGCAACATCCGTAATGCCGTCATCATCCAATTGGCCAAATGCTAAAGCGGTCACGTCAGCCGGCATTTCGTAAGCTTTCGGCTCTACCGACAATCCGTCGTTATAAATTAAAGCCTTCGGTCCCTCGGGAGTTCTAACTCCTAAAGCCAGACTTGTGAATTTCCCCGGCTGCTTGAAGTCGTCTGCCTGCAAGGCCGTCAATTGACCTGGGAGTTCAAACTGCTGCGGCGCTCGTAGTGTTCCAGGGCCATCGCCGGCGAGGAGGTACAGGGCGCCGCCGCCGCGAGCGGCTGCAAGCACGTCTACATAGCCGTCACTGTTGAAGTCTCCTACTTGCAGAAAGTCCGGCGCTTTCGGCAATGC
>DATLWF010000685.1:0-12652 GCA_035576605.1 Blastocatellia bacterium | reverse complement strand
CACGGTTTGGGTGGTCAGGTCGCCTCGCCCGAGGTCTTCCTTGAGCAAGTCCGCTGCGAACGCATAGATGATTCCAGAGTCGAGTTCCATCGTTATCTCGATGTCTTTGCGTCTCTGCGCGAAACGTGTATTCAAGTACTCAGAAGCTAATGGTCAGGTTTCGCGCAAAGACGCAAAGGCCCGCAAAGACGCAAAGGCCCGCAAAGGCGCAAAGTAGGAGCTACCTGGAACTCCTAACTCGCGCCGAGAGAGCCGAGCGTCGTTCTCAGCTTTTCAATTTCAGCGATCAGTTCCTCGTGACGTCCTCGAGTCTCCTGCACTACCTCGCGCGGTGCGCGTTCCATAAACGAAATATTGTCCAGCCGCCCCGCAAGGCTTCGCGCTTCGGTTTCCTTACGAGTCATCTCCTTTACGATTCGCTCGCGTTCCTTTTCGAAGTCGATCAACCCCCCAAGCGGAACCGCGATCTCCATTCCGGCCACGATGTCACGCGCTGCCGATTCCAGAGCGGGGAGCGCGTCGGAGATGATTATCTCTTCAATTCGCGCCAGCCGCTTTATTTGGTCCGAGTTTTCGCTCACCAGGTCGCGGTTTTGCGAGTCTGTCGTCCCAACGCATAACTTTAACCGGCTTTGCGGCGGAATATTCATCTCAGACCGGATGTTTCGCACTTTGGTGATCAGCGCGATGAGCGTTTCCATCCCGCGTCGGGCAGTACTGTCGTCGCGCGCCGGGTCGCATTGCGGCCACGAAGCCAGCATTATCGACTCGCCTTCGTGTGGGAGTTGCTGCCAAATCTCTTCGGTGATGTGAGGCATCAGCGGATGCAGCAGCCTCAAGCTCGTTTCGAGCACATACACGATGCGGCAGCGAGCCGCCCTCACCTCGTCGCTGACTTCTCGCGACGCGACCAACGACTTGGTCAGCTCGATGTACCAGTCGCAGAAGGAGTCCCAGAAAAAGTGATACATCGTCTGGGCTGCTTCGTTGAGGCGGTATTCGTCCAGAGCGCTGGTCACTTCCTCGATCGTCGAGTTCAATTCAGCGAGTATCCACCGATCGGCAAGCGCTTCAGAAGGAACCCATCGCGCCTCGATGTCCGACCCATCGCCGACGTTCATCAAAACAAATCGCGATGCGTTCCAGATCTTGTTGGCGAAGTTTCGAGCCTCCTCGACCTGCGGCTGGCGATCCTTCTCGATCTTCGCGAAGCGGATGTCCTGGCCGCGAGCCGCGCGGACGAGTAGCGCGAATCGCAGCGCGTCGGCGCCGTAGAGCTTTATCACGTCAAGCGGATCGACACCCGTGCCCAGCGATTTACTTTGACGCCGGCCTTGTTCATCAAGCACCGTTGCGTAGATGTACACATCGTCGAACGGGATCTCGCGCATGAAATGGAGGCCCGACATGATCATTCGCGACACCCATAAGTAGATGATGTCGCGCGCAGTCGTCAGCACCGAGGTCGGATAATACCTCGCCAGATCCGCGGTCTGCTTCGGCCAGCCGAGCACAGCCTGAGGCCACAACCCCGACGAGAACCATGTATCGAGCACGTCTTCATCCTGCTTGATGGCCTTGCCGCCCGCCTTCTCGAGCGCTTCGGCCTCAGAGCGCGCAACAATGTACTCGCCTTCTTCCGTCGTCCACACCGGAATGCGATGACCCCACCACAACTGCCGGGAGATGGTCCAGTCGCGAATGTTCTCCATCCATTCCAGGTAGGTGCGCTCATACCGGTCCGGAACGAACTTCACGCGACCCTGCTTCACCACGTCGATGGCCGGCTGGGCAAGCTCTTTCATCCGCACAAACCATTGCTCGGAAAGCAGCGGTTCGATGACCGTGTGGCATCGATCGCAAGTTGCTTCAGGGAGCACGTAGTCCTCGATCTTTTCAATCAAGCCCTGCGCAGTCAGATCCTGAAGAACGCGCTCGCGCGCTTCGTAGCGGTCGAGGCCGGCGTAGCGCTCACCCACGACTTCGGTCATTCGCCCGTGCTCATCGATCACGATTATCTTGGGCAGGTTATGGCGCATCCCAACTTCGAAGTCGTTCACGTCGTGCGCCGGTGTAACCTTCACCGCGCCGCTTCCGAATTCGGACCTAGCATAGTCGTCGGCCAGCAGCGGGATCTCGCGCCCAACAAGCGGCAATATGATCGTCTTCCCGAACAGACTCTTGTACCGGTCGTCCGACGGGTTCGCGACAACCGCGGTGTCTCCAAGCATCGTCTCCGGCCGTGTCGTCGCGACCACGACCAGACCTGACCCGTCTTGGAATGGATAACGGATGTGGTAAAGCTTGCCCGGGCGATCCTCGTGGTTGACTTCGATGTCGGAGATCGCCGTGAGACAGCGCGGACACCAATTGATGACGCGCTTGCCGCGGTAGATCAGCCCCTCTTCCCACCAGCGCACGAAGCATTCCATCACCGCGTCGATGTACGCCTCATCCATCGTGAAGCGCGATCGATCCCAGTCAAAGGAACAGCCCAACCGCTGAAGCTGAGACAAAATCACGCCGCCAGTCTCGTGGATCCACTGCCAGGTTCGTTCGACGAATTTCTCGCGGCCGAGATCCTGACGAGTGAGCCCCTCTTTTCTCAACTGCTTCTCGAGCACGTTCTGAGTAGCGATGCCAGCGTGGTCGGTGCCGGGCACACAAAGCGTGTCATAGCCCTGCATACGCTTCCATCTGACCAGCACGTCCTGGATGGAGTAGCAGAGCGCATGACCTATGTGAAGCGAGCCGGTAACGTTGGGTGGCGGGATCGTGATGCAGTACTTAGGTCCATCGCCGCGCGGTTTGAAATAGCCTCGTGAATACCAGATGGGATACCACTTATCCTCGACGCTATGCGGCTCATAAGCTTTGGACAGTTCCGTCATAAGATCATTTCGCCTTGAGAGTTAATGAACAATTAAAAGGGATAGAGAGGAGATGGTCAACCTCTCTATCCCTGACGGATTCTATTTGATTGAAGGCGAGGCGATATCTACGCTCGTTTCGATAGGGATTCGCGGGTAAGTTGCTCGATCACGCGCTCGACGCAGTCGGGCACCACCTCCCAGGCGACCTCACGCACGACGGACTCGCTCATCTCGGCCACCACACGGCGCACAATCGCCTCAATCGCGGCCGCGGACAGATCCGTTGCCGGCGACTTACTGGCCTGTTCTTGCGCGTCGCTTGCAACAGGAGTCTCACTGCTTGCGGGCGGCTGCTCGTCCGGTAACGATGAGAAGGCGAACCCAGTCTCAGCTGCGCTGACCTCTTCTGCTGAACCCGCTTCAACCTCGGCCGCCTCTATATCTATTGGGGTAAAGCGGGCTTCTTCTTGGATCCAGGTTGTAGAGGTCGCGAAACTGGCTTCCTTCGCCTTCTCGGTTTGCTGCGGCTTTTCGTCAGCAGAGGTCTCCGCCAGGTGCTCGGCAACATCGACAGGCATCCCGACTGAATCAAGTTGTGCGGTAGAATAGGCCGCTGCACGCGGAGTGGTCCAATCCAAATCATGCGCGGCATCGTCGGAAGCGGGATGCACGTCAGCAGGTCCCGCCGCAACCGAGTCCGTCGCCTCAGCAGGTGTCGGCGGTGCTTCAGCCGTGACATACACTACGGCCGGAGGGGTTTCCTCGATGGTAAACAACTCTTCTGCTGTTGAATCTGCGCCGAGATCCACAAGGTTGAACTGCGTCGACTCAGATCGCCCGGCGTCGGCGCCTTCCGGCTCCGTCAATTCGAGGCCGAGCGAGTCGCCCGACGGCATCTCCGAGAGCGCCAACGGGTCGGCCGAACCGGCTTCATCAAACAGCACATCCCCGAGCGGTTCGTCGACCGCAAGCAAGGTCGCGCAAGCGGTTTCGGTTAACGCCTCCGATGCCCCATATGCTCCTTCGGTCTGCAGTCTGAAATCCGGCGACTCATAGCTAAGCGCGGAACGGGTAACGGGCGGCTGCCAGGCGCCTTCCCCGGATGGCCTATCAAGCCTTGTGGTCTGGAAACTGGTACTGTCGAACCAATCCTCTCCCTGCCGCGCGCCGCTGATGTCCACATCGAGCCCAGGGCTCGGTTCGGTCTCCAACGAGATCGGGTCGTGTGACGCGGAGGCGTCAACAGGTTCAGACATGTCGAAGTCTCCGATCATCTCGTCCGCATTCAAATCGAAGGCTGGTGCCACATTGTCGTGCGAATAACCGCCGTTCGATGAAAGTTCGAGCGGCTCAAACCGCTCCTTAGTGTCGGTCAGCGTTGCGCTGGCCGCTTCCAGCGAGGGCGCGTCCACGCTCCGGAGGCCGACTGCCTCCGGTTGCGCATCGTGCGCTGGCGATGCTAACTCACCAGTGGTTCTATTGGGCCGAGTGGAAGGCGCGACGGATTTATCAGTCATAGCCGAGGGATCGAGTCTGCCCGCCAGCGGGTAAGCGATAGGTGGCGGCAATGTAACAGGAGCCAAGGTGTCGAGAGCTTTGTCGCGCTCGTCATCGGCAGGCATCGGCGCAATTGGGCCGGTAGTGGTGTGCGAACTCGCGCTGATAAGCCTTCGCACTGTTTCGACAAGTGTGCGGGACTCAAAAGGCTTGGTCAGGTGGGCATCCGCTCGAACGCGGCGCGCTTCCACCTGATCGAACGGTTCAAACGCGCCAACCAGAAGCACGACCGGCACGTTGCGAAACTGAGGGTTTTCTTTGATTGCTTCGCAAAGTTCATAGCCATTCTTTCCCGGCATAAAGATGTCGGCCAAAACCAGGTCAGGTGCGACCTCGGCCAGCCGCCGTTCCGCCAGATCGCCGTTGCTCACCGCGACAACCTCGATGCCCTCATCGGCAAACGTGAGATTGACCACCTTCTGAATGGTGATGCTGTCATCGGCTAATAGAATTCTGGTTGCCATCTGATTCTCCCTCAGCATGCTTCGGCACGCGTGCGCGAATGCTGGACGTGGCTTCAACTATCGACCAAACCTGCTTAATGAGTCTCGGGGGTCGTTCCAACCAAACCTACTTGTGGTGTGACACTACGCGCGCCTGCGATCGCCGCGTCCTTAACTCCTAAGTCTGTTTGGGGGCTTTCAATAGAAGAAGAGAATGGTCTCGGACCTTTCAGCCGAGACCGTTTCATTATCCCAGGCCCGAATATTAGCACAAAAGCATGCACGTGTCTCTAGTTAAGAATTCAGAGTAGTGGAGTAATACCTTATGCCGAATTCTGTCGGCGCTGGCAGATCTCCCACACCGCAACGCCGCGCAACCCCTACTCGATGCGGGGAAGACCGCGTCTTGGAGGCCGACCGCTCTGCTGCTTCTCCGCCGTTTCATCCGCGTCATTGTTGGCTTGCGACTGCCCGCAGGAATACATCACTGCCGTGACCTGAATGTCATCGATGAACCAGCCGGTATATCCCTGTAGAATCCCGGCGGCATCGTCGAAGCCGGCCAGGAACCTGAGTTTCACCCTCTTCCCAGCAAAGGCGCTTAAGTCGACTACCACCTGGCTGAACACTCCGGGCTTTCCACGCGAGGTCCACGCGGCCCGACTGCCCAGCGGATTATTCGAGACGTCGGTCAACGTGCCATCGTACCCGCCAACCAGGACCAATGGTCCGGCGTCTTGCCAGGTACCGCCCTCGTCGGTCGAAAGCTCGAGCACCCCGCCATCAAACCCCGGTTCAAAGTTAAAGATGTGGAAGAATGACAGCCGCACCTGACCGGCGTTATCGGGAATGGTAACAACCTTTTTCATGAAAAGCTGGGAGAGCTGACTCTCGTTCTTTTCCCTCCCGGCATCCTCGGCATGGTAGGACATCGTGCCGCTCTTTGCGGGACCCTGGATCGAGTCGAACCCGCCTTTCCGCTTCCATTTCACGCCGCCGTTGTCGACATCGTCGAAGAGCAATCGCTCCGCAGGCCCGCCCGGTTGGCTGAACCGCCCGACCTGAACCCGAACAGGAAGCGTGAAGCGGCCTGCGCTCGTGTCCACCTGCAGTTGTAGATTTGCAACCGAACCGCAGCGCAAGCCTGAAGGCACTTGAATCTGAAAAGGCGAGGCGTTGGCGCCAGTTTGACCGGCTCCTATCTCGCTGAATGTCGACGAACTCTGAGTGCTGCCCAGCGAGAGCGCCGCGCTCTGAATGGTTGCCGCTGTCGTCTGCGATTGGTTTCTAACGGTCACGGTGATTCTGGCCGACTCGCCCGAGATCAGTGAGGCGTCGCTCTTCCCGTCCGAATGCAGGACGGTCACGCCCGCCGCCACGTCTCCTGCCGGGTCCACCGCCAATACCGGTATCGGAGTCTCGCGCCCGTTCGACACGACTAATGCGAAGTCTTGATCGAGCGGGCTGAAATTCCCGGGCACTCCGTCGCCGGCGATAATCGTCGGCCGCACGCGAATGACAATTGGGCCCGTTGTTCCGGCTGGAAGCCTGACGCCTTGCACGTTATTGCTGAAGTCTTTCTGACCGCCTACCGTCGAGTACTGACCCGCAAAATGATTGCCGTTGTAGACTACGCCGCCAACGATCACCTCAAGATTGAGTTGGTTCACATAAGGCGCATTCGTCACCGAACTCCCTGGCGGATCGGTCCACACCAGCATCACTCGAACCTCCTTCGTCGAGTCCGCTATCACGCCGGTTGCTTCAAAGGGCGCGCCGCCACTTTCCGTGAAGGTCCTCGACGGCGATTCGTCGTAGATGATGCGGCTGGTGGATTCAAACGTACGGCCCAGGTTCAGCAAGCCCCATCCCTGATGCGCGCCGGGCAGGCTGTCACCACCAAATCCCCCATTTAGATAACTCGTCGAGTTGAGCAGGAACGCTTTGACGAGCGCCGGGCTGGGCTCCGCGCCAAAGTTTGTTTTCAACCATTGAAAGGCGAGCGCGGCGCCGCCGGTCACCAATGGTGTTGAATGACTGGTGCCCGACGACCACGTGTAGAGCGTCTGTCCGACCGGAAAATATTTATTGCAAACGCCGCCACCTGCGTAGAGCTTGTCCTGCGAAGCCGCGCCCTCCATGTGCGAACCAGGCGCCACGAGGTCGGGCTTGGCCCGGCCGTCTTGCACCGGCCCGTAGCCCGAAAAGAAAACCACGTCTTGCGCGTTGTCGGCGTCTTGCCCTCTCACACCGCAACCATCGGTTTCGGTGCCCCGCACATTCTCGCTGATTCCAACTGTGATGACGTTCTTCGCCGTGCCGGGAATCGATACCGACGGGCTGTTGATATCGCCGTCGTTTCCGGACGCGAACAAGATCGACATACTCTGATTTCCTGGAGTGTTGAAATCCGCATCACGCACCAACGCGTCGAACACTTGCGTATCGTCGCTGTAGTAATTGCAGAAATCCGGCGTGCAGCCGCCCCAGCTATTGTTCGACAAGCGTGCACCGGCGCGATAGGCCTCTGAGATGAATTGGGTATACGAGAAAGTGCTGCTGCTCCTGCTGTCGGGGAAGAGCTTGGAAACACCGATTCGCGCGAACGGGGCTATCCCTAGTCCATACCCGAAGCCCTGCGCGTCTGCAAAAGCACTCTCAGACTTGTTGTTGAAGCCGCCCATTAGCGACGCATTGATCGTCCCGTGCCCCAACGCATCGTGCGTCGGAAGTATGGTTGGATCGCCCGGATGAGAGTCTTGACTGAAGTCGTGCAGGTAAGCGATGCGTGAGGCGCCTGCGGCATTCAGGAAATCCGGATGTAAACTGGCTGCGTCCGCCGATCCTCTGTCGAGACCCGTATCTCCCAGGTCAACCGCGAAGTCAAAATCCGCGTTGAACCCCAGCGAGCTCAAGAACGCAAGGTAGCCGGGCCCGGTCGGATGGCTGACCTGAATGTTGTTCACCGTATCGAACGACAACGCGCCAGCCACTATCTGATCGGCGCGCTCGTCCATAAGCCTCATTGGGGACCAGGGCTCGATAGCCAGCACATCAGGCGCCTGCGCCAGCTCTTTCAACCTGTACGATTCAGCCAGGACCTTGATACGCACAGCTCCCGCCGCACGAAACTCGGGCATCAGCACCTTGTTTGCGATGGACTTCACCAGTGAGATGGTGTTGTCCGATTCGGGACTGTCGAGGATCGCGATCGATATCGATATCTGTTCAACCGAATCGAGCTTGATGTGCGGGTCGAGCTTGTAAGCTGGATGGTATGGCCCGTCCCATTGAACGAGGCTCGAGCCATCCGGACTCTGCCTAAGCGCGTGGAGCTGCCGGCGCTCGGTGCGAGTCGTCCATAGCAGGTAAGCGTTATTAGGAACGTAGCCAACAACCTTTGCGCCGGTCGCGGTAAGCGCAGCCAGAGACTCGGGCGTCGGAGGCCCAAACAATTGGACCAAATGAAGCGCGCGCGAAGCGGTCTCGGTTTGGCGAAGGTCACTGCCAATTATCGGTTCCGGCCCCATCGTGTCGATCTGGCCTTGCTTGAGCATCACCAGATTCAGGTCGTCTCTGAGATTCGCGCCCTCGAGCGTGGACGCGTCCATAGAGCTAAGCTCAGCCTCGGTGACTTCGACTAGCGAGTACGCGCCGTACTTTTTCGACTTGCGCGCGGAGCGAGAGGACAGCAGCCGTTGTTCGATCTCAGCGTCATCTTTGGGAAGCATCAACTTGTGGGTCGCGCCCGGGCTTCGATAAGAGAGCTGCTTAACGCCAGGTCGTGCGGGTCCCTTGGTCGGGCGATCCTCGGACTGTCGATTGAATTGTGCTCGGCCGCTGTCTGATCGAGTCGGCAACGCTCCCACGAGCGACAACAGAATAAGTAGTGAAGCGGCGAGCGAAATCCTGAGGGTGAAACTCTTCATTGCGAATCTCCTTACAAAAGCAATGCGAACAACAATCCGAGGACAAAACACTCGGGAGATTGTATGCGGGGGCACGTCAGAATAAAAGCCAAACTCTATCAGCGCAGGACGCCGGTGAAGTTGCGCCTGCTGGGCTCGGTTGTTATCGAACGACTAACGCTGGTACGGGAACAAGGGGAGCTTTAACTCTATAGCATCTTTGGGGTCTGTCAAGATTGAACGCCAAGCCTAATATTCCAAGCCTAATATTCCGAGCCTAATATTATGTGCTACTTGATGCCGGTCTAACATAGCTGAGCAGAGACACGAAAAATGAGGATGGTACGTTGCGAGGATCTATGTCTTAACCACTGCGCTTTTCCTGGCTTCTACTCCGTCGTGTCCCACATCCTTGCTTGATTCTGTTTTGTCGTCAGGTCCAGAAGGCTTTGGTAAGCAAGCGCTCCGCTCATAGGCTTGCCAGACTGGCTTTAGGATGCCAATACCTGATAAGCTCGGCCGGAAATCGAACATTAGATCGAAAGGAGTCACTAAATCACATGAAATACTCAATCCGCTATGTTTCTATAGCAGCCCTCTTGCTGCTTTTTTCAACCAGCGCCCTGGCCGATATTCGTATTGAGTTAATTAAGGGCAAGCGGACCATCAAAGAGAAAGTCTCTTTCACTATCGAGGTATCGCATGAGACAAATGAGAATCCGAGATATAAAGAGAAACCAGAGTTTATAGAGGTCAGCGCCTCGTTTGCCAGCCCCGCCAACGGCGCCATCGCTATCGACGGCAGGGGAGTGCAACGCTTCGATGAAGCTGTAACAGTTCAAGGCCAGCGTACTGAGATAACCTATGGGCGCCACACTATAACCTTACAGGTGAGCGAGACTGCTGTGGCAACTGGTTTGGTGGTGTTTGTACGCGGAGCGGTGGTTCGCGAGTTGATCGGGGATAGAGCCGGTGAAGCCTCAAGTGCGAGTAGTTCGGTAAACTCTGGGATGGAGGAGCGCCTTGCAGATTTAGAACGGAGAGTGAAACAACTCGAATCAGAAGTTCAAATCCTTAAGAGGGGACGGCGGAGCCAATAGTAGACCGAATACCTCTGCGAGTTTCAATACCCGTCTAACAATACCTTGAGAATTCGTGCGGGGCCGCGTCCGAATTCAATATCTTCCGCGGCAGCAAGCCGCCGCAAGATTCTGGCTCGAACACAGCCGGGACTCGAGCAGACGAGGCGTCAGGCTTGACTTTGTTGCAATTAACCGCTCGGCTCGCTGGCGTAATAAAAACCACCGCTGTTAACCTTCTGTCCGACTCGATATCAAGCCAGTCCATCCATTTTCCTGTTGGGATCCGCCATCTGACTTTTGGTAAGCGAAGATCGCCATTGTAGAATGTCGATTGCAAAACCGGCGCCCACTTCAAATGACTAAGTAGCATCTAGAAACGAGAACTGAGGTCACGCGTGCAGCCAAAGATCCCCTTCAATAAGCCTTTTATAACCGGAAAGGAGCTTGAATACATCGCAAGCGCAATCTCCAATGGCGGGATCGCCGCCGATGGTTACTTCACACGCAGGTGCGCTGAGTTTCTCGCAGATCGCTTTTCGATACTCAGAGTGCTGATGACCTCTTCGTGCACCGCGGCGTTGGAAATGGCCGCGATCTTGTGCGACTTGAAGCCCGGTGACGAGGTGATAATGCCGTCATTCACCTTCGTCTCAACCGCTAATGCCGTCCTCCGCGCAGGAGCGAAGCCGGTCTTCGCCGATATTCGCCCCGACACTTTGAACATCGACCAACGGTTGATCGAGGAAAGAATCACCGCGAGCACGAAGGCGATCTTCGTTGTGCACTATGCCGGAGTCTCGTGTGACATGGAGCGAATCATGGCAATCGCCGAGAAGCACCGGCTCGTCGTTGTGGAAGACGCGGCACAAGGCGTTAATGCGACTTACAACGGCCGGGCGCTCGGCTCGATCGGTCATCTGGGAGCTTACAGCTTTCACGATACCAAGAACTATGTCAGCGGCGAGGGCGGAGCGCTATGTATAAACTCGGCCGAGTTCGTCGAACGCGCGGAGACAATCCGCGACAAGGGCACGAATCGAAGCCAGTTCTTCCGAGGCGAAGTCGATAAGTACACCTGGGTGGACGTCGGTTCTTCGTTTGTTCCAGCCGAGATCGCCTGCGCCTTTTTGTTAGCACAGTTGGAAGCTATGGACGAGATCACTGCTCGGCGGCGCGAGGTGTATCGGTTCTATCTGGAAAACCTGTCGGCTTTGGAGGAGCGAGAGTTGCTAAGCATTCCGCGCACGCCGGAGGGTTGCGAGACTAACTACCATATGTTCTATGTGTTGCTCGGCGACGGGAAAACGCGAGACGGATTGATGGCGCATCTCAAGCAAAACGGGATCAGCGCCGTCTTTCACTATGTGCCTTTGCATACCTCCGTGATGGGAAGAACATTGGGTTATCGGCAGGGCGATCTCCCGCTCACCGAGGACCTCAGCGAGCGGCTTTTGCGGTTGCCTTTCTATCCTGACATCAGCAGAGACGAACAGATGCGAGTTGTAAGATGTTTGTCGGAGTTTCTCGAACACTCGCACGCGGCTTCACCTGGTCGACAACAACAATAACTGTGACTATGATCGACTCGATGCACACTGCCGATCACGCGCTTCAACCTGACCTCTCAATAGTCGTTCCGGTCTATCGAAGCGAAGACTGTCTCGAAGCGTTGATCGAAGCCGTAGCCGAAGCTCTCAATCCGACAAATCGCGACTATGAAGTTGTGCTGGTCAACGACTGTTCTCCCGACAACTCCTGGGCCGTTATCGAAGTGATCTGCCGGAGCAACCCTCAGGTCGTAGGCATAGACTTGCGGCGCAACTTCGGCCAGGACAATGCCATCATCACCGGGCTCCGGCTGGCGCGCGGAAAGTACGTCGCGATCATGGATGATGACCTCCAACATCATCCTCGTGATCTCCCGGCGCTTCTCGACAAGATCGAAGAGGGCGCCGACGCCGTCTACGCAGACTTCGGTGTGAAGCAGCAGAAGCTGTGGAAGAACCTGGGCAGTTGGTTCAACGGCAAGTTTGCCGAGTGGGTGATCAACAAACCTAAAGACGTCTATCTTTCGCCCTACAAGATCATTCGCAAAGAAGTGGTCGAGATGATCTGCAAGTACGACGGTCCCGACCCGTATATAGACGGTCTGCTGTTTCAAATCACGTCCAGGATTTCGCAGATTCCCGTTGACCATCATCCGCGCTACGCCGGACGCAGCACTTACACGTTTTGGAAATCGCTTAGAGTTTGGGCGCGACTGGCGTTTTCCTTTTCGGCACGGCCGATGCGGCTGGTGAGCTGGTTCGGGTTCGGGTTCGCGACGCTTGGGCTCTTGCTCGCGGTGTTGGTCGTACTGTACCGGCTATTGTTTCCGGAGGATTTCTCTCCGAACGCAGTGGGTTGGGCATCCCTTATGGTTGCGCTGTTGGTTCTAAGCGGGATCCAAATGCTGTTCTTCGGGATCCTGGGAGAGTACACGGGTCGGACTTTTGTGAGAGTCAACAACAAACCACAAGCAGCGATTCGCGAAGTGATCAATCGGGGCGCGCAGGAACAATCAGGTGTAGAAGAGAAATTGATCTCAAGTAAGGGATGAACGCTCATTCGAACGTTTAGGGGCATCCCGCGGCCGCCCCTCCTCAATATCCAATGGTTTCGGTGCGAGGAGCGGCGCCTGCGGAGGAACGCTCGTACAGCTTCATAACGGCAAAGCTGATGGCGACGAGTCTCATATACAGGAACGCTTCAGTGTATGAGTTCGCCATGCTCTTGCTTTACGGCCGTCA
>DATLWF010000684.1:0-2117 GCA_035576605.1 Blastocatellia bacterium | reverse complement strand
GGCTCAATCAGGAGAAGACAGGAGCATCTATGTTCAAATTCAGGTTGGCTGCTTTTGCAGCAGCACTACTGGTAGCAGTCACGACAAACGCTTCGGCGCAGCAAGCTACACAGGCAGGAGTCGGCGCTGCACTGCCCGAAGGCAAGATCGCAGTTGTAAACACTCAAGCATTCCCCGGCGGGATTGGTGAACTGAAACAGAAATACGATCAGGTCGATAAGCAGTTTCAGGGCCGCTTTCAGCAGCTTCAGACGATTGAGACTCAACTGAAGCAGATGGAGAACGACATCCAGGTCAAGGGGCCGACGCTCGCGCCCGACAAGCTTCAGGAGATGCAGTACAACTACACGCAACTGAAGACCAAAGGCACTCGCGATTACGAAGACCTGAAGGCTGAATACGATCGAACGATTGGTACGGCAACTCAGCCTATACGCGACAAGCTATATCAATTCCTGAATAACTACGCGACCCAACGCAATATCATCCTGGTGATTAATCTGGCGGGGGCGGCCCAGACGGGAACCCTGGCTTACTGGAATCCGGGCTCGGACGTCACCGACGATTTCATCGCCGAATATAACAAGGCGAATCCAGTCCCGGGTGGCGCGCCCGCTTCTGCAGCGCCGCCTGCCGCGCAACCGGTTAAGCCCACACCTAAGCCGCCCGGCAGACCCTGATGACGCGAGGAAAGGAGTCAATAATGAAAGTATTTAAGCTCGCACTTGCAGCGCTCGCGTTACAGTTGGTTGGCGTTTCGGCTCTCGCCCAACAACCCAGACCAGGCGCTCCCCCGGCCCCGGCGTTGCTTCCGAAGGGCAAGATAGCCGTAATCAACACTGCTGCCTTTCAGGAGAAGGTTGAAGAGTTCAAGGCGAAGATCGAAAGTTTGAACCGTCAGTTCGAGGGACGCGTGAAAGAGGTTCAAACCCTGAATGACAAAATCAACGCGCTCGAAACGACCCTGAAATCCCAAAGCGGTGTTCTGACTCCGGCGAAGGTGGCCGAGATGACCGAAAACCTCGAGACCATGAAGCGCGACTATAAGCGCAAGCAGGAAGACCTGGAAGCCGATGCGGGCCGAGCTCGCGACAAGGCGTTCGAGCCGATAACCGGTAAGCTCGGCAAGTTCGCCGAGGACTACACTGCAAAACGCGGAATCGTGATGCTGGTGGACATTTCGAACGCACTCCAGTCGGGCGTAGTGGTCTGGTTCGACCCCCGCTCTGACATCACCCAAGACTTCATCATTGAGTACAACAAGGCAAACCCGGTCGCAACCGCTGCCACAAAGCCGGCCACGAAGCAATAGGAATTGAATATAGGTCCTATAGGTCGAATAGGGCCTATATTATTGATCCTGTATTAAGGGCTACTGAAGTGTGTCCAGCGTGCCGAGCCCGTGATCCTCTTCGTCCTTGATCCGAAGCATGTCCAGAATCAGGGCAGTGTTGCTCGTAGTCTGAATAGTCCGGTCGTACGCTTCGCTTGTCTTCTCAAACTCAAAGGTGCCGTCTCCCGCTCCTGCAAAGAGAGCCAGGGCTTTCCTGCCGAAGTCCATTCCGGACTTAGCTCCGACCACAAGGCCTTCGTCAAAATGTATCTCCCCAAAGGCCGCCGATGACGTAACCTGGAGCAGCCCGGTCAGACGACTATTCTCGATGATCTGGATGATGTCGAACAGATTCACGTCGGCAAGATTTCCCGACAGGATCTTCTGCGAGCGCTGTGGAGCTGCCTCCGTTTGGCGAACATCGCGAAGCTGACCGGTGACCGAGACCCTTGGATCAAGACGCTTTGCTTCAAGCAGTCTCTCGTTAGCACTCTCGACGTCCCCTCCCGAGATGTGAAGGCTCGCCAGCGCCAGGCAATGCTGAGCTGCCTGGTCGCGACGGCCGGCGTCGATAAGGATCTCGCGGAGCTTTTCTCGCAATCCGATGTGCCGCGGCGCGCTGTCGATCGCCCGCTCGAGCGTCTCGATTGCGCGATTGACCATTCGATACTTGACCAGCAAATCGGCGTCTATGATCGCGCTCTCTGGATCAGACTCGTTCGGATTGTTTCTCGACATTGTTTTCCTGATGCTCGATCTTGCCGGGGGTAAAGCAAGTGTACCA
>DATLWF010000683.1:0-11699 GCA_035576605.1 Blastocatellia bacterium | reverse complement strand
CGACCCGCAGGGAAACTTGCAACGCAGCCGCGCCATCACGGTCGCCGTCCAGATGCGGAAGGACGGATACATCGGTCAATTCGGTGAAAGCATCGATCAGAAGCTGGCTGAAGTAAAGAAACAGCTGCCCGACGACCTGATCATGGCGCGCACCTCCGACCAGCCGCGGCAGGTCACGGAGAATGTGGACCTGTTCATGAACAGCCTCTACGAGGCGATCATCCTGGTGGTGATCGTCTCAGTCATCGGCTTCTGGGACTGGCGCTCGGCATTGCTGATGGGGTTGGCGATTCCGATTACGCTCTTCATGACCTTCGGGATGGCGCACATGTTGGGGATCGATCTCCAGCAGGTGTCCATCGCGACGCTGATTATTGCGCTGGGCCTGCTGGTGGACGTGCCGGTGGTCTCCGGCGACGCGATTAAGAACCAACTGGGGGCGGGTTTGCCGCCGCTCATCGCCGCCTGGCTGGGGCCGACAAGACTGATGACGGCGATCATCTTCGCCACCATCACGAACATCGTCGCCTATCTGCCGTTCCTGACTCTACCGGGGGGCACGGGCGAATTCTTATACAGCCTGCCGATCGTGCTGACGTGCTCTTTAGTGGCGGCGTTGATCGTGGCGATGACGTTCATCCCCTTCATCAGTTATTTCTTGCTAAGGCCAAAACTCCAACCTCCGATTGAGGAGCGGCGCAAAAAAGGATTCCCGGCCTTTTATTACCGGGTCGGCGGATGGGCGATCAATCACCGCTGGAAGGTGCTGCTCGGCTCGTTCATTTTCCTGGCGGTTTGCGGACTGGCGGCCAGCCAACTCAAAACCGACTTTTTCCCGAAAGACCTTTCTTACCTTTCCTACCTTGACGTGTGGCTGCCGGAAGACGCGCCGCTTTCGGCCACCAACGAAGCCGCACGGCGTGCGGAGGAAGTGGTGCGCGAGGTGACCGAAGAATACGGCAAGGAGCACTCAGAAAAGGCCGGCAAGCCGCGTGAGGTCCTGAAATCCCTGACCACCTTCGCCGGGGGTGGCGGCCCGCGGTTCTGGTTCTCGGTCTCGCCCGAGCTGCAGCAGCTCAACTACGCGCAGGTCATAATTGAAGTCAAAGACAAGCATGACACCAACCATCTGATCGGCCCCCTGCAGAGGGCGCTTGACGAGCGGGTCCCTGGCGCGCGGGTCGATGTGCGGCAGCTCGATACGGGCAAGCCCATCACGATGCCCGTCGAAATCCGTATCTCCGGCACCGACATGGTCGCGCTGCGCCAGGAGGCGGAGAAGGTGAAAAATATTCTGCGCGCTACTCCATACGCCCAGCGCGTCCGCGACGACTGGGGAGAGGATATCTTTACCGTCAAGCTCGAAACCAATTCCGACCGCGCGAACGTGGCAGGAATCACTAACCTTGACGTGGCCGCTTCCTCGGCGACGGGGATCAGCGGCAGCAAGGTGACGGTGCTGCGCGAGGGCGATAAGCAGATCCCGATCGTGGCGCGACTGCGGATGGAAGAACGCGCGCAACTGGCCGACGTGCAGAATCTGTACGTTTATTCCATGCAGGGCGCACAGAAGGTGCCGCTCCGGCAGGTCTCGTCGGTCGTGTACGGGATGCAGACTGAGAAGGTCCGTCGGCGCAATCAATTCCGCACGATCACCGTGTCCTGCATGGCCGAACCCGGTCACTTACCGTCTGAGATCGTAAGCGTCGCCCGCCCGCAGTTGACGGCTTTTGCCGCTCAGCTCCCCTCCGGCTACCACATGGATTTCGGCGGGTCGGAAGAGGAGCAGGTCAAGGGCTTCAAAAATCAGACGGTCGTGCTGATGATCTCGCTGGTCGCGATCTATCTGAGCCTCGTCTATCAGTTCAGGAATGCCATCAAACCGTTCGTCGTCTTTGCGGCGGTGCCGTACGGGATCGCGGGCGGGCTGCTGGCCCTCTGGATTATGGACACGCCCTTCGGGTTCATGGCTTTCCTGGGAATCATCAGCCTGGTCGGCCTGATCGTTAGTCATATCATCGTGCTCTTCGACTTCATTGAAGAGAAGCACGCAGAAGGCGAGCCGCTGAAGGAGGCGGTGCTGGATGCGGGCATCATGCGGCTGCGCCCGGTGATGATCACAGTCCTCGCCCTGGTGTTTGCACTCGTCCCGCTGGCGATGCACGGCGGGCCGCTGTGGGAGCCGATGTGTTACGCGCAGATGGGCGGGATGATGGTCGCGACGTTCATTACATTGCTGCTGGTGCCGGTGATCTATTCGATCTTCGTCCTCGATCTCAAACTGATTAAGTGGGAAGCCACCGGCCCGGCGGAGCAGGTCGAGGCGGAAGCGAAACCGCAGCGAGAGGCGCTGGCTACAGGAGACTGATGCTGGCGGCCTTCATCAAAGAGATGGTGAGCAAAGGCATGGAAAGATGACGACAGAATGACGGATGAAAGGGAGTGAAGTGGGTATGGACGGTGGAGTAACAAGCGCTTTGGCGGCCATCACCGGTGCTTTCGTCGGGGGTCTTGCGTCATTGGCTAGCACCTGGGTAGGTGAACGAAGCCGGCAGCGGCGCGATCTCTTACAACGGGAAATCGCCAAGCGAGAGACTACCTATTCTGAGTTCATAGAGCGGGCTTCCACACTTTATGCGGCGTCGGCCACGCACCGTATCGACGACGACGACGCGGAGCTTGCGGGGGTGGTCTCACTTTACGCGGTCTCGAGCCGCATTCGGCTTTTCGCTTCTGAGCAGGTCATTAGGGAAGCCGAGAAGATCATCGATCGAATCGTCAGGCAGTATGGCGCTGACAATCTATCGGCTGAACAACTTCGGATGAGCGCTGAAAAGAGAGACGATCCGTTGAAGTCTTTCAGCGTTATCTGTAGGCACGAATTGCAAGACCTCCAGAGAGCAACCTAGGAGAGGCTCATTTATTCCTCCCCTCAGTAAACGTTTTCGGGAAGCCATGGGCACGGTGAAGAGGTCGGGCCGGCACGGCAGCGATCGGATCCAGCAAGGGAGAAGATCAAAGTATGAGTAAACGAAGGGTAATTATCATCGGCGGCGGGTTCGGCGGCGTGACGCTCGCGCAGCACCTGGAGCGGAAACTTTCTTCCGAGATTGAGATCGTGCTGATCAGCAGCGAGAATCATTTCGTCTTCACGCCAATGCTTGCCGAGGTGGTCGGGCGCTCGCTCTCCCCTTTGCACGTTGTCGTCGCCGGCCGCCAAATGGTGCGACGGGCGACATGGCTGACGGCGCAGGTAACCGGCATCGACTTGCAAGGCAATCGGCTCAGGTATGTCGGCGCGGGCGGCGAAGGCGGCTCGCTTACCTATGATCACCTGGTCCTGGCCTGCGGCTCGGTCGTCAACATGAACCTGATGCCCGGCCTCGCGGCTTATGCCTACCCGCTCAAGACGCTCGGCGATGCGATCTTTCTGAGCAATGATTTGATTGCGCGACTGGAGCAAGCGGCTGTCGAAACCGATCCCGTGCGACGGAGGCGGTTGCTCAATGTTGTGGTGATCGGCGGAGGACTTAGCGGCGTAGAGGTGGCCGGCGCGATGGCGGAACTCGTGAGTGAGGCGGGTCGCTACTATCCTACACTCCGGGATGAGCGGCCGCACATCACTCTGTTGCAACACGGCGACCGCCTGATCCCGGAATTGCAGGCCCTCTCGCTCTCGAAATTCGCCTGTAACAAATTGCGTCAAGCCAGTGTTGATGTGCGCCTGAACACTGGTGCGCAGGAAATCACCGCCGCAGGCGTGCGGCTGAAGAGCGGGGAGTTGCTCGAAGCCGCGATGGTCGTGTCAACCGTCGGGACGTCGCCCAACCCGCTGATTCAACAACTAGGCCTGCCGCTGGAGAATGGCCGTCTGGTTACCGGCCCTGACATGCGGGTGACAGGCGCCACGAATGTCTGGGCGATCGGCGATTGCGCGATTATTCCAAACGCGTTCAATCAAAAACCGAGCCCGCCCACCGCGCAATTCGCCATGCGACAGGCTAAACAACTTGCGGCAAATCTGGCGTGTAGCTTCAAAGGACAACCCACCAGACCCTTTTCCTTCAGGGTGCTCGGCATCCTCGCGTCACTGGGGAATCGCACGGCGGTCGCAGAGATCCTCGGCATCCGGCTCTCAGGATTCATGGCCTGGGTACTATGGCGGGGCATCTATCTGAGCAAACTCCCAAGCCTGGCGCGTAAATTGGAGGTGGTAGTCGATTGGACTTGGACGGCGCTGTTCCCTCCTGACATCGTCCAATTACAAACGTCGCGCACCGGTGGGGTGGGACTGGCTCACTACGCCCCGGGCGAGTTTGTCTTTCACAAGGGTGAGCCGGCAAGCAATTTCTTTACCATCGAATCGGGAACTGCCAGTGTCTATCTGGATGAAGTTTCCCCGGCGGTCACCCTGCTCAAGCCCGGCGATCATTTTGGCGCCGATGCGTTCTTGCCCGGTGGGCAAGGCGCGCATGTGGTGTCTGTCAAGGCAGAGACCCCGCTCGATTTACTAACCCTCCGCCGCGACGATTTCGAGCGCCTGGCGCAGTTCGATACGGAGGTGCGTAAGGAATTGCAGCGGGCTTCGGCGGCACTCAAAGGGTATGAGGGCTTAATGACAATGGTGAAAGACAATCCCCTCCTCACCTCGGTCAAAGTCGCCGAGGTAATGAGTCCCCCTGAGACTCTATCGGCGAACAGCTCTCTCGTGGAGGCAATGGAGCGCTTCGATGGCGGACACCCGGGCTATCCGGTGACCGACCAGAGAGGCGTCTTGCGGGGCTACTGCGGGAGGGAAGAGTTGTATGAGGCAATTCGCGGCTTGCCACCGCTTGATACTCGGGTAATCGACTTCATGCGGGAGAATCCGCCTGCCATCCTGGAGAGCCAGAGCGTGACTGACGCAGTGATCTTGTTTCTACTTGAGCGCATAGAGATGTTGCCGGTCGTGAGTGCGGATGGCAGCGGCAGGGTCGTGGGGACGCTGAGTCCGATTCTGATTTTCAAAAAGGCGCTGCTGATGCCGCAGTTTCCCGCTATGACAGGGGCGTACCTCGACTTGACCCGTGTGGGTGAATAGCCCCGTGCAGCTGACAAAGCACTTAGATGTCAGGAGATTCTATTGGTCGAGAAAAAGGCAACGGAAGAGAATCCGGGGAGCGGCTGATCGACAGACCAACCGCTCCACTCGGAATCATGAGTCCGACAGGAAAACGATCGGCGGATCAATTAGCTGGGACTAGGGTCTGATAGGCGAGGCAGTACTGTCGATAGGCTTCGACGTAATTCCTAGCTGACAAGAAACGGTCGGCCTCCTGGGCGAATACTCTCGCCCGCGATGTCTCGTCCTTCGCTATCTTTAGTTCGGTCTGCGACTCGATTGTGTTCCAGACCATCAGCTTCACCTGCTCGATCAAGCCTCCCTTGCTAGCCGGAAGGTAATAGGTGGGCACAAGCTTGCCCGCCAGCAAATGACTCTCCATGGTCACCGTTCCCATAATGGGCAGAATGGGGACGCCGTCCTGTGCTCGTTCATTCGAGAAAGCGTCGCCAAGCGCGGGAGCCCTGAGGCTCGTCGTCGAGACTGTGGCGCTGTTAGCCTTGTTCCAGCTATACGGCCATCCGGGCTTTCCCGAGCAGGAAGCGATGCTTGAAGAGCGCTGACCGTCCGGTGTGGTGAGCAAGCGAATGACATCGCAACCCAGGGCGCGCAGCTCGTTGATCGTCGCCGCAAAATTTGCGTTGTCGTTGTTGATGATCATCGTCTTATTGGCGTTGTCGTTGGTGATGATGTTCGCCGTGTTGGTGTTGTCGTTATTAATGATCTGCGTCCGGTTGACGTTGTCATTGTTTATGATCTGGTCGCCCTTCGACTCCACCTTGTTGAGGATCTCGGTTGTGCCCGCGCTAATCTGAGAGCTGAGCACCGCGGCTTTTGCGTCCACCTCGGTAATGATCGCGGTCTTGTTCGAGTTGTCGTTGTTCACGATCATCGTCTTGTTTGAGTTATCGTTCGCGACGCTGCTCTCGAGATCGCTGTGGATGTTCTCCAGCCGATCGAAGGACCCATCGACGGTCCTCTTTGTAAACTCGTTGTCACAGGATTTGGCTTTTGCGTTAGCGAGCTTTGCTACAAGGAGAATTGCGTCGACAACTAGACAGCACACACTACAATTGCCTCCCTCCCCTAAAACCACCAGAACTGTGTTACAAGCCCTGTCTGCGATAGCCTTCACTAATTCAGCAGCATTAAAAACCGCCTCTACGGCAAGAATTGCATCTTCTGAAGGCCGGCCTGCACCGAACAGGCCGTTGCACACCGTACCGGGGCTAGGACGCGGATTTATCGCCGATTGGATACTGACGGAGCCATTACTGCGTCCCTTCCTGCGGACATTGCTCTGCGTAGAGGAATCTGCTGACTCGGTCCTCTCCTTAGCAATCGTCGCTCGCGCTTCTGCCAGGCCGAGGTTCATTCTCGACGGATCCAACACCGCTCTGAATGAGTTCAACTCCTTCGCCGATAGGTGCTCGAAGTGAGCCCGGGAGGCGTCGAGCCTGCTGATGTATTCGGGGTTACCCATAAGAATAGCAAGCTCCTGCACAGCGTCGACAATCTCGAGAAGCTTGATGCGCAATAACTCGAGCTCCTCGGGCGCATATTGCTGTTGCGCGCTCTGCGCTTTTGCACCCGGTACGGAAGTCGCCTCACTACGCGGATTGTTCTTCCCTTCCGATCCCTTAGGTGAGGTACCCGCATAAGTCAGGTTGACGAGTAGTAGGCTAAGCATCATAGCTATGACGCTCATGGCGTTTCGACGTAAGCGCGATTGCTTCATGGTTCTGTTCTCCTTTTTCAGTTCAGTTAATGTAAACAGCAAGCGCAAGCTTTTCGTCGTGCTCAGATCCGATTGCACCTGCAACTGGGTGATCCTTGATATCGCAACGTTGTTCATCTGTTTCTCCGACTCTCAAGACAACCTTATTGAGAGCGTGGCTGGCCGTTATTTCTTCTTCACCGTAACCGTGAAGCCACAACTCGCTGTGTTGTTCGACGGATCCTTGGCCGAACAACTCACCGGCGTTGTCCCGATAGCGAAGCTCGATCCGGAAGGGAGAGTGCAGGTGACCGTGGCCGGAAGACAGTTGTCCGCCGCCGTCACTGTGTAGCTCACAATCGCCGTTTTCTTCCCTGGCGCAGCAGTGACCGTTATGTTGCCGGGGCACGTGATAGTCGGGGCCGTTGAGTCGACATACGTCACTGCTGCCGTGCAAGTGCTGCTGAAACCGTTAGCGTTTGTTACGGTAAAGGTGATTATGTAGGTACCGGGGTTGTTAAGCACCGCGCCCGCCGCCGGATTCTGCTCCTTGAGCAACTGACCCGCTGGAGTGCAACTATCCGTTGCGGTTAACTCACCCAGTAGATTTGGAATGATCGCCTGGCAGCTTCCATTGACCGGCAGGGTTCTCGCCGCCGGACAAACAGTGATCGCTGGGGCGCTCGATTGAAATACACTGAAGGCGACCGTACAAGACGAGATGTTGCCCGACGCGTCGGCCACGTTCACTGTGATGGGGTGTGAGCCCACTGCGACAACCGTTCCCGCAGCAGGGCTCTGAGTTTTAACTAGCGAGGCCACGGGCGTGCAGTTGTCTGTGGCGACCACTTCAGGGACCACGTTCGGGATGGTTCCCTGGCAACCCGCCCCCGCCGGCACAGTTCGTCCCGGAGGACAGGTGGTGATGGTAGGCGCCACAGTGTCAACAACGGTGACCGTAGTAGTGCAGGTATTAGAATTACCTGCAGCGTCAGTCACCGTGACCGTCACCGTGTGCGGGCCTATGCCGACGATCGCGCCGAAGGCCGGACTCTGTGTTTTTAACAGGCTACCGCCCGGCGTGCAGTTGTCCGAGGCGACAACTGCAGTGAGTACGTTAGGGATGGCGGCTTGGCAACCGGCACCGGACGATACAGTCGAATTCGAAGGACAGGTCACCATCGGAGCCGTACTATCTATTACGGTGATGGTTGCCGTACACGTCGATGACTTGCTCGCCCGATCCGGGCTCGAAGGATGATCAGTCACCGTCAGAGTCACCGGAGTCGTTCCCAGCGAATACGGTCCTGCCGGACTCAGGCTGAAAGTGATCGAGTCCCCGTCGGGATCCGAGGAACCGTTGTTCACTTCTGAGCCGGCGACGGTTGCCTGACATCCTGCATCTGCCGATTTTGTTACGTTGTGACAGGCGGCGATGGGCGCTCGATTGTCGCAAGCGTCGCCGACTCCGTTTGCATCTGCGTCGGTCTGAGCTGCGTTGGCGGTGTGCGGGCAATTGTCCAGGTCGTCCGCGATTCCGTCGCCGTCGAGGTCAGAGACGCCGATGTTTCCGAGGTACCGCGCAACACCGAAGTCAACACCTGTGACGCTATTGAAAACGCGCCCAGCAGCAACGATGTTGCCGTCGTTCTGGAACGCTACTCCTAACGCCTGGTCATCGCGGTTTCCGGATGAGAAAGTTGTGATGACCTTGCCGCCGGCGCCGAAGCTTGAATCAAGGGCGCCATCATAGAAGTACCGCGCAGCCGCGAAGTCATTGCCAGTAGCGCCGTTCGCGGCGACGCCGGCTACGCAAAACCTGCCGTTGGTCTGGAGAGCTACCGCAAATGCGCGATCATCTCCGTTCGCGAAATCGGTCATGACCTTCCCTCCGTTGCCGAAGGTTGGGTCGAGCGCGCCAACCGCGTTATAACGCGCAAGACCAAAGTCATTACCGGTGGCGCCGTTGCCTGCTCGTCCAACTGCGATAACCTTGCCGCTGGCTTGAATAGCTACCGCAAGGGCCTGATCAGTGCTCCCAGCGAAATCGGTCGTCACCTTGCCGCCAACGCCGTAGCTCGCGTCGAGACTACCGTCGGCGCCGTTGTACCGAGCGAGCGCAAAGTCACTGCCGGAGGACCCATTGCTCGCCCCGGCCGCTATTATCTTGCCATTACTCTGAATCGCGACGGCAAATGCTCGGTCATCTCCACTACCGGCTGAGAAGGCGGTTGTGACTTTGCCGCCGGTGCCGAAGGTCAAATCAAGAGCTCCCGTGCCGGTGTAACGCACCAGCGCGAAGTCGTTGCCCGTAGCGGGGGCGACCGCAATCCCCGCGGCGACAATCCTGTCGGTCGAATCGACAGCAACGGCAAAGGCCTGGTCAAACTCGCCGCCAGCGGAGACAGCCGTGGTAACCTTCCCGCCGACTCCAAAGGTTGCATCGAGATTTCCGTTGGTGTCGTATCTGGCGAGGGCGAAGTCGATACCGGTGCTCGCGCTCGTCGTCGATCCCGCTACGACGATCTTGCCGCTCGAGTCGAGCGCGACGGCAAACGCCTGATCGTTGTTACCGGAGAAATCAGTAATTACCAGGCCGCCGGTCCCGAAGGTTGAGTCGAGGCTCCCATCAGTATTGAGACGAGCAAGAGCAAAGTCATTGTTGTTACCTCCAGCCACCACGATCTTGCCGTTCGATTGCACGGCGATGCCGCGCGCAATGTCGATACCGCTGGGAAAATCCGTGGTTACCTTCCCACTCGCGCCGAAGCCGGTATCTATGTCCCCCTCGTCGCTGTAGCGCGCAAGCGCGAAGTCGTTGCCGGTCGTTCCATTAAAGGCCACGCCGGTCGCTACGAGTTTGCTATCCGAAGGCTGGATAGCGAGGGCAAGCGCTTGGTCGCTGCCTCCTGCAAAGTCGGTCGTCATCTTGCCGCTGGTGCCGAAGGCGTCGTCGAGCATCCCGGTGTCGTCATAGCGGGCGAGCGCGAAATCATTTCCCGTGGCGCCGTTTGCTGCAAGGCCGGCAGCGACTATCTTGCCGCCCGTCTGGATGACTAGCGCGAATGCTTGATCGCTTCCCCCTGCGAAGTCGGTTGAAACCTTTCCGCCAGAGCCGAAACCAGTATCCAGGTTCCCGTTGGCCTCGTAGCGCGCAATTGCAAAGTCGTTACCCGTGCTGGCAGTAGCCACGGCCATCGCTTGCGGGTCGTCCAACCCCAGGCTCTGGGGCGCGGATTGATTTGGCACCCCGGAGAAGGCGCCGTCGCGGACAGGAGCCGACCCGGTGGTAACAGTAAGTGAGATGGACGCGCACCCGGTGCGTGTTTGACTGTCAGTCACACCGATCGGGATATTCTTAGCGCCGGCGGTGGTCGCTCCAGTCACGTTAGCTTGAAATGAGAACACGTTGTCGGCCGCAGTTACGTCGCCCTGGGTACCATCATCGAAGAATTGCTGCACCGGCGATCCACCGATTGCGCTGAGATTGCCGGTGACTTTGATCCCGGTGCTCGCCGGATTGGCACCAGGACTGGCCGTAATGGTGAGCAACGTCGACCCGCCCGCCGCAACCGAGGCCGGATTTGCCGCTCCCACACCCGAAGGACTCGTGCTGTCATTGGTGGTTCCCGCGACAACAATCTTTCCGTCGGTTTGAACCGCCAGGGCTGAGGCGCGGTCATCACCGCCGGTGAAGTCCGTAGTGAGTTTGCCGGCAGTGCCAAAACCACTGTCGAGCACGCCGTTCGTGTTGTAGCGAGCAAGCGCGAAGTTGTTTCCTACATTACAATTCGACGCCACACCTGCCGCAACGATCTTGCCGTCTCCTTGCACCGCAACGGCCGTTGCTTGATCGGAACCCCCAAAGAAATCCGTCGTGGTCTTGCCGCCCGTTCCAAACGTAAGGTCAAGAGAGCCGTCGGTGTTGTAGCGCGCAACCGCGAAGTCAAAGCTTGTGCCGGGAGTCGCAGGAGGCGCGCCCGGGCTGAATGCTCGACCTGCCAAAACGATCTTTCCATTTGCGTCCAGCTTCATGGCGGTGGCCTGATCGTTGTTATTATTGAAGTCAGAAACAACCTTGCCGCCCACGCCAAACGTGACGTCGAGTGCGCCCGCGGATGTGTATCGAGCGATTGCGAAATCCGTGCCCGTCGGATTCATAGTGCTGGTGTTGGTAGCCGATCCAGCCACGACGGAGTTTCCATTCGAGTCAATCACTACGGCGAATGCCTGGTCAATGCCTCCGCTGAAATCAGTTGTGACTCGACCGCCGCTGCCAAAGGTTCCATCAAGAGAGCCATCGCTGTTGTATCTCGCTAGAGCGAAATCACTGCCGTCGCTCCCGACGGCGACAAGCTTTCCGTCGCCTTGCAACACGACTGCTCGAATCGCGTCGCTAGCGCCGGGGAACGCGAGGACGACCTTGCCACCGGCGCCAAACGACGCATCAAGGTCGCCGCTGGCGGCGCGCACCAGGCTAAGCGGGACTGACGCCAGAAGCAGGGCAGCAAGTGCGAGGCCCAGCACACCTCGCATCGTTTGCATGTTTGAACGGACACGAATTCTGGTACTGAGCAGTGACGTTCTCATCGAACAATCCTCCATTCATATCTCATCGAGCAACAGTCTGACGCACACTAGCGCGGGCCGAACTTAATGATGTCCATAATACCGATGTAAGATGGATTACGAAGACTCCAGGGGCCGGACGCAAACAACTCCACAAGGGAACTCCACAAGGGAACTCCACAAGGGAACCCCACAAGGGAACCCCACAAGGGAACTCCACAAGGGAACTCCACAAGGGAACTCCACAAGGGAACTCCACAAGGGAACTCCACAAGGGAACCCCACAAGGGAACTCCACAAGGGAACTCCACA
>DATLWF010000682.1:0-2034 GCA_035576605.1 Blastocatellia bacterium | reverse complement strand
CGCTTGAAACGATGTGCAAGCGAGTGCGCTCACGGGTTGCGTTCGGGAAGCCGATTGCGGCGCAGGGAACAATTCGAGCGGACATCGCTACCTCCCGCATGGAAATTGAGCAGTCGCGGCTGCTGACTCTGAAGGCGGCTTTTATGATGGACACCGTCGGCAACAAGGCCGCGCGCGCCGAGATCGCGATGATTAAAGTCATCGCGCCAAGCATGGCTTTGCGAGTGATCGACCGCGCGATTCAGGCTTGCGGGGGCGGCGGCGTGAGCCAGGACTTCGAACTTGCGGCGGCGTGGGCAGGCGCTCGCACGTTGCGGCTCGCCGACGGACCGGACGAGGTTCACCGCGAGGCGATCGCAAAGCTCGAGTTGAGGAAGTACGAATAGGTCATATCGGTCTTATAGGTCCTATGCCTATTCCGAGGAAAAATGAAACTCAAAGACAGAGTCGCAGTTGTAACCGGGGGAGCTAACGGCATCGGGCGAGCGCTATGCGAACGCTTTGCCGCGGAAGGAGCACGAGGCGTTGTCGTCGCGGACCTCGACACCGAGCGCGGAGAGTCACTGGCGAAAGACATCGGCGGACTGGCGATCAAGACCAACGTCGCTGTGGAAGGCGACATCGTCAATCTCGTAGCCCGCGCGACGGCGGCTTACGGTCAGATCGATCTGTTCTGCTCGAACGCGGGCATCGGCACACCAGGCGGCACCGACGAGCCCAACGAGATCTGGCAGCGCATCTGGGAAGTGAACGTGATGGCTCACATTTACGCTGCGCGTCACGTATTGCCAGGCATGCTCGCGCGAGGCGAAGGTTACATTCTGGCGACGGCATCGGCAGCAGGATTGCTGGCCCAGATCGGTTCGGCGCCATACTCGGTGACCAAGCACGCGGCGGTCGCGTTCGCTGAGTGGCTCTCGATCACTCACGGCGACTCGGGGATAAAGGTTTCGTGTCTGTGCCCGCAAGGTGTGAACACCGATTTACTGAGGAGTTCGACGGGCGGGCCGGGCGAGTTTCTGAGGGCGAATGCGCTCGAGCCTTCAGAAGTCGCCGATGCTGTCGTGAAGGCACTAGACGAGGAGCGGTTTTTGGTCTTGCCGCACCCGGAGGTAGCGGAATACTTCAGCCGCAAAGCCACCGATTATGATCGATGGCTTCGCGGCATGAGGAGATTGCAAGCGAGCTTCAAAACGCTCAGTTCAAAAGCGCAATAATGCCCGTCTGCGTCTGACCTACTTCTTGACGAAGGTGAGCTTGGTTTCCTGCGTACCACGCGGACTTTCCTGAGTGCGATGAACCTTGAGGGTCTTCCCGCCGTCTGCAAGCTCCCAATGCTCGGTGGTGGTTATGGTGACATCGTTGCCTTGAACGTTAGTCTTGAGCACCGATCTCAGTTCTAAGATCTTGCCATCATCCTGCCACTTTGCTTTCAGGGCAGCCTTGCCCGGCATGCGTCCTGTCATTTCCTGGGTCGTTTCGCTGCCGTCCAGATTGTAAGTCCTCTTTTGCGGTGGCCTCGGCTGGTCGCCGCCGGAGAATGATGCTTCAACAGTGAACGTCTTGGCATCCTGGGTTACCACCCACGTTTGGTCCAGACTGGCCATCGGGCCTTGCAAACCCTCGCTCTTTGCTTTGTCCAGCGACCAGGTAGCAGCAAAGTTCGTCGGCGCTGCGCTCACTGACCAGAAGCCAACCATCAAAACACAACACAAGCTCAGAAATACCAGGGATCTCTTCATAATCAAACTTACTCCTTAGGGGATTGTACTGAGAATCTTCGCGGAGACTTATAACCGAAGCTGATAGAACCTGATAAGATTTCCGCTACTGGCCAAAACGCTGGCGGGTGCACTCTGGTTACAACAAATTGATCGTGCCGGTATCAGGTTTCCACTGTTTGTAACCTGGCAAGGGTCACCTGATGAGCGGGCGCGAACAATTCTCTTGAAAGCATGAGGTAGCTTTCAACCGTCGATGTCGCGTCGCTCACTTACGGACGCTTCCACGCGAGCATCATCCCGTCGCGCACCG
>DATLWF010000681.1:0-4150 GCA_035576605.1 Blastocatellia bacterium | reverse complement strand
CCCGCAGCTATCGATAGGACACCGCTACGCGGTTACTACAAACCTAGGTTCGTGATTTCACCGACACTCGGTCGATGGAGTCCGGAATAACTGCTCAGCAGCCTGCTCTGCCTTAACCGGGAGCCTCCGGTGATTGCGTATCGAAAAACATCTTCATCGGTTTCAAGCAAGCTATCAGCACAATGATTCCCACGCAAACCCACGCGATGATCACAAAGCCGTCTGTGTATGCGAGCGCATAGGCCTGTTGCCTGACCTGTCCGGCAAGAACAGCGGCCGAACGTGTCTGCGCTTCATCGACGCCCGTGGAATTTGCGCTCACACCGCCGGTAAGCAACCGCAGTCGCTCATCCGTCAGCCAGTTGCCGGCTTCTACATGCAACCCGATTAAGTTCGAGTGAAATTGTTCGCGCACAGTAATGAATCTCTGCATGAAGGCGCTTCCCAGCTCACCTCCAAAAAGCCGGATGCTGTGAATGAACGCCGCATAAGTCAGAGCATTTATCGGTGTTGAGATGGCGCCCGAGTTAGCCGCCTGCTGAACGATCGATCCGACCATCGCAACAAACGTCACCGACAGTCCAGCGCCGATTACCAGTTGCGAAGTTAAGAAATTCTGTCCGGCCCACGCGGTCGTAAGCTGAGTGTTCATCAAACAGGCAACGGCGACCATTGCAAAACCAGCGGCCAGTATCAATCTGTTATCCATACTCCGCATCAGCCACGCCGCGATGATGCCGACAAATAGCTGCGGCACAACACCCCAGGCCAACACGCGCCCCGTTTCGAGCGGTCGATAGCCCTGTACGGCGCCCAGAAAGGCTGGAATCAGTAAGGCAATGGCGAGCAGCACAAAACGGAATGAGAACAGTGTGGCAGCAAGGATCAGCGTGTTCCGGTACTTCAGGTACGGAAGATTGACCAGCGGGTTCGGTGACACCCACCGGCGAATTATTGCGGCGATGATCAGAAACGCGCCGGTCACCAGCATTGCAACGATCACGCCTGATCCCAACCAATCCAGTCGCTCTCCTTGATCAAGCGCGCCATAGATCAAGCCCAAGCCCAGGCTGAAATACAAAAACCCTCGCCAATTTATCGCGGGCTTCGGACCGGTGCGCGGGGGAGGGTGCGGAATCGCGCGGTAAATACACAGCATCATAAGCGTCGTCAGTAGCGCGCCAACCCAGAAGATCCAACGCCACGAAAGGTGCTCGGTGAACCAGGCCTCCAACGGCACGGCAAGCGATGTCGCAGGCAGGATGTCCATCGAGTAAACGCCGATACCGTAAATCGTGTACCGCAGCGGGAGGTTGCGCAGCGCATACGTCATTGTCACCGGATAAAACGTGCCGGATGAAATCCCCGCAATCACTTGAAGCGCGAGCATCACCGTCAGATTTGGCGACAACGGCAAAAGGATCGAAGCAACAATGAAGATGGGCGCTGTAAACAGGAGAACGCGCCTGACCCCCAGCAGGCCGCCAATGTAGACCGAAAACGGTCCCATAAACATGAGCGCCATGTTGTAAGCAGTCGGCAGCCACGCCGCTTCATCTACGCCGAGGCCTAGCGCCCCGCGCAGGTCCGGCAATCCCACCGTCAACAATCGTCCAAAGAGTGTCGCGATACCAGCTCCGAGAAAAACTCCGAGGGTGCCTACGTAAGGATTAGCTTTGACCGTGAGCAACCTGAACGGCTGTGATGCCGGAACCGATAGTGAACTCCCGTCTACTTCGGCTGTAGCTACGGCGTTCACGGCTTTTCCCTCGCAGTCACGCCTTCGTTTTTCTTACCCGATGCGTTGATCTCGACGATGACCGACATGCCCGGTCGCAACCGGTCCAGCTCACGCTGGTCGTGCTCGATGACGATCTTTACCGGAATTCTTTGCACGATCTTTGTGAAGTTGCCCGAAGCATTGTCGGGCGGCAGCAATGCGAATTGAGAACCGCTTGCAGGAGAGACCTCGATTACGTGACCTTTCAGCCTTAGGCCAGGAAACGTATCAACAGTTATCACCGCTGAATCGCCCTTACCGACATTAGTAAGCTGAGTCTCTTTGTAGTTCGCCTGCACCCACACATCGTTCTCAACCAGCGAGATCACCTGTGTGCCCGGGCTGACGAGTTGTCCCATGCGAACTTTGCGTTCACCAACGACGCCGTCGGTCGGCGCAACTATGCGAGTGTACTCCAGGTTAGTGCGTGCGACCGTTACTGCGGCTTCCTTCGCTCTCAGATCGGCGTTGAGCTGCGCCTCCTGAGCGTCAAGAACGCCGCGCTGTCTTCGCTGAGCCTCGAGTTCCGACTGACGACTGGCAAGCCCCGCGCGCGCCTGTTGGGCCTGCGCTTGTCTGAGCAAAAGCAAGGCCTGCGTTTTTGCGAGGTCAGCCTTGCGGCTTTCGAACTGAGCTCCGAATCGCTGTTCATCCGCGGTGACCTGCTCAAGCTTCTGCCGAGTCGCCGACGCAGACTGCACGAGTGCCTCCTGGCGTTCTCGTTCCAGATGCGTGCGCACGACATCCGCTTTGGCCGCTTCCACAGCTGCCTGTGTGTTTGTTATTTCGGCCCTCATCGCCGCGATGTTTGCATCGGCCTGTGCGATGTCGGCCTGCGCGGCTTCGACTCCGGCTTGGGCCTCGGCGATTCGCGACTCCTGTAGCGCTTTTTGCTTGGCGTTATTCTCCAGGGCGGCCTGCGCCGCCTGCACAGCCGCGTCAGACTGCTCGACCTGCGCGCGATAATCATCGTCTTTCAGCTGTACGAGCAAGTCTCCCGCCTTCACTCGCTGATAATCTTCAACGGCAACCTCCTTCACCGTGCCCGAAAGGCGAGTGCTTAGAGGCGTGATGTCGGCTCGCAGGTATGCGTCATCTGTCTTCTGGCTGCCCTTGCTGCCAACCCACGCATTCCAATTCGAAGTGATGACAACGAGAAGCACAGCCGCGAGGAAGAGAACAAGTATGACCGGAACAAAGCGACGGAGTTTCGAGCTTGGGTGTTTGACCTCCTCCGGTTGCGGCTTGGACTCTACCTGTGCGGAGTCGGTATCAGGTGTCGACGGTTCAGTCACAGGTTCTTTCGCCGCTGAGGAGGTTACTTCCGCGGTTTTCTCAGGTGAGTTTACTGCTTCGGCCATTGTCTCTCCTCATTAGATATCAGTTGCCTTCGCCCACTGCCTTTTCGAGTTCCGCCTTCGCCGTCCAGTAACCGAGAATTGCCTGCTGGTAGTTGTGATTGGCTTCGGCAAGCGACGCCTGTGATTGCAAGACGTCGGACAGTAGAGCGGCGGTCAAACTATACTTGTTGGTATTAACCCTGAGAGCTTCGCGCGCGGTTTCCTGCGAGAGTTGGGCTACCACCAGCGCCTGACGGGTTTGTTGTAACTTGCGAAACTTGTCTCCAACATCTATCAGGACCAGGCTTTCGGTCTCGTGGAGCTCGTTCCTTGCCTGTTCGATTGTCTTGTCCTTCTCGGCTAGTTGGTCTCGCTTTCTTCCCCAGTCAAAGACTTCCCATTTCACCACAACGCCGAGGCTGGCAAATTGCTTTGGAATGACCGCGTCGAAGTTTCGAAGAGTCACATATGTAAATCCGACGCTTACATCGGGAATGTACTCGGACTTTTTGATCCGACGATCCAGTTCTGTTTGCTTGAGCTTTGATTTCGCCTGTCGGACTTCGGGCCTTTTCTCGAGCGCGCGACTCCTCAAACCGGCGAGATCATCCGCAAAGCCATTGATATCGGCTATCGCGGCGACCCTGAACTCGGCGCGCACATCCCGGCCAAGCAGGTTGTTGAGTTGTTCCTTTTCGGTCGCTAGCTTATTTGTGAGGTTGAGTTCCTCATATTCGGCTTTCGCCAGCCTGGTTTTCACCTCGAGGCTATCTGATCTCAACGAAACTTGCCGCGCAACGTAATCGGTAGTGACGCGGTCCAGCTCGCGATACAGCCTTATGGCTTCAACCACGCTCTCCAGCGCGCTCTGGGTTTGCAGAATTCCGTAGTAGTTCAGCTTGACCTCATCAACAATGGACTGCTGGACCTGACGTAGTTTTTCCTTTTCCACTTCGCGGGCCAATTTGCTTTCCTCTATGTTCAGTCCGATGCGGTATTGCTGTGAGAGCGGTTGAAGAATCTGTCCGGC
>DATLWF010000680.1:0-8219 GCA_035576605.1 Blastocatellia bacterium | reverse complement strand
TGACGGCCGTCTGAGCGCTGGCGGTCGATTCGATATCCAGATTTCTCTGCAACTCCTTTTCTTCACCTTCGATCGCGCGGATGATTCGGGTGGACTCCTCTGACAATTTCTCCTCGACCCCAGACCGAACAATCGCCAACGCAGCGTCAAAGCCTTTTGCTTTTCTGGTATCGATAATCAGTTTTGAATAGTCTGCTGCCTTTGCCGCCGCAACCTCCAGGGCTTCAAACTTACGCCGGAGTTCGCTAACGTCCTGAGTCAGGCGTCTCGCGTCCGTGAATCCGCTTTGAACGGCACTCGCCGACCGCGAATAGGCTTCCAGATGTGCTGCTTCGCCAGTTAATAAGTAACTACGTTCCGCTTGCTGCCTGTCCCGCAGAAGACTGTCGAGTGATTGAGTCACATCGATTATCTGTTGGCCGTGTTCCACACTGTTGCCGGCTTCGATTAGGCGCTCGGTTGTGTAGTAGGTCACCAACCCTCCGAGAGCGAGCACAAACACGGCGGCGGCAAAGGCGGTTCCGATCTTCGTTGCAACTGACCACTTCATTTTAGTTTTCCTGTTCCGGAGTTGAGCATCATCCGGGATCCCGGCGATAACCTCTTATGCGAACGCCTCACTGGGTATAATTGACGTGATGATCTCGATGAGCCGTCCCGTAGTGATGTGATCCGTTTCCGGAACCGATTCATCACTTCCACAAGCCTGTAGTAGGGCGAGTGCTATACCGAAAGATTTCTTCGCTTGCTGGAACCTGCTCTGTTTGACAAACAAATTCCCCAACGCGAAGTGTGCAATGACAAAGTCCGGTTCCAGATATATCGCCCGATTAAGACACATAATAGCGTCGTCGATCCTGCTTTGTTCCTGCAAAATTGTCGCCTGCAGATAGTAAGATCCGGCGTCGAGCTTATCCGCCGAAACCGCTTTCTCAATCCATTCAACGGCATCATCGTATTTGCCTTGGTTCGCGCATGCCTTCGCGAGCAAACGCATAGCGATCGGATCCAAATTGTCGGACGAATCGGAGGGCTGCGCGGCTTGCGCCAGTTCCGCATAACGGCCCTCCTCATATAGTAAGAGCTGGGCTTCCGGAGTTAGTAAAATCGCTCCCGTTGCGCGGACAGGATTCAGATGCGCCGTAAACTCGTCACTACTTGCACTCGTGTATTCGGTAGAACTTTGACTGGACGGCCACTGGCTAACGTTCTGGACCGATGTATCGGCCTGAGGATGAAACCAAACGGATTTGTCCTGAACAATTGGTTCGGGCTGCAGTGGACTACTTTCAATCTTTCTGAAAAGAACCGCTCCAGGAAAGTTGAGCGCGGCGAAATGCAATCCGCTTGCAAGCAGCGTCTCGGTCTGGCTTAAGACCAGGCACCCGCCGCTCGAAAGTGAGCGATGAAATCTATTCAACAGTTTTTTAGCGCCTTCCGGTGAGAAATAGATGAGCACGTTACGACAGAGGATCAAATCCATCTCGGATGTTTCGTTGACAATTTCGGGCAGGACGTCCTCGGCCAGGTTTAGCTGCGCCAGTCGCACCATCAGCTTGATCCGCGGGAGAATCTCGAAGCGGCAATCGTTCTGTTGCACGAAGTATCTATCCTTCATCCATTGCGGCGCCCCCCGAAATGACCATTGGCTATAGATGGCAGAGCGGGCCTTCTCAAGAAAGTGCGGGTTGATATCAGTGCCGAGAATCGTGATGTTCCAGTTTTCCGGATCTGGAATCATGCGATCGAGCAGTATCGCGATCGAATAGGCTTCCTCTCCTGTACAGCATCCGGCGCTCCAAATGCGCAATTGCTGACGATTTCCGCGACGGGCGCGAATCAACTCAGGGAGAACATGTTCTTCCAGGACCTCGAGGCTCCTGATCTCGCGGTTGAAGTAGGTTTCACCGACAGTGAATTGAAGCGCAAGCGCCTCGATCCGCTCCGCAGTCGCCCCCGCAAGAAACCATTCGATACAGGCTTCCACGGTCTCGAATTGGCGCCGGCGCGCGATGTCCCTGAGCCCGCGCTCCAGATCCGGCCAACGCTCTGAAGGGAAGTGCCAGCCCAGGTTCTTAGACAGGTACTGACTGGTCTGAGACATTAGCTCTTTTGATATCGTCATCACCGCACAAACTCCGTGGAGATCGGCCACTCCAACTCGAGACTCTCCAAATCATGTAGAAGCACGATCCCATCCTCGGTCTTCAACATTCTGTCCACCGATCTCATGCCCGATAAGACATCACCGGCCGCAGTCACTCTTTCGTCGGATTCCTCGATGACGCCGATTACCGCATCAACTATCAATGCCAGTCCGCGGCCTCGAGCCGTGGCGATGATCAACTGATCATTAATGCTCAACGCGCGCTCCGCCATCTGAAATCGCCTGCGCATGTCCACTACGGGCAGCAACTCGCCTTGAACGTTGATCATTCCGGCGATCAACCGGGGGGCCTCGGCCACTGGACTGAGCTGCACCATGCGCACGACTCTCTTGACCGCCGAAAGGCGGAGTGCGAAGCGATTGCGATCGATGGTGAAGACTACATACTGATGCGACTTGTTCATTCGACTGTCGAAACCCCGAAGGAAAGCTGAACTGCTCCACTCAGTTGACGCATAATCTATGAGACGACGCGGAATTCAATGAAATGCAAGGCCATTGCCCGGCGCCCTCAACGAGACGAGAAAGACAGAAGCGTCGAAGCCGGACGAGGGACGGCGCGATTCCTCAACCTTGCGAGCCGCCTCAGGGCCAGCGGACTCGGCCGGGTTTGACCTGTCTCCCAGCGGCATACCGTCGACGCTGAAACACCGAGACGATGAGCAAACTCGGCCAGCGATTCCTTGCCGCGTAGCCGCTTTATTTCCTCTGCTGTGATCACCGTTACCTCTCCGCCGCAAGCTTGAAGAGGCGAACGACGTGCCGCGATCAAAATGTCTTTAGAGCAGTTCGAAATTACTGACAATGCTCACTGAGCGGAGCAACAGCATATTGCAACTGCAATGCACCCGGAACCGGGTTGGGGCGCTGTTCTACAGCCAGGATGACCCGCCTAGGGCGAAACGGGGCAATCTGCCGGCTGCCAGTATTCTGGTGAAACCAGGCTCTGGAAGGTCTCCGACCGACCAATGGTTGTAGGAAAGCGCAAATATCTAAGTTGGGGGGAGGGCTCACCCAGGAAGGGTGACGCGCTTCTATGGGCGCTTGAGTTCTGCTCTCTTGAGCGTGTGGTCCGCGTCAACGTGTGGCTGCCTGAATGTTCTGCGTAGCGCTTCGAGATATATTCGCATGCGTGAAATTCGCCAAATCTGCTAAGACCGAGTTTCGAGCGCCTCAAGCGCACGAGCGACCGGACTCGACTCTTGATCAACCGGCCGGTGCGCAACACTTGAGAGCGCGTCTTTCAGCTTCGCAATTGTGACCGGCTTAGTGAGGTAGTCGTCCATTCCCGCCGCAAAGCATTTGTCTCTGTCCTCCTGCATTGCGTTGGCCGTCATGGCTATAATTCGAGGCCCAAGCTCATTAGGCCATTCCTTGCGTATCTGCCTGGTGGTCTCGAGGCCGTCCAGTTCAGGCATATGAACGTCCATTAAGATCACGTCATAGGTCTGGCTGCGCAATAACCGGAGCACGTCCAATCCGTTGCCCGCGACAACTGCTTTTCCGTAGCCTATATGCGCGAGAAGCCTGAGTGCGACTAGCTGATTCGTTCGATTGTCCTCTGCCACGAGTATGCGCAATTCCTCTCGGCCATTGCGGTCTGGACTTATCGCAGGTTTCTCGGAGGACTGCGTGGCCCTGGAGGCAGGACCCGAAAGTGCTTCGGCCAACGCGTTGCGCAGGTGCATCAGACTGGCCGGCTTGGTCAGGAAGATTCCGAGATCCGGAAGGTTGTACCAGTACGCATTGGTGTTCGTATTCACTTTTCGGATGGCCGTAGGTTGCAGCATAACCATCGGCATTCTTGCCTTGTCTCTATGCTTGCGAAGTTCAATCGACTGCACCATGCCCTCCATCTTCTCCATCTGGATGTCGATGAGAGCAACGTCAAATGGTTCTCCCGAATTAATCCATTCGATCGTCTGGGGGCCGGATCCAGTCGCGCAGGCGATCATGCCCCACGCGTGAACCTGTTCCATTAGAATTTGCCGCCGCGTGACATTATCGTCTGCGATAAAGATGCGCTTTCCAACCAGGTCCGGCTGTATGCCGTCAAGATCGATGGTGGGTTGGTATGGCGTGGATTGGGCCTGGATAGTGAGCGAAAAAAGCGACCCTATGCCCGGTTCGCTTTTCGCGCTGATGTCTCCGCCCATGGCTTCGGCCAATCGCTTGCTGATCGCCAGCCCTAAACCGGTACCCCCGTACTGACGCGTAGTCGATGCATCCACTTGAGAAAAAGACTTGAAGAGACGTTGCATAAGGTTTGGCGGAATGCCGATTCCGGTGTCCCTGACCGTAAAGAGCAATTGAAATAACTGTGGGTCAGCATCGCTCGCCGAGTTCGGAACAGCGGAAACCGATATGACGACTTCACCGTGATCGGTAAACTTAATGGCGTTGCTAATCAGATTGACCAGGATTTGACGCAACCTGGTGGCGTCGCCTCTAATCGCGCGCGGCGCGGACCGGTCCATGCGATAGGCTAGCGCAATGCCTTTTTCACCCGCTTTTTCCGATAACAGTTCAAGAGCGCCCTCGATGGATTCTCGAAGGTCAAACGGGGCGTTCTCAAGCTCCAAAGCGCCTGACTCTATCTTTGAAAAATCCAGTATGTCGTTGATGAGTGTGAGTAAAGTCTCTCCGCCGGTGCGGATGATCTCGACGAGATTGTTCTGTTCAGGGTCCAGCTCGGTGGTCCGCAGCAGTTCTGTCATGCCGATTACCGCATTCATTGGGGTTCGGATTTCGTGGCTCATCGTCGCGAGGAATTCACTCTTGGCCTGGGTGGCCGCTTCGGCAGTCTCTTTGGCCTGAAGCAGTTCCCAGGCCCTCTCTTCGAGCTCTGCGTTCAATCGTTGGAGGTCACTCTGTGCCTTGGTCAGCATTCGGTTCTGAAGCACGGCGTTCTCGAACGTTGAAATGAGAAGATCAAGAATCTGCTTGCGATCGGAGTTGATGGTATGCTTGGTTCCGCCGAACTGAAACACAATGCCGACCTGGACATTGTCATTTCTGCGCAACACGCGAGTTGTAATAATGTCTTCGATGCGCAAAAGAAGATATTCTTCGTTGTAAGGCTTTCCGATGAAGTTGTCGGCCCCGCACTGCAGTCCGTTTATGACGTCCTGCGCTTCCGAGAGACCCGTCAATAGCATGACCGGTATCTCCTTCAGCTCGGGATTACCCTTTACGTTGCGACACATTTCATACCCATTCATAACGGGCATGACAATGTCGCTGATTATCAACGCGGGCTTACTCGTTGCCAGTTGGATCAAGGCATCTTGCCCGTTACAAGCAACGGCGACCGAATAGCCGGTGTCTTCAAGCAAGTGCTTCAATATCTCGGCCTGAGTAGGGCTGTCTTCGACAATGAGGATGTCGCCGCTGCTTCTCTGATTTTCCACCTGACTCATTTTCGACCCTTAAAGTTTACCGCGGCCAATCATCGAACCCAGCGCCTACGATCACTCAGTGCCATCTCCCTGGATGTCTCGGTTGATGCTAAGCTCATCATCCATCAGAGATCACTAGATCGGACTCCTCGGTTGCTGCACTTTTCAACCGCGCTCTTTGGGTACGCAGTTACGACTTCATAGCCTGATAGCCTGCGTGAAACAGGATTGTTCCTGGTGCCTCTCCCAGATAACCCCATTCGCCTCGCAATCAGTATTTCATCTGCTTGGCCATTGAGCTGACATTCTCCATCGACCGGCACGATCGACGATCAGTCATCTCGTCTCGTGATTCGGCTGTTCGGCGACCATCGCGCCTGTTGGATAAACCTACAGATAGCTAGCATACAACCGCCGTGCCAATGAAAGGAGCCGCGCTGCAAACGAACGCGAACAGGCTCGCTACGGAACGCCGCAATGGACGGCAATCGTCCATGGACCAATCAGGGGCACTCTGAGTGTCGTATTGCTACGAATACTGGCGGGGACGATCAAATGCTAAGGGAATGAGTGCCCGCCTTTTCGGTTAGCTTCTCTAAATGAAGAGTCGTCCCTCTGGAGCATTGGGGAGTAATGACTCAGCGAAGGCGAGGTCGTTTGTACAGGATTGGACCACTCTGCGCAAGACCATTAGCGCCAGAGCCGTTCGTAGCAGTGGGCGCCACGGGACCAGTTCACAGCCTACTTGCTCTATTCGCGGGATGCCTCAGGGGGAAGACCCGATCAACCTGCTTCCGGGTGCCGAGATCACAACAGAGCCTGCAAACCGAATCGCTGATCAACGCGGGCGTAAAGAACCGCTCGCGAATCATGAACTGCGGTAACAAGCACGCTGCTGGCCTTCTGTACCGACAAGCGCGGCTCACTTTCGCGCAATCATTGTCTGCTGGTATCATTAGAGGCAAAGATATCCACCTTAAAGTGGTCCGATGTCGATCTGAAGCCGAACTCACAACCATCCGGCATTCGGCACGAAGACCAAGAAGGGAGTGCGATGGGTGATAGGTTGAGATCCGATCTTCTACGGCTCAGCAGGCACCAGGGAAAACAACCTGGTCTTCGGAATCAACGCTTGGCATATTTCAGCAGCTACACACCATGGAACCAGCTCACGATCCACTTTCTTTTCGCCCCTGAAGCCTATCTTGAAACCGGCATTCGCGCGCGGAAAAATGCATGCTACTAATCGAGCCGTCATGAGTCTTCCGAATTCTCATCACAAAACAGACGTAGCTTCACTGGCGAAATCGGGCGATTCGCCTGAAGTCCTTCAAGTCACGTCTGCGGGGAAAGGGATTGGCGATGTCTCCCTTGAATACCGAACCAGAGAGGATTTAGAAAAGGCGTACAATGAGGCGAAGAAATCGGAGGCGCGTCTCCGAAAGATCCTAGACACGATTCCAACGCTGGCGTGGTGTAATTTGTCGGATGGCTCCAATGAGTTTGTTAACCAGCGATGGTCCGACTACACGGGTCTCTCTCAGGAAGAAGTAAAGCGCGTGGGGTGTAAGGTCGCAATTCATCCCGAAGACCTGCCGAAGTGGCTGGACGAGTGGCGGACGCTAGTTGCTTCTGGAGAAGGAGGTGAAATCGAAGCTCGCCTCCGCCGCTACGATGGAGCCTACCGCTGGTTCCTCATCCGAGTGGAACCTTTGCAAGACGAGTCCGGCGAGATTGTCCGATGGTATGGAACCAATACCGACATTGACGACCTCAAGCAGACGGAAGAGAAATTGCGGGAAGACGAACGCGAACTTCGCCGGATTACCGACGCGATACCGCAGACCATCGTCGTCCAGGGCCCGGACGGCTCCCTGATCTACGCGAACCAGGCAGTCCTGGACTATACCGGTCTCACCCCGGAAGATGTAATCACCTCCGACTTTCGCGCACGGATGTTTCATCCGGAGGATCTCGAGAGGCTGCGGGACGAGCGTCGGGCGGCCCTTGCACGCGGACTCCCGTTTGAAATCGAACAACGAGCGCTGAGGAAGGATGGTCAGTATCGTTGGTTCCTCATACGTTACAACCCGTTCCGCGACGAACAGGGACGCCTCGTTCGCTGGTATGCGACCGGGACCGACATCGACGATCGCAAACGCACGGAAGACAGGACGCGAAACGAAAACGTCGCGTTACGGGAAGAGATCGTACGCTCTTCGATGTTCGAGGAAATCGTCGGCTCCTCCAAAGAATTGCGCCAGGTACTCACGCAGGTTTCGAAAGTCGCTCCGTTGGATTCGACAGTCCTGATCTTAGGCGAGACCGGCACAGGAAAGGAACTGATTGCTCGCGCCATTCACAATGGGTCCAGGCGTTCAACCCGCGCATTCATTCGAATGAACTGCGCGGCTATTCCGCCCTCGCTAATTGCCTCTGAACTGTTCGGCCATGAAAAAGGCTCCTTCACGGGAGCAAGTCAGCGACGTCTGGGCCGCTTTGAATCGGCCGACGGCGGAACAATCTTCCTGGATGAAGTCGGTGAACTCCCATTGGAGGCGCAGGTCGCGTTGCTACGAGTTCTCCAGGAGCGGGAATTCGAACGCGTGGGTGGGGGTCAAACGGTTTCGGTGGACGTGCGAGTAATCGCGGCT
>DATLWF010000679.1:0-8570 GCA_035576605.1 Blastocatellia bacterium | reverse complement strand
TAGAATCGAGGACCGAACGACATGAAATTAATCCGGATACTGCTCTCACTCACTATTTGTATCTTCACGTTCGCGGTTGCTCTGGCGCAGACCACGGAGAACTACCCGCTCAGCCCCGACTCTAAGCCTCAGCCTGGCGTGCCGAAAGGCGAAGTGCTCAAGTTCACGTTTGAGAATTCTAAGATCTTTCCCGGCACCTGGCGCGAGTACTGGGTCTCCGTGCCGGCGCAGTACACACCCGACAAGCCGGCTTGTGTCTACGTTAACCAGGACGGCATTCAATACGAAGCGCCGACGGTTTTAGACAATCTCATTCACAAGAAGGAGATGCCCGTGACCATCGGAGTATTCGTGATGCACGGGCGGGTGAAGGCTGCTGACGGCAACGCGGCGCTCGATCGATTCAATCGCAGCTTCGAGTACGACGGGCTGGGCGACAACTATGTCCGCTTCCTGCTCGAAGAGCTGCTGCCCGACGTCGAGACGAAAAAGGCTACTGATGGGCGTCCTATCCGGCTCTCAAAAAACGGCAACGACCGCGCAATCGGAGGCTCATCGAGCGGAGCGATCTGCGCGTTCACCGCAGCCTGGGAGAGACCTGCAGAGTTCAGCCGCGTTTTCAGCGCGATCGGCACTTACGTCGGGTTGCGCGGCGGCGATCGCTACTCAACTCTCATCCGCAAAGCCGAGCCGAGGCCGATTCGAGTCTTTTTGCAGGACGGCTCAGACGATCTGAACATCTACGGTGGGGATTGGTGGATGGCTAACCAGACCCTGGAGCGCGCTCTCTCGTTTGCAGGCTACGAGGTGCAGCACGTGTGGGGAGAGGGAGCCCACAATCAGAAACACTCCACGGCCATCTTCCCCGATGCGATGCGCTGGCTCTGGAAGGACTGGCCTCAGCCGGTAAAAACAGGCCAGACGAAGAACCAGGCGCTCAGCGACATTCTGCTACCGGGTCAAGGATGGCAACTTGTAAGCGACGGCTATCGCTTCACGGAAGGACCCGCGGCGAACGCCAGGGGCGAGGTTTTCTTCAGTGATATCCCCGCCAGCAAGGCTTACAAAATCGGGCTTGATGGCAAGGTAAGCGTATTCGTCGAGGACTCGAAGAAGAGCAATGGTCAAGCCTTTGGTCCGGACGGCCGGCTTTATGCGGTCGCGACGGGCGAGCCGAGGGTTGTTGTGTACGACGCGAGCGGGAAAGCCGCGACAATCGCCGAGGGCTTCGTAGGGAACGACATCGTAGTCGCTCACAACGGAAACATCTACGTGACCAATCCGCCTGCTCCAGGCAGCAACGATCCGAGCAAGGTCTGGCTCATCAAACCGACTGGCGAAAAGAAGGTGGTGGACACCGGATTGAGTTACGCCAACGGGGTTGCGCTTTCACCTGACCAGACGCTGCTCTACGTGGCCGACTATCGTTCGCATTGGGTTTACAGTTACCAGATTCAGCCGGACGGATCGCTCCAGTACAAGCAGCGTTACTACTGGCTGCACGAGTCTGATGCGACCGACGGCAGCCAGGCCGACGGGATGCGCGTAGACCGCGATGGCCGGCTCTACGTAGCCACGCGTCTGGGGATTCAAGTTTGCGATCAGGCAGGGAGAGTGAATGCAATCATTCCCACGCCGAATGGAAGGGTATCGAATCTGACTTTCGGCGGCGAGAGCTTCGATACGTTGTTCGCCACTTGCGGCGACAAGGTCTACAAGCGAAAGCTGAAGGTCAAAGGCGCGCAGGCCTGGGACGCACCCAACAAGCCCGCGGCTCCGAGGCTGTGATTCAAGGCCTCGCTTCAGCTTGCGAAATAACGAGTCGGTGTCGTACCAAGCTGCTTCCTGAACATCGATATGAAAGCGCTGGTGCTGCTATATCCCGCGCCGAGGGCCGCTCCGGTGACCTTTTCTCCAGAGGCAAGTAGCTGCATCGCATGAAGCAGCCGAAATTGTTGACGCCATTTGACGAAGGTCATTTTAGTCTCGGCTTTGAAAAGCCGCTCGACCGTTCTCTTGCTCGCGCCACATTCCTTGCAGAGCGTTGCCAATGTTCTTTGATCACCGGGATCATCAACCAATGCTTGAACCACTCTGAGAGCGCGCGAGTCGGACGGTTGAGGCAACTGCAACGCAACGGAACGAACTGCTTGCAATTGATCGATAATGATCTCGATGATGCGCCTTTGAACGGGCGACTTGTCGCTCAGCTTCGAAAAGCTGCAAGCGTGAAGTATCAGCTCTTTCAGCAGCGCGGAGACATTCATGACAAAGCATTTTCTTGACAGTGACGTCACAAGCTCGGGAAGAAAATACAGCGTACGCATGGAAACATTCCCGGACATCGTGATCGAGTGAGGCGTCAGCGCGGGAATCCAGACTGCTCGCATCGGCGGCACGACCCAAATGCCCTCTCTTGTGCGGACGGTCATCACCCCCTTTGAAGCAAATACCAGTTGATCCTCTGAGTGGGAGTGCTCGGGAATGGAATGCCGGTCGTTGAAGTCCCAGGATCCGCTTGCGATCTGGCCTATCGGAATGCCTTTGGGGTCCAACAACACACTGTGGCACGTACGCGACATCGCTTGTCACAATATCGAAAGACAACATGAGCAAGCAAGTGCTATTGTTCATTCACAAAGAACCGATTGTGACGAGGGAGGCGAAGATATGCTGGACTTAGGACAGATGGTCGGGTTTGTTGCAACCGAGGACTACGACAAAGCAAGAGCCTTTTACGAGAACAAATTGGGATTTCAGTTTGTGAGCCTCGATCAGTACGCATTGGTGATGAGCACCGGCAAAAACACGATTCGGATCTCGAAGGTGAACGGTTTCTCGCCCGCACAGTACACAGTCCTCGGCTGGGAAGTGGAAAACATCGATTCAGTCGTTCTGGGGTTGATGGAACGCGGCCTTACCTTCGCTGACTATCCTTTTATTCAGGATCGCGAGCTTCTAATTTGGACAACACCCAACGGAGACAAGGTCGCGTGGTTCACAGACCCCGACGGAAACGTTCTTTCCATCAGTCAGCACAAGTAAGAATTTCGAATTTCGAATTTCGAATTGCGCACCTTGATTGTTGAGGCATTGCGTTTCGCAATCAACAGGTGATAAATTCTGCCTGACAAATTCTGCCGCGTTGTTATTTTTATTTTAACTCGATTTTCCAGCGTAATTCATCGGCATGTGCCCATTACTGACTTGTGGGTGAACCTTCGGCTCCTGCCTGCGTTAGTGCAACCGTCAACTCGCAAGAAATAAGAAGCAAGGGAGAACTACTCATGGCAAGCAAGGCCGACCGGGCCTACGTTCTGAGGGGAACGATGGCAATTTGCACTCGAGCGCGATTGATGCTCCTGACGGCATTCATCGTCTCCGGGACGTGTGTGGCTGGTGCGCGACAGCAGGCGGCGATCATCCGAGCTCAGTCTGCGGCGCTCTCGCAGCCGATGCCCGTCGATCCGCAGATCACCATTGGCAAATTCGCGAACGGGATGCGCTACTACATTCGCGCCAACAAGAAACCCGAAAAGCGCGCAGAACTGCGGCTCGTTGTCAAAGCCGGATCGATTCTTGAAGACGACGATCAGCAGGGGATGGCCCATATGGTCGAGCACATGGCTTTCAACGGCACGCAACATTTTCCCAAAGACGACCTCGTGCACTTCATCGAATCGCTCGGCATGCGTTTTGGCGCGGACCTGAACGCCTACACGAGCTTTGACGAGACGGTCTACATGCTGCAGGTCCCGACCGACAAACCTGAGGCGATCGACAAAGCGCTGCTGATCCTCGAAGACTGGGCGCACAACGTCACCTTTGATCAGACCGAAATCGACAAGGAGCGCGGCGTCGTCATGGAAGAATGGCGCGCACGACGCGGCGCAGGCGAGCGAATGCAGTCCAGGATATGGCCAATCATGCTCAAAGGCTCGCGCTATGCGGATCGGCTGCCAATCGGCAAGCCGGAGATCATCCAGGGCGGCAAGCCCGAACGTTTGAAGAAGTTTTATTCAGACTGGTACCGCCCCGATTTGATGGCCGTTGTAGCCGTGGGAGACTTCGACAAGGCCGCGATTGAGAAGTTGATCACGGCTCACTTTGCAGCGATTCCCGCAGCGACCAAACCGCGGCCACGAACCAACTATGATGTCAACGACTATCCCGGCACGGTCTACGCGATTGCGACAGACAAGGAGATGAGCGCGACGACCGTCGAGGTTGATAACATGCTGCCCGGGCGCCGGCAGGGTTCGGTCGGGGTGTATCGGCAGGAGATCGTGGACCGTCTGTTTTCGCTAATGTTTTCCGCGCGATTTTCGGAGCTGACACAGAAGCCCGATTCGCCGTTCCTCTTTGCCGGCGCGGGCCGCAGTGCCTTCCTGTCGCGAACGAAGGATCAGGCTTCGTTGTTCGCGCGAGTCAAGGAGGATGGCGTCGAGCGAGGGTTGGATGCGTTACTCGGGGAGGCGGAACGCGTGTCGCGCTTTGGCTTCACTGCCACGGAATTGGACCGGCAAAGACAGCTTGTGTTGCGGAACTACGAACGGAACGTTGCCGAAAAGGAGAACCGTGTGTCCGGCAGCCGGGCTGATGAGTATATCCGAAACTTCCTTCAAGACGAGACCCTGCCCAGCGCCGACGACGAGTACGCACTGCACAAGCGTTTCGTGCCTGAGATCACACTCGATGAGATCAACAAAGTCGCCAGGGAGTGGTTTCCAGATCGGAACCGGTTGATCATCGTCAGAGCTCCTGACAAGAGCGGGCTGGTAGTACCGGACGAGGCTAAGTTGGCGGCTGTCATCAAGGCCGCATCGGCGAAGGAGCTGAAACCGTACGTGGACACGCTCGCCTCAGCGTCGCTGCTCGACTCGATCCCGGCGCCTGGCTCAATAGCAAAGACGACGACCAGGGAAGCCGCCGGGATCACTGAGTGGGAACTGTCTAACGGCGTAAAGGTGGTGCTGAAGCCGACGACGTTCAGAAATGATGAAATCGTTTTTCGCGCCTTCAGTCCGGGTGGCACCTCACTGGCAAGCGATAAGGACTACATCCCGGCCAGTTCGGCGACGCAGGTCATCACCGCCGGAGGTTTGGGCAAGTTCAACGCCATCGATCTACGGAAGCTCCTGACGGGAAAGGTTGCGGCGGTGAGTCCGTTCATCGGAGAACTTGAAGAAGGACTGAACGGCAGCAGCTCGCGCAAGGATCTGGAGACGATGTTTCAGCTCATCTATCTCAGGTTCATGCAGCCGCGGGCCGACCCGACTGCGTTCACCGTGCAGTCGACCCAGGCAAAGAGCATGCTGGCGAATCAGTCAGCAATCCCCGAGTTCGCGTTTGTCGAGGCGCTGCAGACGGCGAGATATCAGAATCACCCGAGGAGACGGATCTCAACGGCGGCGATGGTTGACGAATGGAACCTCGACAAGTCGTTTGCGTTCTACAAGGACCGCTTTGCAGATGCGAGCGACTTCACATTCGTCTTCGTCGGGAGCTTTGATGAAGCGACGATGAAGCCGCTGGTCGAGCGGTACCTTGGCGCCTTGCCATCCATCCACCGCAAAGAGACGTGGAAGGACGTCGGCGCCCGGACGGCGACCGGCGTGATCGAGAAGAAGGTCGAGAGGGGTATCGAGCCTAAGAGCTTGAACGCAATCATATTCTCCGGGCCGTTCGAGCACGACCAGATGCACCGTATTGCCATCCGGGCGATGGCGGAAGTGCTGCAAACGAGATTACTGGAAACGATTCGCGAGGAGCTGGGCGGGACCTACAGCATCGGCGCGGGCCCGAGTTACCAGAGGATTCCAAATCAAGAATACTCGATCACGATCCAGTTTGGATGCGCTCCGGATCGCTCTGACGACCTCATCAAGCGAGTGTTTCAAGAGATCGAGAAGTTGAAGACAAACGGTCCCACCGAGAAGCAGGTAAACGACGAAAAGGAAGCGCTGCTGCGGGAGTTTGAGACGAGCAGCAAGCTGAACAGCTACCTGCTGAATCAGATTGCGTTGAGGTATCAGGCCGGCGAAGATGTCGCCGCGCTCTGGAAAGTCCCGGAGTACTACAAGAGAATCGATGGGGCAATGATTCAGCAGGCGGCGAAGACCTATCTCAACACAAACAACTACATTAAAGTGACACTACTTCCAGAAAGGAAATAGACAAATGGCTAAAGCAAAGAATCCAATTCCCGAAGGCTTCCACACGCTGACACCTCATATCACCGTAAACGGCGCGGCGAACTACATCGACTTTTTGAAGCGCGCGTTCAATGCGGTCGAGGTTTCGCGATCGCCCGGGCCGGGCGGCAAACTGATGCATGCCCACGTGCGCATAGGCGATTCCAACTTGATGTTTAATGACGACTTTCCGGAGATGGGGCACCGTCCGATCGCGGAGGGTCGGTGGCCGGTCGCGTTGCACATTTATGTTCCGGACGTTGACGCTGTGTTTGCGCAAGCGGTGGCTGCCGGCTGCGAAGTGACAATGCCGCTTGCGGATCAGTTTTGGGGCGACCGCTACGGTCAGGTGAGAGATCCGTTCGGGTTCACCTGGGCGATTGCTACACACATCGAGGACCCGACACCGGCGGAGATCAGGGAGCGAGAAGCGAAACTCTTCGGAAGCGGAAGCGGGGCGTAAGACGGGATTGAGGATTGAGGATAGAGGATAGAGGATAGAGGATAGAGGATAGAGGATGGAGGATAGAGGATGGAGGATTGAGGAGAATAGAGAATAGACGTTACCTTCTATCGTCTATCCTCTATCCTCTATCCTCTACCCTGCGCCCCGTTACTTCCTGGTTGCGGTCCACTTGCCCTTCGGACCGCCCGAGAGTTCCAGCGTGCCGCTCATCTTTGTGCCTGATTCGATTGTTGCGGTATATGTAGCCTTGTGGGTCTCTCCCTCGTTGGTAAAGTCGAATCCGAAAACGGCCTTGTTCTCTTTGACCGTGCCGGTGATGTTGTACTGCCCGAGCGGCCCGTCGTAGGAACCGGTCAGTGTCTCCTTGTCTTGCTTGAAAACAAAAGTTGGATCTCCGTGCCCGCCGTCATCCAGATCGACAGAGAAAAGCCACGCGCCCGAGATATCGACCGCCGGAGCAGTCGCGCTTCCGACACCTGCCGCCACGCCGATTAGCGCGAGCAGAATTACTAAGAACAGGAAACTCCTCATTTTGTCCCCCCAAACCCAAATCTTCACTCATACCTCAATGCGACCATCGGGTCGACGCGCGACGCCCGACGCGCCGGCAGGTAGCCTGCCAATGCGGCGACCCCGATCAACAACGTCACTGCTGCGGCCAGCGTCAACGGGTCGGCCGCGCTAAGCCCGTAGAGTTGAGTCGAAACCAGGCGCGCAGCCGCGAGCGCGACCGGCACTCCAATAGCAATGCCGGCGGCAACCAGGATCAGAGTCTCTCGCAGCACCATCCACAGGATCGACTGGCTCTTCGCGCCCAGCGCCATGCGTATCCCGATTTCATTTGTCCGGCGCGAGACTGCGTGTCCCATGACCCCGTACAAACCGACGCACGCGAGCGTGAGCGCAAGCACGCCAAAGAAGCTGACCAGTTGCGCGATTAAACGTTCCTGCCTGAGCGAGTCCGCAAGCTGTTTGCTGAACGATGTCACGCCAACTATTGGGAGCTTGTCGTCGACTTGCGCGATGGCCGAACGGACATCGGAAGCCGCAGCCAGGGGGTCGCCTTCCGTTCGAATCTCCAGATTACTTGAATAAGCGCCCTGATCCTGTACCTGCAAGATTGGCCGGTAGGCCGTCGGCACCGGCTTCTCCCTGGCGCTGTCGTACTTCACGTCGCCGATGACGCCCACAATTTCGATATCCCCGGCATCCTTTTCCTCATCTCCGAAGCCGAAACGCCGACCCACCGGGTCCTCACCGTGAAAAAACAATTTAGCAAATGTTTCGTTCACCACAGCGACCCTTGCCGATGCGGGTGTATCCTGAAGTCCAATTTCGCGGCCCAGCAGCAGCGGCAGACCAAGCGTCGAGCAATAGCCTGGTCCGATCAACATATCGCTGACTACCATATCCTCGCCGGTCTGCGGCGTATAACCCACAACCGTGATGCTGCTCGATCTGCCAGTGCCGCTCAGCGGGCTGTAGGTTGCAATGCTGGTCGAGCGAACACCCGGCAGCGCGCCGAGGCGATCCAGAAGCTGTCTGTACAGAGCGCTAAGTTCCTTTGGCTTGTAGCCGGCCAGGCGCGGATCGATGTCAACCAGCAGGACATTCTCACGATTAAACCCGAGATCCTCATGCTCCAGCTTCAGGAGGCTTCGGGCGAACAGGCCGGCGCCGATCAGCAGCACCAGCGAGAGAGCTACTTGCGACACTATCAGGGCTGGCGCCAGACCGATGCGCAGCTTCAACCCACCGACTCGTGAAGACTTTGCTTTGAGCGCAGATGAGAGATCGGTTCGGCTCGCCCGAAGCGCCGGCGCCAGTCCGAACACGACCCCTGCAAGCAAAGAAACGCCGACGGTGAAGCCGAGCACCAACGCATCCGGGTGAACATCCAGCGGCGAGGT
>DATLWF010000678.1:0-10805 GCA_035576605.1 Blastocatellia bacterium | reverse complement strand
CCTCTCGAACTATGCGAGCCATGTCCACGTACTTGTAAGGCGAGGCGGGCTTCAGGAAACTATGTCTCGATATCTGATTGATCGTGTAATGGCGCTACACAATGTAACGATACACACACGTGCGACGATCGAATCGGCGTCCACTGATGAAGACGGGCTCTGCGGGTTGACAGTCAAGGCAAACGGACGTGGCGCGTCTATTTTGACCAGACACCTCTTTTTTTTCACTGGTGCCGATCCAAATACTCAGTGGCTTCGCGAATGCGAAGTAGAAGTCGACGATAGAGGATTCGTTTTAACAAGGACTGCTGATGCATCTGATCCTGGTCGTTGCCTCACATTTCAGACCAATGTGCCGGGTATTTTCGCGATAGGTGACGTGCGCTCCTCGTCTATCAAGCGAGTCTCGGCCGCGGTCGGAGAAGGTGCGGCTGTCATATCGGAAATTCATTCGATGCTCACGCGAGCGAGTGTGCATTGAACACGTCGCGCCGAGCGATCCTTTAGCTAGGTTAAAGTCTTGGTGGGTTATGAAGTGCGCGGCATAGCAACAGACAGTTCTGCGCTGTATCTGCTTCGATGGCGCATTGATTTTGTCGCGAAAGGCAGTTGGATCCATACTGTCATCTAAGGCATTGGTTTTCGCTCACATAGAAAACTGCTTGTCGGAACCGGGTGGTGGCCTACGCAGTTCGGCGCAACCGCATGAGTGGTGCGGGGCTGCGTATCGCCTCATCTGACTGATGCGTAACGCCCGCAGCTTACGCGCGGCGGCGATTTCGCCGCCGGTAGCGTCGAGCGTCCGGTCTGGATGCCAAATCCGGAGACGGTGTTCGTTCTGAAGTTGCGGCGCCTGCCCATGCCTATCTGGTGTCTATGCCATTGCTTGACATAGACACCAGATTTATTCTCAGACTAACCGGCATAAGGGACGCCATTGGTTGATTTGGTCTATCGAGACATTGCAGCCGTCTCATGGGCGCCGCTCGGTGCCAATTGAATTGATTTCATCAGAAGGCAGGCGGACGCCGCGAGAAGAACAAGGTCCTTAAGCAAGAATTGCCCGACATCGCCCGATAGCCACGGGAAGCCGCCCAAGGGAGCCGCGGTTACGCCAGGGGTGCTAAACATAAACGTCAAGGTGACGATATAAGTCGCGCATGACATCGCAGCGCCAAGGGCCGAAAAGATCGGGACAAATGCGCCAAGGATCAGGGCGGCAGCCGTCGACAATTCGAGGACGCCAATCACATCACTCGCACCTTGTACCCCGAATAGGGTATTGAGCCAACCCATAATCGGACTATGTACAATAAACGAAGAGATTCCGTGAGCCTCGTAACTAGTGAACTTCATGCAACCGAACCAAAGAAATATGACCACCAAGGCCCAGCGAAGGAACCCAAGCGGCCAGACCGAAGTGTCATACTTCTCGGCGACATGTACGTTTTTAAGCATATCTTTCGCTCCATTAACTTTGTTTGAGAATTTGGCCGAATGAGCCAACGCCTTATGATTCTGTTGTAATCGGGCGTGCGTCGATAAGTTGGCTCCTGGCTAGACGACCAAGCAATCTGAACGTCAGCCTGACGCTCAATTCAATCCGAAGCTGTTATAGGTCGGGGTGCTCCGTGAGCGTCAGATGGAAAAATAATATCCCCCCGCTTCACGATTCACAAACATACGTGAGTATCGTTTGATGTCCGTATGGACTCGCAGGGACGGTTCCCAGCAACGAGGAGCGATTGTTGTGTTCAGAGAACGACGCAGTCTGGCGTTCGTCGTGTGCCAGGAGGAAACGCATCGGTGCGGGATGCGCACCAACAACAGTATCTTATAACTAAATAACGCGCGCGCGTACCGGTGAGAAATGCCCGTTACTCCCGCATCAGATGAGTGGCGTGGGTGATCGTTCCTCCTGCCCGGATCGCGGCTGCGACCACTGCGGTTTCGGCTAACTGTGCGCTCGTCGCACCGGCGTCCCGTGCGGCGGTTGTATGAAGCTCAATACAATACGGACACTGTGTGGTTAGTGCGACAGCAATCGCAATCAATTGCTTCGTCTGTACGGACAGAACGCCTTCCTCAAAGGCGGCTTTATCAAAGGCCCAGAACGCCGCCATTCCTGCTCGTGCATGTTCTTCAAGCTTTTGAAGACGGTCCAGATTTGACATGTCCAACATGTTTATCTCCTAATGCAACGAAGCGGCGTCTGTTAAGACTCGGCGCTCCCGACGGTTGATCACATACGGCAAAAATACGACTGACCGAGTCTACGGGGCTGTCCCCATCAATGGGATCATATGTCGGCGTCCGGCTACTGACAAACATACGCGGGTATATAGAAAATATATGCAACGCGCGCCCGTTGACGTCTAGTTACAGCGCCCTTGAAGCCGGAAGGCGTTCTTCGAATTAAGCCGGTTCAATGACGTCGCAGACGCGATTTCAGGTATGCGCAACCTTAGGGTCGGCGCTGCGTTCCTTTTTGTAACGATATTGTAAATCAATGATGTGGTTGATCTTCACTCGGTCGTTGGTATTTAAAAAATAGTGCCAGAGAAAAGGTTCTACCATTTTAGAACGCATCGAATAAAATGGCTGCTCGTCTAGAGGAACGATGCGGTCTACGAGACCGCAATTGCTATCTGCCGAGCCAACATGAACGAATCTTCCATGCTCGATACGACCTTGATTCAGACAGGACAGATTGAACTGTGCCGAAAGTTGACAGCCTCGGGTGGCGCGACGGAGTACAGGAGGGGTCGTGGATCGGTAAGCGACTTGTCCAGCACGTCTATGCGTTATCTCGTCCCGTAAGCGAGCGAGACGATCGACCGGTCGGTTGATCGAGGGGCGGATCTATATTCCTTGGGTTGCGTATTATATGAGCTACATTCAGACGTTCGAGGTTAGGGGCCTAGAGCCGGACTGGAGTGAGAATCTTATTGATGGCACTGCGTTCGCGAGCGCCGGCGCATCCGCATTCTGGGTACATCGCCTTCAGAATTGCGTCCTTTTTCGTGATTGGGAGGGCGCCTTGGAAGCTGAGCACAAAGCGAAAGGATTGCTCGGCCTCGCCCCCGCCCCCGTCGAGGCCGCAGACGTCTCTTATTACGGCGCGCTCTGTCGAGCGGCTGCGTTCTCGCGGGCGACGGAAGAACGGGTGCGTGAAACGCACCTCCGCGTTCTGGAAGAGCATAATTATTACTTGGAGTTGCGGGCGCAGTCATGTCCTGATTATTTTGGCGATCGCGCGGCATTGGCGGCAGCCGAGCTGGCGAGGGTACAGGGTCGGATAGGTGATGCACAGTCGTTATATGAAAAAGCGATCGAGCTTAGTCGCAAGCAAGAGTTCGTTCACAATGAGGCCGTGGCACTCGAAGCTGCGGCGAGTTTCTATTTAGCTCAGAAACTTTCTGTTGTCGCCGAGACATTGCTGAGAGATGCCCGTTATGCCTATCTTCATTGGGGCGCGGAACGGAAAGCGCTAGAGATCGAATCTCGCCTCACGCGGGCTATCCATCTTGAGCGGAAGATACCCGCGAACGATACGTTCCGGCAGCACCTGGATAGCAGAGCGATAATCACGGCGTCTCATGCGCTTTCTAGTGAAATCGTACTCTCCAGACTCCTCGAAGTGCTTATCGGAAACGTGCTCACGCACGCTGGAGCGGAGAGGTGTGCGGTAGCGCTTCAATGGAAAGGGGAGTTCCGAATCGAAGCCGAAGCACGAACATCTTTAGACGGTATCGTACATGTCATCGAATCGCGTCAGCTCCAGGACGTCGAGCTCCCTCTCGGAATATTCATGCGTGTCGCAAAGACTCGACGGAGAGTGTTGCTCGTAGACGCGTCCCGTTGTGGTGATTTTGCAGAGGATCCTTACGTTAGCCAACGAGGTCTGCGGTCAGTGCTGTGCCTGCCCTTGCTGAAACAATCTGACCTCGTCGGAATACTTTATGTCGAGAACAACCTCGTCGCGGGCGCATTTGGTGGGGAAAAGACGACATTGCTTGAAGTATTTGGGTCGCAAGCCGCAATCTCGCTCGAGAACGCACGACTGTACGCAGAGACTCAGGAGAGCAACGCGCTGCGCGAAGCTGCGGAGCGGGAGCTCCGGGATTCACGAGCGGAACTCGCGCGGGTGGCAAGCCTTACGACGATGGGGCAGCTAGTCGCGTCTGTTACACACGAAGTTAGTCAACCGCTAGTATCTATAGCAGCGAGTGCCGGCGCGGCATTGAGATTCATGAGACTCGACGAGCCTGACTTCTCAGAAGTCGAGGAAGCGTTGCAGAGGATTCAATCGGATAGTACTCGCGCGCATGACGTGGTGCGCAGCCTGCGGGCACTGGGCAGACGATCTGCTCCTTCCTTTTCAGCGTTCGACATACACGATGCTGTCGTCGAAGTGTTGTTGGTCACGAGGACTCAGCTGGAAAAGCACGCTATCCGAGTCGAGACGACTACCGTCCCCGGTACGAGTTTCGTGTGGGGCGATAAGATCCAGATACAGCAGGTAGTGCTCAATCTGGTAGTCAATGCGATTGAGGCAATGCAGGAGATTATCGATCGCGAACGTCGGCTGCTGCTGGGAAGTTCGACCGTCGAAGGGCTCGTGAGACTCGTAATCGAAGACACAGGTGTGGGCATCGAGGAAGGGTCCTCTGATTACATCTTTACGCCATTTGTCACAACGAAGTCGCATGGCATGGGAATGGGTCTACCGATATGCCGGTCGATAGTGGAGGCGCATGCGGGGCGCCTTACCGTCGAACCATCGACTCCTCACGGCACTCGCTTCGAAGTATCGCTGCCCGAAGCTGGAGGCAGGGTTTCGGCCCAGCTTGGATTTGGTACTTGATTCGATATGTTTTCAAACGGCCGGACGTCAACTTGGTTACAAGATGACAACTTGGACAATTCGAGATCGCGTCCCTCCGAACAGAGTAGCCCCGGAACGCCGTGATGAATGTGTCGGGATTGCGTGAATTTGCTGATTCAGCATCAACGGCAGGTTGATCGCCTCGGCGGCGATGTCTTGAAACCAGTGCGGCGCATTCCCTTTGGTCATGTACTCCGGATGAAGGCAAAACCTGCATTGACGCGAACGTTCCAGTTCTAGCACCTATTGTTCCCACCAGACTCGCGACGGCACTTTAACGGATCCATCATCGCCGGTGAAAACGATTTCGCGTAACGTCGATCCTTGTGCGATGGAGAAGGGCGAAAGTGTTGGCCCGACATGCCAAATAGCGCTCGTGGGATATCTTGCAACTTAAAGCATTGCTGCTATGAAAGTGAAGCAGCTGCCCATCAGAAAATCGCGGGCCTTAACTATCAGTCGCGTTTCGATAGAAACTGACGATCTGGCTCGATACCGAGAATCTCCCCTATACGGACGAACTCCGCCAGCGTCCGGCTCGCCATTTTTTTCATCGCATGAGCGCGGTGCGTTTTTATTGTGATTTCGCTTAGATTCATTTCGGCCGCGATCTGTTTGTTCATGAGGCCGGCGACGACATAGCCCATCACCGTCCGTTCTTTGGCGTTCATTGAATCGTAGCGATAGCGCAAGTCTGCCATCGAACGTTCGTTTGACAGACGCTCGGCGTCGTGGCGCAATGCTGAGGCGACGGCGTCCAGGACGTCCTGGTCCCGAAACGGTTTAGACAAGAAGTCTAACGCGCCCGCCTTCATGGCCTGAACAGTCATCGGAATATCGCCGTGCCCGCTGATGAAAATGATGGAAGCAGATAGTCCCATTTTTACAAGCTGCTGTTGAAGCTCCAACCCGCTCTCGTGTGGAAGCCTCACGTCGAGAATGAGACAACTGGGTAACTCCGGCTTGGTAAATGAAAGGAATTCAGCCGCAGACCCGAACGTCTCCGCGCGCAGACCCACGGAACGAAAAAGGGCGCTCAAAGACCGCCTCGTCGGCTCGTCATCGTCCACGACGTACACGATCGACTCGTGTTCGGGCTCTATTCTGCCTGCAAGTGTTCGTTGGGGCGAGTGGGGACGCGCGAACATCATTTCTCCCTTGAATTACAGTTGACCGTACGTGGACCGTGCGGACACCGGGATGAACTCTTGTCCGGTAAAGAAGTATTACACGACATCGTGTCCCTTGCTACCTGTGGGGCATAGCTAATCCCATGACATGAACCGGGGACGGATGGAGGTCTGACAATTGTGGCAGACTGTCACACCTTTGCCCATACGGTAGTGCGGTTGATTGACTAGCTCGGCGAGGAGCTCACTGTGCAGGCACTTATAATTGGATCGCAACCCGCATTGCCTTCTGTAGAAACCACTAGAGGACAGATTGAATGGCGCGCCCCAGAGAATTCGATGAGGCAGCCGCGCTTGACGCGGCGGTTGAGCATTTTTGGCTCCATGGATACCAGTCGACGTCGGTTCGTGAATTGGCGTCCGCGATGGGGATTACCGGCGCCAGTCTGTATAACGCGTTCGGCGATAAACGCGCTCTTTTTAAAATGGCGCTCGCACGCTACATTGAGACAGGTATCGAAGGTCGCGTCATTCGGGAGCGTCAGTCTACCGTACACGCGATAGGGGAATTTTTCAAAGATATCGTCGACTATTCCATAAAAGACAAGAGCCGAAAAGGCTGTCTACTGGTGAATTCAGCCCTTGAGCTCAGCGACGAAGACACGGAACTCAAAGGAGTCGTGTCAGATGTTTTCGTTGAGATAGAAGCGTTTTTTAGGCGAGCAATAGCAGGCGGACAGGAGCAAGGCGAAGTGTCGACCGGGCTCCCTGCGGCAGACCTGGCCCGCCTCTTATTAGGTGCTTTACTTGGAATCCGCGTACTGGCCCGCGTTCGCCCCAACCGTGCTCTTCTAGAAAGTATTGCCCGTTCGGCGCTCCTCGTTTTGAAGCGGTGATGCGTTCCGTGCAGACGCTCTTTAGCGCCCGAGCGTTGGGCTGCCGCAGGGAGCCATCCGTCCCGCCGGTCACACGCCTGAATCCCGAAGGGCGTCCTGCGTTTATCCCTAGTGCGAGCAGGATCGCTTTCGACGGACCGAGATCCGAAGGGGAGGGTGTCGCAGTAAGGGGGGACGCTCATGCTGGACCGCCTGTCTGATGATCACGTGCGGTCTTCCTCAGATCAGAACGTCTTACGACGGACATTCCGTCGTACGCATGCCTTGCCGCCCATTATTTCTGACGGTTGAGGGCTTGACGATAGCTACCGTACTACATCATAGAAACATCGTTAGCCGCGGCTCTTCGCAGTAACAACTCGACGGACCTGACGAATTGATCTGCGGTCGCATGATTACCTCGACGCGCGTCAGTGCTGGAAGCAGAGCTACAGATCCGATTAATATCCTGGCGACGTTCTCAGCGGGCTCCCGTGTCATATTGTTGATCGCCTCCTCGCCCTCGATCATGCATTCGTGGAAAAAGGTCTCGAGTTTCTGCATGGCGCTTGAGATGATGTGTTCAAATAGCGGGTTAAAAGCGGCAAGACCAATGACAGGGGTAAAGATCAGCCTCGCGCTACCACCTCCGAAGATCAAAGATCGCTGGCTGATCATGCGGAAAAGCAGAGAATCGCAACGTCGGGACAATATATTTTACGCAATTATCTAAGCATCAAAGCGGAACGGTTATCTATATATCAGCCGAGTGAGGCGACGAGCAACTGGGTTTTGTTCCTGTATTCTGCGATCAGCATGCTCGGCGGCACTACTGTGAAATTTGACTGATCGTGACTGTTTCAAAATCATAAATCGAAAAGCTGATCAAGACCGATACCAGAAAGGCCGGGGCCATAAGCCACGCATTCGCGATCGTGATGATCTACCGCTCCGGCCTCGAAATTAATAAAGCTTTATATTGTCAACGGAAGTCCAGGTCAACCCTTTTGTTACGGCGTAACGAGAGCGAGGCGTTCTTCGGCGGCGGTACGCCTGTATATGTGGACAAGCTTACTTCCGATGCGTATCTTCAACAATTTTCAAGAGATTCACAGACGAGACGACTTTCAACTTCGGTCGCAAGTATCATTGCGGACGCGTTGATTGGTCGTGGCTTTGAAACGGGTTTGTATATGCTATCCCCCGTGTTGATTATGATGCCGCTGAGAGAACAAATTCCCGGTCGGGTCGCATCAGAACGACGCCAAAGCTGAAAATTGTAACTGCATAGTGTCGGGTCATGCCACGATACTATCACGGTGCATTGGGATGCCCGCTCAAGGATATTGACGGTCGCGTGGCGCAAATGCATGTCGTCCGACAACGGGGTTTCCGTTTGCGTTCTCAGGTTCGCTAATAGAATTTTTTCCAGCGATTGTGAACCTGATTGCGCGAGCGACCGCACGATGCTCTTCCATGGTGCGACTTTGGCCGTTGTAGCCGATGCGTCCATATCTAGTCTCCGGGAACTTCGGGTTTAGCGGCGGATAGAGTGAGATGGCGGTGGAGATCGAGCGCCGATCCGTGAAGTAGGGCCCTCGATCGCACAGATGGGTGATATGGATATCTATCAACCGGGATATTCTGTGACGGATGAGTGCGGCACTGATGTAAAAATAGTACGCGGCGCTAGTGCTTGAAACAAACATGCGTCGGTATAGAAGTTCGACGCCAAAGGATGACGATTCGTCTAGACCTGAGACGGTTAACTAATCTTTGGGTCGGGTCGAAGCACTTTGTTCACGTGCAACGAGAGGCGACTTGGCTATAGTGGGGTCTTCCTCTGTGCCCAGAAAAGGAAGCCGTGCGGTATGCAAGAAAGAATGATTGATCGGATAAAAGGCACCGCGCAATGACGCGTTTATTGCAGTACGGCAAAGGCACCGTTCTGCGAAATTACCCCACCGTCTTCGTTCGGATGCGCGAGTGACCGCCAAGCTCTCGAATAGGGAATGACCCGATGCAGCATGGTTCGGCGAGCTAGGCTGGCCTATGAGTCGGGGAACGGCTGGGTGGCGGGATTAAAGAAGTGACGACGGTTGCGTGCGACGCGTGCATCGTTGTTCGTTCGAAGAGGTTCCGCAAGCTCCAGCCTGCACGTTCGGAGCTTGCGGGAAAGCTTGGCGGCCTAGTCATTACGCCACCTGATGGAGAGGAGTGTGAGGTTCGCTGGCAAGTCTTACATCAACAGCCGTTATCGGGCTATTGCACACGAACCATAGAGCCTCTGCTTTAGGCTTCGTCGGCGATGGCCTGTGGCGCCGGGAAATCGATCTCAGTCTCGAATACATTACTTACGAAGTTGGCGTACAAGAATTGTGTGACCCGCGCGATGATCTCGATAATCTGAGCGTCCGTCCACCCTGCATCGCGGACCCGTTGCAAATCGCTTCCCATCACCTTCCCGCGTGTCTCAGTGACCTTCTTCGCGAGCCGGACGGCCGCCTCGACCTTTGGGTCACTGGACTTACCGTAACGGCTCATCTCGAGTTCGGTTACATCAAGCTTGCTGAATTGAGCCCCGATATAGGTGTGAGCACGGACCGTATAGTGACAGCCGTTCACTTCCGATACGGCGAGTGCGATACGATCGCGCATCGCAGCATCGAGCGTTCGCTCCAGAGGAGTCTGCAAACCTTTGAACGCCGCTAACGCGTGTGGACTCTGTGCCATCAACGCGAAAACGTTCGGAACGAACCCAAAAAGCTTCTCAAAACTGTCAAGGGTGGCCTGCGAATCGGCCGGGATTTGCGTGAGGGATAGGCTAGTATTATCGACCATGTGTTCTCCAGTCAAACGCGTTGTTCTGATTGGAGGAATCCTATCCTGCTAAACAAGCAAGGATAACCCGCTTCATATGATATGTCTTGTCTCAAAAACTGAGAGGCTCACAAGGAGTAGTTGGCCCTTGATCCTCTTGAGCATATTGTTCTATCCATGGGCTAGCTTTGGCGGCGTTTGCAGGTTTTAGTTAAGCTGTTTTAAAATGTGATTCGGTGATGCCGAACGGAGTCTTGATCCGCGCGACGCGAGTCGCCGACCATAAGTCTGTCTTTATCACCATTCAAGGCCGTACGCAGTCTCGGGACGCAAAATTCGATGAATCTTCGGATCTTGATGGGCTGCATCTTATGCCCAGTGTGCACGACGCTGACCGGCATCGGTTCTGGCTCGAAATCCCTGAGGACGAGTGTTAGCAAACCCGCTTCCACCGCGTGCGCAATCTGATAGCAAAGAACATGTGTTACGCCGACACCAGCGATGGCAGCGTCGATTGCAGCTTCGGCCGTGTTTACGGAGAGGCGAGGACGAATACCGACCTGCCGATCTGGCCGCTGGCCTTGGTTAGAGGCGAAGGTCCAGGTTGCCCCAGAAGCCAGTGCCTCGAAGCTTACGCAGGAATGTTCTGCCAGATCTTCCGGCTTCTTGGGCTTGCCAGCGCCAGCGAAGTAGGCGGGACTTCCGCAGAACACACGACATACCGTACCGACGTGTGTTGCTACTAGCGAACTGTCAGGCAAATGGCCGATACGCAGTGCAATGTCGATTCTGTCGTCAATCAAGTGCAGACTTCGATCCGATAGGATGAGCTTGATGCGAATTTCCGGGAAAGCGGCGAGGAAATCGCTAACGACTGGCAAGAGATGAAGGCGGCCGAATACGATGGGCGCTGTGACGACCATATCGCCGCAAGGGGTCGAATATTCACCCGACGCGTTCCGCTCGGCGTCGCCGACCTGATCGAGGATAGTCCTGCAAGCGTTTAGATATGCTTCGCCAGCCTCCGTCAACGTCAGCCTCCGCGTGGAGCGAACGAGCAATCGTGCGTTCAGATGCTGTTCAAGCTCTGCG
>DATLWF010000677.1:0-2723 GCA_035576605.1 Blastocatellia bacterium | reverse complement strand
CCTGATCCTGAGTGTAATAAAGACCATCCGAGCCCATTTGATGAAGGCGAGGATAGCGTTTCGATTCGATTCGAAAACCCTGGTCTTCTGTCAGGTGCCAGTGCAGCACGTTCAGCTTGACCGCAGCCATCCCGTCGAGATTGCGCTTGATTACTTCGACCGGCTCAAAATGGCGTCCTGCATCTATTAGCAGCCCCCGCCAGGGAAACCGCGGCTTATCTTGAATGCGGACAGCCGGAATAAAGTATCCCTGACGGTCTCCCTCCAGCAGTTGTAGAAAAGTCTCAAACCCTCTGAGCGCGCCCACTGCGGTAGCCGACTTCAGGACAGCTTGTTTGTCGGACACGTCAAGCGAGTAGGACTCGTCTTCTTTAACCGAAGGCACTGGACTGCCCGGTCCCTTGCATTGAATAAGGAGCGTGGCGGTTTGAATATCGGTTGCTGGAACACGCGAGAATTCGAATCCCGTCCGCCCTTCCAGCCTACGAGACGCGCGGAAGATGCCCGCTTCGAGTCTTGCGTCCGTATGGCCGTCCACTGCGAACGCGAAATTCGCATCAATTTTTAGTCGCCCTGGCAGAAACTGAATCGCCGCCGGCACCGGCATAAGGCGATGCTTTTGTGACACAGGTTGAGCAGACTCAATTTGCTGCGCGCCGATCCTGACGGAGCACACCAGCAGCAAAGCTATAACAAAGCTCTTATTAGTCATGGTTCCTCGATTGTCTTGAAGTCGTTCAAACCGTTCTCGTAATCTTCGCAAGCGAACGAGGGCGATCCGGACTCAACCCTTTAGCTTTAGCCAACAGCGCCGTGAACAGTTGCGCCGGAATAATGTAAGGAATTGGCGAGAGCATTTCGCTGATGCGTTCGGGGATCTTGAAGGCTCGCGTCGCGGATCTGAGCACTGCGCTCTCGCTCGAGATCACGACCGTTTCAGCTCCCAGTTTCGCCAACGTGGTCAGCAAGTCCTTCATTCCCTGGAAAGTCTTTCCGCGAGGAGCGAACAGAAAAACGGGAAACTTACGCTCAACCATCGCAATCGGCCCGTGTAGAAAATCAGCGGAAGAGAATCGCTCGGCCACAACGTAGCAGGTTTCCATCATCTTGATGGCAAACTCGTAAGCGTTGGCATAGTTCAAGCCCCGCCCTACGACCGCACAATGGTCCATGAGGGCATATCGCTCGACAGTGTTTTCTATTTGGGGTTGTAACTCAAGCGAGGCGGCTGCCAGTTCGGGCAGGCGTTCGACTTCTCCAAATTGCTTGCTCCTGTTCAGAGCGGAGGCCAGCAGGTGAAAGATCATCAACTGACAGGTGTAGGTCTTCGTAGCCGGCACGCTGCGCTCGCGCCCGGCGTGGATCAGAAAAGTTTCATTTGCTATTCGCGCCATCGCTGAGCCGGGTTCGTTGGTGATCGCAAGAGTAGTTGCGCCGCCGCGTCGCGAGTTCTCCAGGACTATGTTGACATCAGCGCCCTCGCCCGATTGTGAGATCCCGATCACCAGCGCATCCCTGAGGTCCATCTTGGTGCGGTAAAGCGTGTGGACCGATGGAGCGGCGAGCGAAACTGGTATGCCAGTGCTGATCTCCAGAAGGTATCGCCCGAATAGCGCCGCATTATCTGAGCTGCCGCGCGCTACCAGGACTATCAGCCGTGTCCGGCGCTTGTTTAGCAACTCGGCAAAACGCGCGATGCGTGGACCCTCGCGCCTGATTGTGCGCTCGAGCGCCGCCGGCTGCTGCTGGATTTCTGCAAGCATTAACGACATAGTCTTCCGGAACCGCATTTTTGCATCGCCGGCGTGCTTTGTTTCTTGCTCTGAAGACGCAAGGTTACAAAACATTGGGGCCAATCGCAAACTCGGGCCGGATCGCACTAGTGAAGATAACAGGGTTTTTCTTACCTGCGCGTTCCGAATTCAATTCCACTGCCTTATCTTGCAACTATGCTCGGTGACACGCTCAACATTCGAGTGCGACTGACAAAATGTGTGCGGCGTTGCAATTCAAGACGGTCGCAGTATAATCCGACTGCCGGCTCGGAGCGGCACCGCTGAATCTCCCATTGAAGTGACGCAAACAGCAATGAGCGAGAGACTACAAGGCCACACAGCACTGGTTACCGGAGCAAGTAGAGGAGTTGGGAAGGGCATCGCCCTTGAACTGGCGCGTGCGGGCTGCCGGGTTGCGGTTAACTATCACACCGATGCAGCACCTGCCGAACAAACGGTTGCCGAGATCGAAAAGCTCGGGGTGGAGGCGTTTGCCGTTCGGGCAGATGTAGCTTCGAGCGATCGCGTGAAAGAGATGTTCGACCTGGTGCTGAGTCGTTTTGGTCAACTTAACATCATGGTGAACAATGCCGGCGTGCAGACCTGGAAACCGTTACTGGAGCTGAGTGAGTTGGATTGGGATCGCGTCATAGATACCAATCTGAAGGGAACCTTCCTTTGCACTCAGTTTGCCGCGAGAAACATGAAGGAGCACGGCGGCGGCGTGATTGTGAATATCGGCTCCGGATGCAACAAGGTTCCTTTTCCGAATCTCGTTTCGTACACCGCAAGCAAAGGCGGTATTGAGATGTTCACCAAAGTCGCTGCGGTAGAATTAGGGAGGTATGGCATCCGAGTGAGCTGCGTCGCACCAGGAGCCATCGAAATCGAACGAACCAGGTTGGAGGATCCCGAGTATGCGGCGACCTGGGGCAAGATCACTCCTCT
>DATLWF010000676.1:0-4468 GCA_035576605.1 Blastocatellia bacterium | reverse complement strand
CTTGTCGAATCCGGGAAGGCGACCGAGATAGAGTCCGAGTCTTCGCACGGTCGCCTTCCTCTGACGCTAATCAGCCAACCACTCCCAGAGACCTAACGGATCAGTGTTTATGAACCAAAAATGGAACGCTGCAATCAGGAGCGCGACGCCAACGTAACGGAGCGGCCTTCGTCTTAACGAGCCTGCGATAAGCATCAGCGGCACAGCCCCCATGCTCGCTAGCAAGCTAAGGGGACCGCCGATCATGCAGAACAAAAAGACGACGTCATGGATCAGATCCAACCCCATGTCCTTAGGATCGGGATGTCCGTAGAACGGAAAATGACCGACCTGATGCCAGGCGACACCCGCGTATATCAAGAGCACATAATAACAGGGAAACGGTGATGCAAGCAGGAACCAACCCACGGCTGCTGTCCTAAGGTAGCTCTTGTCTGCTCCAGTCATAGTCTAATGAGCCGCGGTACACAGAATCGGCGCGCATCATCCGTATGTCCGAACAATTCTGTACAGCGTCGTTCGCTCTGCCGGAATGCGACGCAGTTCGTGGATTCGCTCGTGAAACTCTTCGGGCGCGATGTACTCGCCAGACGTAGCTCCCGCAAGCCGCGATATGTTCTCGTTCATCAACGTCCCGCCGTAGTCATTCGCTCCTGCTTTCAAGCAAGCCTGTGTTACCTCACGCGACATCTTGACCCAGGAAACCTGTATGTTGTCGATCCACCCTTGCAGCATCAGCCGAGACAGGGCATGTACCTTGAGATGTTCCGCAACGGTTGGGCCCGGCCGTGCATCGCCTGACTTATAAAGTTGAGTGAACTCGTGAACGAATCCGAGCGGCACGAATTCAGTGAAGCCGCCGGTCTCCTTTTGAACCTCGCGCAGCAGCATCAGATGACGCACCCAGTGCTCTTCGGTTTCAGTATGGCCGTACATCATCGTCGACGTAGTGCGTATGCCCAGCCGGTGAGCGGTCTTGATCACGTCGAGCCATTCGGACACTTTCAGCTTTATGCGTTCGATTTGATGACGAACATCGTCATCCAGGATCTCAGCGGCCGTTCCCGGCAACGTGCCGAGGCCGGCATCTCTTAACATCGCAAGGTAATCGTGAAGCGGCATGCCGGTAAGCTCCACGCCGTAGACAATCTCCATCGGAGAAAACGCGTGGATGTGCATATCGGGAGTCGCTTGTTTGATCGCGCGCAGCAGGTCGCGATAGTAGTGAGGATCCAGATCGCGCGGCAGTCCCCCTTGCACGCACACTTCACGCGCTCCCAGCTCCCAGGCTTCGAGAGACCGGCGCTGAATCTCTTCGAACGTGTGGAAGTAAGCGTCCTTCTCGCGAGGCGCGCGGCTGAAGGCGCAGAAGCGGCACCCGATGAAACAGATATTAGTGAAGTTGATGTTGCGATTGACAACGTAGGTGATCACATCGCCGACTCGTTCGCGGCGCACCAGATCGGCGGCGAGGACGAGCGCTTCCATCTCGTGGCCGCGAGTGCGAGCCAGCGCCAGCCCTTCGTCGAAATCAAGCTCGCCACCGTTGAGTGCTTTATTCACCAGCAGGGCTATCGCCGGATCGATCTTCGTGAGCAAAGTATCGAGCCTGTCGGGTTCATCCCAATGAATGTCATTGACGGCGCTCATCAATACTCCCACCAGAAACCATCTTCCGCCTTCAGTCGCATGTACAGTGACGAGGGGTCATCGACTTCGCCCCATATCTCGACGTGTTTAGGATGATCCGCCGAACCAAAGTACTTCACGCCCATCGCTCGATAGATTTTAGCGCGAAGTTTTCGGTCGGTGATCTCTTCAGCGCGGCCAAACATTGAAGCCCCTTTATACTTGCCTTGCTTGCCGCCATCGATAACCCACCCGACCTGCGGCTTGCGTTTGATCGCCTTCCACTTTGGACTGTTCGCATAAGTGCCGACGTAGTAGTCGCGGCCGATGACCACGAACCACACCGGCACGACTCGCGCGCCACCGCGGTCAACATAGGCCAGGCGCAATACTTCCTGCTTCTCGCAGAATTCTTTGAGCGTTGACGTTAGTCTCTTCATCGCCGAATCGCCACAGTTGTTCAATATTGAGTCACCGTAAAATCTAGCACGCGGCTACTGGCATCGCCATTCGGTGGCTACGGACAGATCTCGTCAAACGTGTTTATGATCGTGTGACTGGCCGCAGGACTCTGTTGATGATTCCCAGGCCGCACGCAGAGCAGCGTCTCGCAACCCGCGGTCGCGGCAGCATCCAACTCAGCGGTCACATCGGAGACAAATAATACCGCGAGCGATTGCAGCTTCAACTCTCTCGCAATGCGGCGGTAACTTTCGGGGTCTTTTTTTGCTCCTATGCTAGTGTCAAAGTAGCCGCTAATCAACGGCGTGAGGTCACCAGCCTCGGTATTCGCAAAAAGCAGCTTCTGCGCCAGCACGCTGCCTGACGAGTAGATCCAGATTGTCTTCCCTCGTTCGCGCCATCGCTTGAACGCGCGGGGCACGTCTTCGAAGACCTGGCTGCGCAACTCGCCTCTGCGATAACCCTCATCCCAGATTTTTCCTTGAAGCGATTTGAGCGGAGTGGTCTTTCTATCCCGCTCCATCAGCCAGTGAACGTAAGCAACGACCTCATCGGTCGAGATTCGTTCAACTAATCGATTAATCAGAGGCGGATCAAGCCCGCGCCTAACGTCGTCCGAGTTCTCTTGAAGCAATTCGCGGATGTCGGCCTGCACTCCGGTCGACGCCGGACGGTCTTCGAGGTACGGCTTCACATGCTCTCGCGCGTAGGGGAAGAGTATGTTGTAAACGAAATCAATCGGAGTGGTTGTGCCCTCAATATCGAGAAGAAGGACGCTGACCGGTTTTGTGAAAGGCGTCATCACGATAAGGGTTTGGGGAGCGGGAAAAAACTAACGAGTTGTAGCTGAAGCAGCGATGTCCGTCAGCGACAATCAAACGCTCAACGCCCCGCAATGCTCGTCGGCTGCAGCGCCTTCTCAGGCGGTCGACCTCGGCTTTTCTGAGCCACGCGCCTTCGCGGCGACGCGCAGAGCTTCGCGACGGCGCGCGAGCTTGGCCTCCGCGGTCGGGTCGGCAAAGATGACTTCCTCCATGTGCTTACAGATATCAGGTTCTCCGCTCGCAGCGCGTAGCTCGGCCAGAAACGGTTGAATCTTGCTGAAAGTGCCGAAGATCTCACCGTTCGCCGCTCGGAAGGCCTCCCCATCGATGGCGCCGGTTGTGACGAGCGACGCAGCCATGTCCCAGTAGCCGATCACCATCCGGAACGATGCGTTTCGCTCGCCGCTAAGTGCTGTCACAAGCTCGGTGAAGCTCTCCGGGTTAAATTCACGCAGGAACCAATCGCGCGCCTCGCGGAGCACAGCCTCGCGGCGAAGGTCGAAGAGTTGAAGGTTCAACGACGCGCTTTCGAAAGGGGTCGGCATAGTCATGGCATATCAACGGGCATATCAACGGGCATATCAACGGAGTTGACACTGATTCGGCCGGGTTTACGCCTTCACCAATGAGGCGCGTGTTACTGGCACCCAGCGACTAGGTGCTTGCACTTTGCGACGGAAAATATGAAGCTCCGAAACACATCGGCTCAAAGCCGGCATCAACTCCGCTCTCAGTGTAGTTCGGAGCCCAGCCCGCGGCGTCCTGAAACAAACGGATCGCGCGAATCTCGCGAGTCTCGCACAGATCGAACCAGTGCCAGGTGCCCCGCGGGACGCGGATAAGGTCGCCCGCCTCCACCTCGATCGCCACGACTGCACCCTCGCGCGGATGGATGTGAAACACGCCGCGGCCTTGAATGATGAAACGCACTTCATCTTCGTCGTGCCAGTGCTCGCGATTGAACTTCGCCAGCATGGCTTCGAGACCGGGCGTCTGCGAATTCACGTCGATCACGTCCGCAGTGACGTAGCCGCCCCGCGCTTTGAGCCGTTCAATCTCGTCCGCGTAAGCAGCGAGGACTTCTGCCGCTGTAGCGTTGGGAGCGACGAGTCGCGACGAATCCCATCGCTCGTAATCGATCCCGATGCCGGCCAGGTAGTCGGTGATAGTTTCGCGATCCTGAAGCGTTCGATTCTGGTCGGGTATTGTGACAATGGCCATTGCTTCTCCTTAGATCGAGTTCGCAGTTCCGCCTGAAGGCCGAACTACGAACATTCGTCCGATTACTTCGACGCGCCATAAGTGCGCCCTCGGACTTCCAACAAGAATTCAAGTATCTCGACGTGTCGCTTCGCTTCCGCGATATCCCTGCCCCAGGTGTACAGCCCGTGCCGTCGCAGCAGAAAGCCGTGGGCACGTGGATGTTGCTCCAACGTCGCCTCAACCGATCCCGCGAGCCTGGTCATATCCTGCGAATTCTCGATTATCGGCAGCCACTCACTATGCTCGTGGGTTGAGACGCCTTCGAGCCCCTTGAGCATCTCGTATCCCTC
>DATLWF010000675.1:0-5940 GCA_035576605.1 Blastocatellia bacterium | reverse complement strand
CGGCGGCCAGCATCGATCTCTCGTATGCGCCGTCGAGCGGGCCGAAAAGATCGTCGTACAACGCGCGCCGCCGCACCGGGCTCGTGAGAAGCTCGTCTCGATCAGATCGCGCGAACTCGGATCGCACGAAGATGTTGCCCCAAAGCTCGACGAACGTTATGGCCGGGAATTCTTTGCGAAGCTCGCGGGCAAGCTCGCGCACTTCTTTCTGAAACAGCGAGGCGATTACGATCTTCTCGGGCTTGAGATCGCGCGCGACCTGGTAGGAGATCTGCGTCCCGACCAGCCCCGCTCCGCCGAGGATGAAGATGCTCTTATCTAAGGGGTGATGTGGGCCGTTGGGCATAGTTTCTGGTTTCTGGTTTCTGGCTCCTGGTTTCCAGCTCGAACCAGAAACAAGAAACAAGAAACCAGAAACCTATCTAGGCGAATTGTTCGAGGAACCTGATGTCGTTTTCGAAGAGCAGTCGGATGTCGTCGATGTCATACATCAATCCAGCCATCCGGTCTATGCCAAGTCCGAAAGCGAAACCCGAGAACTCTTCGGGATCGACGCCAACCTTCTCGAGCACATTCGGGTGAACCATCCCGCTTCCACCGAGTTCGATCCAGCCCGAGCCCTTGCAAATGCGGCACCCGCCCCCGCCGCACACGTAGCAACTGAAATCCACTTCGGCGGAGGGCTCGGTGAACGGGAAATATGATGGCCGAAAACGCGTCCGCAGGTTCGCTCCAAACATCATCTCGACAAACTTCTGCAGGGTCCCTTTCAGATCGGCCAGAGTGATGTGCCGGTCAACGTTGAGGCCTTCAACCTGAAAGAACATCGGATTGTGCGTTGGGTCGGGCGTGTCGCGGCGAAACACGCGACCAGGCGCGATGACTCGGAGCGGCGGTCTCTGCCGTTGCATTGTGTGTATCTGAACTGTGGAAGTTTGACTACGCAGCGCGAGGGCTTCGGAGACGTAGAAAGTGTCAGCCGACTCACGAGCCGGATGACCCGGCGGAATGTTGAGTGCGTCGAAGTTATAGAAACTCGTTTCGATCTCGGGCCCGTCCTCGACGGAATAACCCATCGCGACAAACACGTCTTCAATCCTCTGCCGAACCAGTGTGATCGGATGAAGATGACCTTGTCTGGGACGCGCGCCCGGCAGGGTGATATCGACCTTCTCACGCTCGAGCGCGCTTGTTTCCGCCTGCGCGGCGAACTGTTCGTTGAGGCTCGCGAGCCTGGTTTCCACTTCGGCACTGATCTCATTCACCTGGCGGCCAAACTCAGCACGCTCTTCCGAAGAGAGAGATCCGATGCGCTTTTTCTCGGCGGCGATCAGGCCCGACTTTCTGCCGAGATATTTGTCGCGCAGTCCGTTCAAATCGTCGGCGTTTGAAACCGCTCGCAAGTCGTCAAGGAACACTTCTCGAAGTCTTGTCAGTTTCTCGTCCATACGCCTGTTCGTCAGGCTGCAGTGGCGCGACGCGATTCAAGGGCTTGTTTAACCTTGCCGGATATCTCAGTGAACGCCGCAGGCTCATGAACTGCCAGATCAGCCAGGATCTTGCGATCCAAATTGATTTCAGCAAGCTTGAGCCCGTGCATAAACTGGCTGTAGCTGAGTCCGTTCTGGCGGGCGGCCGCTCCGATGCGCACAATCCACAACGAGCGGAAGTCTCGTTTCTTGAGCTTGCGCCCGGTGAACGCGAAGTTCAACGAGCGCTCGACCTGCTCCTTCGCATGACGGTACAGCTTGCTCTTTGTGCCCCGGTAGCCGCGGGCGAGTTTCAAAATACCTTTTCGTTTCTGCAGACGTTTGTTTCCACGTTTTGCGCGAGGCATAAGTTCCTCCTTATTAGTCCGTAGTCCGTAGTCCGTAGTCCGTAATCAGTGGCCGGTAGCCCAGTCAGTCGGGTCCGTAGATTACTGACTACGGACAAATCCCTAGTCGCGGCCGTAAGGAAGCATCCTTCTGACCTCTTTTTCATCAGCCTTCTTCACGATCCCGTCGATGTCGAGGTGACGCTTTCGCTTGGTCGATTTCTTGGTCAGGATGTGGCGTGCGTACGCGTGCCCGCACTTCACCTTGCCGGTTGCCGTGAGGCGGAAACGCTTGGCAGCTCCCTTGTGTGTTTTGAGTTTTGGCATTATTCCTCCCTGGAGTCCGACAAACTTCAGTTTGTCGTCGCTTGTTAAACGGTCAACAACGGAAGAACACGACAAACCGAAGTTTGTCGGACATCCTCGTTATGATTTCATTTCTTCTTCGGCGACAGCATAATAAACATGTTCATTCCCTCGAGCTTGGGTCTGACTTCGACTACTCCGGCCTCGCCGAGGTCTTTCTCGAGTTTCTGCAGTAACGCGAAGCCCAACTCCTTGTGTGTGATCTCGCGGCCACGGAAATGGACAGTCGCTTTTACCTTGTCTCCGTCGTGAAGTATCCTTATCGCGTTGTTCTTCTTAAATTCGTAATCGTGCTCGTCGGTCCCCGGCCTGAACTTAATCTCCTTGACGGTAATGAAAGTCTGTTTGGCCTTGGCTTCCTTCTGTTTCTTCTTTTGCTCGTATTGATACTTGCCGAAGTTGATGATGCGGCAAACGGGCGGTTGAGCCTGCGGCGCAATTTCGACGAGATCGAGGCCTTTCCCACGTGCGATTTCGAGCGCCTGTTGCGGAGTCATTACACCGATCTGGGCTCCGTCCTCATCGATCACTCGGACCTCGCGAACTCGTATCCGCTCATTGATGCGCACGGACGGCACGCGATCCCTTCTGTCTCTGAATCCTCTCCTTTGAAAGCTGCTAATACTGTATCCTCCTAAACCGTTGCTGCCGGTTTGACCAGTCTGAGAATGGTTAGACCGCGTTGCTCGACAACTTTGACAGCGATTTGCTGCGAACGGTAACCGGCATCGCTCTCAACGCCGACACACTCCCGGCCTGTCGCCATGAGCCGCCTGCAACGTCATAACGTCGCCTTCACCGAGCGGCTGAACCTCTGGTTAAGCTGTCGAACCGTTTTGTACCTTCTACCACTTTGGTCGGATCTTACGTCAGCGCCCTCAGCTTTAGCCTCTCTAGCAGAGGTTTGATTCCGTTCGCCTCAGGACTTCTGGAGCTGACGTAAAATAACGAACTCAGTCTCTCGCGTGAGAGAAATGGTAGGCGCGTGCGGATTTGAACCGCAGACCCCTACCGTGTCAAGGTAGTGCTCTACCCCTGAGCTACGCGCCTAAGAATTCAAGGTTTGAACTTACCAGAGCGTAACAATCAGCGTCAACCCGGCCCTCGCCCGCGGCAGGACTCTGCGCATACCCACTTCGTCAGAAGTGGATGGCTGACGTTGTGGCCTACAAGAGAGCGCGACACCCATACTAATAGTTGCGCATAACTTCACCTTGAAGCCGTATGAGGCGGCGTAGTAGCATGCCTGCGTTCTCGCAGTTGCTCCCCGACGGCACAAACCAGCGTCTTCCCAGAGCACATCAACAGGGATACTAATTGCCATGCAAACCTTCGCGATGGTATGGAGCGTGTCGATCTTCCTGACATTCGTGCCTTCACAGCAGCGTGAGACGCCTCGACGCCCTGGCAATGACGAGGCCGGCCAACGCGCATCCGTCGCGAAACAGCTCGCCGCGGTTCGTGGAGAGATAACCAAGCTGGCGACGGCGAGCAAAGGCATGTTGCTCATCACCGTGAGACCCGCGAAAGAGTTTCAGGAGGTCACTGTGCTCGCGCGCGAGAACGACCTCGTCGGAGCGGCTGTGGGTAGGTCCGGTGAAGCAGATCTGTTAGGCCTGCTGTCGGACGACACGCACGACGACGAAACAATCACGGCCGCGGAACTCAACGCAGGGGACATAGTCTCGGTAATCTACGATCCTCAGCTGCAGAATCGAGTGCTCGAGATTTACTTGCGCTGAGGCAGCTCAGACTTTAGTCAAACGCGCCCTGCGTCAGGAGTGTTTATAGAACCTGTGACGAGAAGCGTCCGCCCTCCGCCAGGCAATGTTTATAGAACCTGTGACGAGTCGCGTCCGCCCTCCGCCAGGAGGGCAATGTTTTGTAAAGCTCATTAGCCTTCCGAACCTGACATTGCCCTCCTGCGGGAGGGCGGACTTGGTCCTCCTTGCATCTATAAACATTGCCCTCCTGGCGGAGGGCGGATTTGTTCTTCGTTGCATCTATAAACCGGGACCTCCGGCGGACGGAGGGCAAAATGTCCAAATTCGAAGTCGCAGACTCTAGTCTTCGCTACCAACATTACCTCACGTAAATCTTATCGAAACCCTGCTTTGCGCACAGGTTATCGCAACCGGTATAATCCTACCGCGGGTTTCAGCCAATCAAAACAAACGAAGGAGTGAGATTGAGGTTATGCGGAAAACTGCTTTTGCCATCCTCCTGATAGCGATGCTTGTGGGCGCGGTTGTGGCTCACGCCTCGGCGGACGGGACCGAGAAGAAAAATGTTACTAACAAAATGTGCCCTGTGAGCGGCGGCCCAGTGAGTGAGAAATATCGCACTGAGTACAGGGGCCAGTATGTCTATGTCTGCTGCGAAGGCTGCCTTACGGAATTCAACAAGAACCCTGAGGCGTTCGTGGCAAAGATGTCGAGGGAAGAACGTGACGCGATAGCAATCAATGAAACTTGTCCCGTCTCGGGCGAGCCCATCGATAAAACGAAGTCGGTGGAGTTCGAGGGCCGCAAGGTTTATTTCTGCTGCGACCATTGCGTCGAGAAGTACAAGAAGGATCATCCCACAGCGAAGTGATTGAGTCCTTGTTGATGCTGCATTGAACGCGGTGTCGGGTCAGATCAGTTCAGTTCAACTCGAGAATACCAGGCGGCGAGCGCGAATTCGCATCGCGTGCAAGTGCTCGCCGCTTTTGCATTGGAGACGAACACATATGAGTCCAAGTAAAGCCCAAGCGAAAGGTGAGCGGCGGCGGGCAGGTAGCCGCAGACGGCAGGTCCTTACGGCGCTCGTGGCGTCGATTCTTGCGGTACTAATGACGGCGTGCAGCCAGAAGCAGGAAGAAAGTGGCACTGCGAAGCCCCCCGCCCCGAATCAACCTAATCGCACAGCCGTTATCGAAACCGACGCCGGCACGATAAAGTTCGAGTTGCTGGAGAGCGAAGTGCCCAGAACAGCCGAAAACTTCCGCCTGCTTGCGGAACGTGGTTATTACAACGGCACGATTTTTCACCGGGTAATCCCCGGGTTCATGATTCAGGGCGGCGATCCGAACGGCGACGGGTCTGGAGGCCAGACGGCTACCGGGGCTCTGCTGCCGAATGAGATCAACAAAACCTCGTCGCTCTACCAGGGAGGCTACCGGCGTGGGTTGGTGGCGATGGCGAACAAGGGCAGACCGGAGACCGGGTCGAGCCAGTTCTTCATCATGCACCAGACCTATCCGCTACCGGCGAACTATACGATATTCGGCCGGGTGATTGATGGAATGGATGTAGTTGACAAGATAGTCAGCGCGCCAACGACGATGGGGTCTGATGGTCAGAAGAGTCGTCCGGTCACTCCGGTCAAGATGAACAAGGTCTACGTCCAGTAAACAAAATGGCCGACGCTAATCAGCTCTCAGGGGCCGAGGTGGCTGCGGACACATCGACTCGCGCGCGCGACGATGCCGGTTCAATGGATCGTCTTCCACCCGCTTCCCCCTCCATCGGCGGTTCAACTCCTCCGCCTCGCCTTCGCAGACGTCGCATTGCGGGCGCGCTGCTCCGATCTTTGATAGCCGTGCTTGTCGGCAGTCTGATTCTCCGTTTGGCCGGTCAAGCAATGGGGCAGATGACTCAGTCTTATCTTGACCACATAAGCCGCCACTATTATCACATCTCCTACACCACCCGGGGTTATGTGATCGCCTCATTTTTCATCACCGAACTTCTCGGTTCGCTGGTGCTCGGAGCAAT
>DATLWF010000674.1:0-21600 GCA_035576605.1 Blastocatellia bacterium | reverse complement strand
CCGGGTTCAGCTTGCCTCCTATCAAGTAAGGCGGGGCGATACGCTGGCTTCGGTAGCCCGGCGATCTGGAGTGTCAGTGAAGGAACTCGCCAAGCTGAATCGCATATCGACTCGCGGCGAGTTGCGTAAGGGTCAAACGGTCAAGATTCCCAGGTCGGTGAGCGCGTCGCGAGGTCGCCACGGAAGAATTGGTCGTTATCGAACGGAGCCCGCCGTTCGATCCCGCCATCATGGTACAGCAAGGGGTTCAGCGCGGGGCCACTCTTCCACCCGTCATACTTCTCAACGCCATCGACGGTAGATGAAGAGGGGCGGCACACAGACAGACGGACACCCAGAGAGACTCTCCAACAAGCGCTTAGGCCTTCTTTCTCAGATAATCGTCCGTGCCTTCAATCCAATCAACTCGGATCGGTGAAAAGACATCCATCTCATCGGTGTCTTCAACGGCTTCCGCGCTGTGGTACACGAATGCCGGAATCAACAAGGTCTCGCCGCCTCGTACCACGATCTCAACTCCGTCGATCAGGAACTTGAGCGCGCCTGTGAATACAGTCGTCAACTGCTCGCTCTCGTGATTGTGAGTTGGAACGAGACAGCCCTTCTTAAGAAATATCCGCGCCATTGTCATCTGCTCGCCTGAAATAAAGCGCCGGCTGAACAGTTCGTGGACGTGCTCTTCAGGCATCTCGTCCCACTTGTATACTTTCATCGAGATCCTCCGTTTCAAATGTTTCGTCAGCAGCGGCCCGCCGGGAACGAGGAGCTAAAAGCTGCCAGGGTCTTCGCGCTCCACCCGCCGCCCGAACCACCATCTCGACAAACAGCGAATGCACGCGTGTGTCTTCAGTAAGCTCAGGGTGAAACGTAGCGACGAGGATGTTGCCCTCTTGCGCTAACACCGGCGCGCCGTTCAAGCTTGCAAGTACTTCGACGGCAAGGCCGACCCGCTTGATCTTCGGCGCGCGGATGAACACGGCCTCTAGCGAACCGCTTTTAATAGCAGTTTCGACCTCGGCTATGAAGCTGTCGACTTGCCGCCCGTATCCGTTGCGCTCGACGCCGATGTCAATCAAGCCTAGCGAAGCCTGCGCCGGATTATACACCTCTCGCGCCAGCAGGATAGCTCCCGCGCAAGTACCAAAGATCGGCTTACCTTGACGAGCGAAGTCGGTGATCGATGCGCCAAGATTCTCTTCCTCGATGAACCTGAGCATCGTTGTGCTCTCACCTCCAGGAATGATCAGCCCATCCGTCGCATCGAGATCATTCGAGCGACGGACGTCGATGGCGTCCACGCCGATGTGCCTCAGCATCCGAGCGTGCGCGGCGTAGTCACCCTGAATTGCGAGCACACCAATTGCCATAGCATTCTCATTAATCGTCAGCCAAGTCGTATTCGACCCGCATTACCGCTGAATTTGCTTCCGTGAAGCCGTTCTTGACATAGAAGCGCCGCCGATAGCTCTCCCTCGCGCGATTGGTTTCGAGTTCGAGCCTGCGAGCTCCCGAGCGCCCAGCCATCTCTTTAACGTGTTCCAACAAGGCGCGGCCCACGCCCAAGCCTCGAGCGCTGTCCGCAACCACAAGCTCATCAATTGTGATCAAATCGGCCGCGAGGCGAAGCTGAGGCCGGCGGGATATCGACGCCAACCCAACGACCTCGCCGTCGTCTTCGGCGACAATCAGAGTCATCGCTGGATGCTTCTGCACAGAAGAGTAGACTTCCGCGAAGCGCGCGATCGTAAGATCGGGATAGCCGAGCTCGGCCATGAGTTTGAAGGCCGCGTGAAGGTCTGACTCGATCGCTGGTCTGATCAACAGTCTGTCGGCACTCACCTTAGTCACCACCCCCGAGTCTGAAGCAGCTCGCTCTCCGCCATCTTGGAGACGTCCAGTCCTCGCATAGCATCGCCGAGTTCTTCGCTGGCTTCAAGCACAGTCCTGGGGTCGCTGAAGTGCGTTGCAGCTTTGACTATAGCCCTCGCGCGAGCCGCCGGATCCGACGATTTGAAGATGCCGGAACCAACGAACACCGACTCCGCGCCCAACTGCATACACAGCGCGGCATCGGACGGGGTAGCGATTCCACCCGCTGCAAAATTGGGCACCGGCAATCGTCCGTCGCGTGCGACCAGTCGCACGAGTTCGTAAGGAGCGCCGAGCCGCTTTGCTTCGGCCATCAACTCTTCTTGCCCGAGTATCGTCAGCTGTTTGATCTCGTGGCTGATTCGGCGAAGATGACGCACGGCTTCAACGATGTTGCCCGAGCCCGCTTTACCCTTCGTACGAATAAGAGCCGCGCCTTCACCGATACGTCGTAACGCTTCGCCAAGGTCACGAGCGCCGCACACGAAAGGAACCTTGAACTGATGCTTGTCGACGTGATGCTCTTCGTCTGCCGGCGTAAGCACCTCACTTTCGTCAATGAAGTCCACGCCGAGAGCTTCCAGCACCTGGGCTTCGGCGACGTGGCCGATGCGCACCTTGGCCATCACCGGAATCGTGACCGCTGCCATGATCTCCCGAATTCTCCTGGGTGAGGCCATTCGAGCGACGCCGCCTTCCGCGCGTATGTCGGCGGGCACGCGTTCGAGCGCCATCACCGCCACTGCGCCCGCGTCCTGGGAGACGCGCGCCTGCTCGGCGTTAGTGACATCCATGATTACTCCACCCTTGAGCATTTCTGCCAGTCCGGTCTTCAATCGAATCAAGTTGTCGTTCATAGTTGCTCCTGGATATAGGATCTATGTGACCTGTATTGTTTCAGTCAACGAAGATTTCGCCGCGGCCTGCCATCACAACTCCGCCGCCCACGCGAACTGCCGTGACTTCGCTCGTTGCGGAATCGACATCGACGTCGATGTACAGCAGGCTGGGTCGGTTCATCTCATAGCCCTGTTCGCTCACGATCTTCGTCGTCGCCTGAGCTACAACGAGCTTGTGCCGCACAAGGTAAAAGCCGAGCGGTCCATTTGCCGATCCTGTAGCAGCGTCTTCGCTGACACCAGCCGCCGGCGCAAACACGCGGCAATGAACGGTGCTTGTCGGCAAAACGGTGTCTCGAGTGAAGGCCAGCACCGTCGACGCACCTACCTCGTTGCTGATGCGTTCGAGCGCGCCAGCGTCAATCTTTATGTTTTCGATGGCCGCGCGGCTCTCAACCGGCACGATCATCACGGCGATGCCGTTGAAGATCGTTTCCACCGGCAGCCCCGTTTGTTCGATCCGGGACGGCTCGAGCGAAAGTGCCTTAGCCAATCCGGCAACGTCCGGATACGAGCCGCGGACGACGGGCAATGGCTGCGTCATCGTCGAGCGACCAAGCCGGCCTCCTTCTGTTCGTACCTCGATGTGGATCGGGCCGACGCCAGCTTCGAGTGTGAGTGAAGTCAGCGGCTCGTTCCATTGTTTCATTCGCTCGGCTACTACCACATACGCTGAGCCGACGAGCGGATGCCCGGCGAATGGAAGCTCGTGCGCCGGTGTGAAGATTCTCACGCGATAGTCGCCCCCGTGCTCGGGAGGAAACAGAAATGTCGTTTCGGAGTAGTTCATCTCCCGCGCGATGTTTTGCATCGTGGCGCTGTCGAGTCCGGAGCCGTCGGTGAAGACTGCCAACTGGTTCCCGCCGAACCGCTCCTCGGTGAAAACATCCGCGATCACAAATCGTTTGCTCTTGGTCATGTTAATCTCCGTTTTAGGACGCTTGCAATTCGCCTGATCCCTTCTTCGATCATTTCTGGTTTCTGATTCGAGAAGTTGAGCCTCATGAAGTTGAGCTTTCTTTCGCAAGCGAAGAACGATGTTCCGGGCACGAATGCGACGAGCTCGGCGATGGCCTCTTCGAATAGCTCCTGCGCGCTAACGTGGTCGGGCAGCTCGACCCATAGAAACAACCCGCCCTCAGGCCGGGTCCATCTGGCTTCGGTCGGGAAGTTGCGCTCCATCGCAGAAAGCATCGCCTGTCGCCGTTCGCCGTAGACCTCGCAGAGATGACCGACGTGTTTGTCGTAGTCAAAGCTCTCCAGCAAACGGGCCGCAGCCCGCTGTTCGATAGTGCTGGTATGAAGATCCGCCGCCTGCTTCGCGACCACCACCGTTTGGAAGATCTCTTCGGAAGCGATCAGCCATCCAAGCCGCATGCCTGGGCTGAGAGTCTTCGAGAATGTGCTGATGTGAATGACAAGTCCGTCCCTGTCCAAAGCGGCAAGCGGCTGAAGCGACTCGCCCGTGTATCGGAGCTCGCCGTAAGGATTGTCTTCAAGAATTGGAACGCGGTAGCGCGCCGACAGTTCGATCAGTTTCTGTCTTCGTTCGTAGCACAGTGTCGTGCCCTTGGGATTCGCAAAATCGGACACAATGTAAATCAGCTTGGGGCTGGAGTACCGCAACGCGTCCTCGAGTTGGTCGACGCGCATGCCCTCGTCGTCGCCATCTATGGCAATGAAGCTCGCTTCGTACGCGCTGAAGGACTGAAGCGCGGCGAGGTAACAAGGGTTCTCGACTACAACCGCGTCGCCGCGTTCAATAAAGACCTTGCCGACGAGATCGATGCCCTGTTGGGATCCGGTCGTGATCAATACCCGATCTGCGCTCGCGTCGATCCCCCGTTTCTGCATCCGGCCGGAGATCCATTCGCGCAGCGGACGCCATCCTTCCGTAGTGCTGTATTGCAGCGCGGCTGGTCCTTCGCTCGCGAACACATCCGCGTAAGCCTCGGCGATTGCGGTAACAGGGAACAGCTCCGGGGCCGGGAGACCTCCGGCGAACGATATGATCTCGGGGTGCTCGGTCACCTTGAGGATCTCGCGAATTGCAGAGACCGGCATTCTGGACATGCGGCTTGCAAAGCGATAGGTCTTTTCCTGGAAAGCGATTGACTGAGCAGCTACGAGGGCCTGACATTCAAGTGTTCTTCTTTGAGTAGCCATTCATTTCCTCCGTCTTTTCATAAGGGGGGATAGCTCATCTCTGTTTCCGGTTGGCCGCGCTTCGACGACGCGGTGTGGGAATGTGCGTCACTGCCGCCGGAGTGATGTGCGAGCCTTCCTTGATTGAGGACGTGACCACGGTGGTTAGCGTACGGGTCACCCCAGGAATATGGCGCAGTAGATCTGAGATCAAAGAGTCCAGACTCTGAGTGTCTTCGGTGACCACTTTCAGCAGGTAAGAGTCCGGGCCGGTTATGCGATGGCATTCCAGCACGTCGGGAATCGCCAGGACCTTGTTGCCGAATCCGGCATTGTATTTCGGGTGTTCGATGCGCACGCCGATAAATGCGGTGATGTCTTTGCCCAGCTTTCGTCCATCGACTCGAGCGGAGTAGCCGGTTATGATGCCTTCCTGTTCAAGCTTGCGCATTCGCTCGGCAACCGCCGGCTGCGACAGTCCAACAGCGGCAGCCATTTCCAGTTGGGTCATTCGAGCGTTCTGCTGAAGCAGATCGAGGAGCTTATAATCTATTGGGTCTAGAGTCATCTCAGTAAGATAATCCAGGTCATTAGCTAGTCAAACTTATAATATCGCTGTCCAAAAATCGAGTCAACAAGAAATTCGTTTTCATCAGACGCGGTTGCCGAGCATATGTTGGGATAGTTTTGTGCGGTGCTCGGACCAATCCAATTGACATCAGCCGAGCCGCCCATCAACCTCAGAGCGGACGGATGCGATCGTGGCGGAGGGACCTCGTTATGGCAACATGGAAGCTAACCGTTGAGTACGACGGCACGCGGTATTACGGCTGGCAAGAACAGAGAAACGCTCGCACGGTTGCCGGTGAGCTCCGCGCGGCGGCCGAAGCCTTCTTTTCAAGGCCGGTTGAGATAGCCGGTGCTGGGCGGACTGATGCCGGGGTCCATGCGCTTGGGCAGGTCGCCCGTTTGCGAACCGACTGGCGTCAGAAGCGCGTCGAGCTGCTTCACGAGCTGAATGACAGACTCCCTCCTGATATCAATGTTCTGAGAGTCGAAGAAGCGCGAGCTGGTTTCGATCCCCGACGGGAAGCGGTTGCCCGCTACTACCTTTATCAGATTTCACAACGCCGAACCTCGTTCGCGAAGCGGTTTGTGTGGTGGGTGAAGGACAACCTGGACCAGGCGGCAATGCGCGAGGCAGCGCGATCGCTTCCCGGGCGGCACGACTTCGCACGCTTCTGTGACAAGCGGGCTGGGGAAGGCTCGACGATCGTAGTCGTCAATGATGTCCAGCTTCGTACTGATGGTGATCTGCTCCTTTTTAGAATCGGCGCGTCGCACTATCTCTGGAAGATGGTGCGTCGAGTTGTCGGAGCGCTGGTTGAGGTCGGCCGGGGATCGATAAACGTAGGCGAATTTGCGAGCTTGATAGAATCGACACCTGGTGCGAGCAGCTCAAACCGGTTTGAAGTTGCCGCTCACACCGCGCCGCCATCCGGCCTCTTCCTTGAACGAGTTGTTTACGCTGAGAATGAAAAACCTGGACCGCTGGCATCCGCTTTTCCGGTTCCGAGACTGTGAGGCCTATTTCCCAACTGGTTCGGCGGCTCGTTTTTCGCTTGCCTCGTGTGCGCGGGATTCCTTGACGTGTCGCCAGACCCACCACGCAACGGCGAGGACGCCAATGATGCCGATGACGAAGTCGAAGCGATGGAACCAGGTCTTGAGCGTGTCGTTCTTGTCCCACTGCTCGCCGAGTTTCAGACCCACGTAAGCGAGACCCAGACACCACGGAAGCGAACCAAGGAACGTATAGGCTATGAACCGAGTCAGGTTCATTCTCGCGACTCCCGCGGGAAACGCGATGAAGGTTCGTATGACGGGCAGCAGCCGGCTGGCGAAGACTATCAGCTCGCCACGGCGCGCGAACCATCTGTCGGCAAGGTCGAGATCGTGACGCGAAATCAAAACGTAGCGACCATACTTTTCAATGAAGGGCCGTCCGCCGTACATGCCTGCCCAATACGCTACGAGCGATCCCAGGACACACCCGACGGCGCCGGCTACGGATACGGCCCACAAACTGAATCGACCGGTGTAAACCAGGTAGCCGGAGAAGGGCATTATTATTTCTGATGGCAGAGGTATGCATGCCGACTCGATTCCCATCAATAAGACGACGCCCGGATAACCAAGCGCTGAGATTGTCGCGACTATGAAGATTGAGAGTGTCTCGATTATCCGGGCTATCAAATATGCCTCCTGCGGCTAGCTCACTCTTCTCACGTTTCCTGTAGTACAACTCTCGTAGACAACGTTCCGAGCACGGTTACGCGATTAACTCATGCCTACTGCGGCCAGCCGTATCTGCCGATCAGCTTCACGAATACGCAGGCGTCGTGATTCTCGCGAACTACCCCGGTCTCGCTTCTTATCACCCTAACCAGAGTCTGATGCTCCGCGCCGCCGACCGGAATGACCAATCGGCCCCCAACCGCGAGCTGAGCGATTAGCGGCTCCGGGACTTCAGGGCTTCCGGCGGCAACCAATATCGCGTCGTAAGGGGCGTGGTCGCTCCAGCCGATCGTGCCGTCGAACCATTTCACCGTTGCGTTGTAGCACCCCAATTGTCTGATATTCCTTTGAGCGGAGCGGGCGAGATCGCTGATGCGCTCGATCGCAAAGACGCGCCCAGCCACCGCCGAGAGCACGGCCGTCTGATACCCCGAACCAGCGCCTATTTCGAGCACGGTCGAATCTTTGTTTACCTCGAGCAATTCGGTCATGCGGGCGACCATATAAGGCTGAGAGATCGTCTGCATATCGCCAATCGGCAGAGCGTGGTCGCCATAGGCTTTCGAGGCCAGCGCATCGGGAACAAAAAGGTGGCGAGGAATCTCGGACATCGCTTTCAGTACTCGCGCGTCTCGGATTCCACGCGTACGCAGCAGCTCAATCATGCGCTCGCGGTGAGATTGATAAAGCCCGGCGCCGGGAGCTTGTTCCACCGTGCGGTTTGTCATTTCGGTTGTGTTTCCAGAACAATGTCCCAGTCGCGCAACTTGAAGTCTTCGAGCAGGCGATAATCCGTCATGTCGGTGCGCAGCGGAGTGATCGAGACCAATCCATGACCGAGTGCTGCGTAGTCGGTTCCTGCCTCTTCATTCCAGGCGAGTGACTCTTCTCCGATCCAATAGTACTTTCGCTGACGCGGATCGGTGCCTTCGATAATGTTTGGTCTGATGTTTTTCGTTCCCTGACGAGTTATCCGCACGCCGCGAATGGGACCGGGTGGCACGTTGACGTTGAGCAGCGTTCCTCGTGGCAGGCCGTCGCTCAGCACGCGCCGCGCAAGCTCTGCCGCGAATTCTGCGGCCGGACCAAAATCGAAATCTGTCCTCTGAACAAGACTGACCGCGATTCCTGGAAGTCCATATATCGAAGCCTCCAACGCGCCCGCCACCGTGCCGGAGTAGGATACGTCCTCTCCAAGGTTCCCGCCTTTGTTGATCCCGGATACGACGATAGCGGGTGGGTCATCCTTCAGCAGGTGATTCATTGCAAGCGTCACGCAGTCGGTTGGCGTGCCGTCCACCGAGAAGTGATGCTGATCGATTCTTTCGATTCGAAGAGGGCGCGTCAACGTCAGCGAGTGCGAAGCCGCGCTCATCTCGTGAGCGGGCGCGACAACCACCACTTCGCCAAGCGCCTCGAGCGCTTCGGCCAGCGCGATGATTCCCGCCGAATGAATTCCGTCGTCGTTGGTGACCAGGATCTTACGCATTGGTGAATAGTCGGGCTAAAACGAGAAGGCCCAGGCCGAAGCTGCCAGACTCGGACCCGTCTTTCGAAACCGCGTTGGCGGGATTACACTTCGGAGGGTCTCTGTCTTAGGTCTTCCGTCCTGGGTCTGGATTCTAATCGGGACGACTGGATTCGAACCAGCGACCTCTTCCACCCCAAGGAAGCGCGCTACCAGGCTGCGCCACGTCCCGTCCACATAGAAACTTATGCATCTTCGAATTCAACGTTTGATGCTAGCATCCGTGTTTAGGCGTGTCAATAAATCCTCAAGATCGCTCTTGAGCAGGCGCAATACACTGCGAGTTTGTGGTGAGACTGACTGGTCTGGGGCGGGAGGGGACGAAGCGCCCGCGGGTTGAGGCTCTGCCTTTTCGTCCGCTGCCAATACCTCGGCAAGCTTCGCTCGCGTCGAGACTCCTCGCATATCATCCAGAAGCCTCTTCTTCGCTCCCGCGATGGTGAATTTCTCTTCGTAGAGCAAATCCCGAATACGCAAAACCATCTCGACGTCCTTGCGGCGATAGACCCGCTGCCCCGCTCTGTTTTTTTGAGGCGCGAGCATCGGGAATTCAGTCTCCCAGTAGCGAAGGACGTGGGGCTGGACCTTTATCAGATCGCATACCTCGCCGATCCTGAAGAAGAGCTTTTCGGGAATTCTTGATGCGGATTCCATGATATTCGTCCGCGCCTCAGAGTGCTGAGTCGCTTCGAGTCTCAAACCGACCGCATGTTATGCAAACACGCGAGCAGTGTCAATGACCGCTGCGCCTTAAAGCCTTAGCTCTGACAGCGGTTTAGCTGGGGAATGTGAAGGCAATGCTCAAGGGTCTTCGGAGTTCAACCTTTACCTTGGCTCCGGGCTGAAAGAAAACGGAGGATGCGAGCGCAAGCGGAAGCTTGAACTCTGAACCCTATACCGCGGCGGCTTCTTTCTGTGCCGGAACCTCGAGTCTGCGCTCGAATCGAACCTCGACATTAAAGAGGTCGCCGAACCATGTTGACTTGCGCTCGGCCGACCACATCTCCAGCTCGCACTCCCCGGTGCTTGAAGCGAGGAAGGTAACGGTCTCATCAGCGACCTCACATTGCACATCGCTTATCAACTGTTGATGGGATCGGTCGAGCCCGTCGGCGATCTGGAGTATCGAAGCCAGCCGAAGCACCCGCGCGCGTTGTTTGCGATCAAGCGCGTAGTACTCCTCGTGCTCATGCCGCGCTCGCGCATCGGAGGTCTTCCGCGGCAGCGAGCCGCGATGATATCGCACCATAGTAGCCATCATAGCGATCTCGTCACCGCTGAAGCCGGGCAGCTCAGAATTCTTAATCAGATACAGTCCATGACGATGGTGATTGTTATGAGCTATGTGATAGCCAATGTCGTGCAGAATCGCCGCGTACTGCAGCGTCTTGCGGTCTTGCCCGTTTAGCTGGTGCAGTTCCTCGGTATCGTCGAATATCCGCGTCGCCAGCCGCACGACGTGATGTGAGTGAGCTACGTCGTAGTCAAAGCGCCTGGCTACCGACAACACCGACCTTGCGCGAACATCGAGAGTCGAGTCGTCAATCCCGGGATACAACAGCGTGCCCTCATGGCCAGGGGCCGGCGCCGGTGCCCGCTGAATCTCCGGAGCCCTGTGCGCCTCGCGCCTGCGCCGCAGATAGTTCAGGATCACTCCCTCTCTCAGAGACCAATCGCAACTTGTTATCTCTGCCGCGCCAAGGTCGGACAGAATGCACTGTAGCAGCAGCCCGCCTGCGACGATGATGTCGGCCCGGCCCTTCTCAATTCCAGGAACCCTACGACGCTCTCGCAGGGTCATGCGGCCCAGCTTGCGGTTCAGCCATTCGATCTGATCAATGGTGACTGTCTGGCTGAACGGCTCGTAGTCGGACACGTCTTCGTCTCCGTAGGGTTCATCCGACTGCACAACCGCGTTGACCATATTGAGCACCGTGCCAGATGACCCGATTACGAAATCGTAACCGGCGCTCTTGATCTCGGCGGCCGCGCGTGTGAAGTCTGATCTTATGTTTGCGACCAGACGATTGCGTTGCTCGATCGAGATGGGATCCGTGGTGATGAACTTTTCGGTGAGCCTCACCGCTCCGAGTCGCAATGACAGCATCAAATCGGGCTCGCCGCCACCGGTAATGATGAACTCGGTCGAGCCGCCGCCTATGTCTATTATCAGAGCTCGGCGGTTGTTAAAGTCGGTGACCTCAGAGACAGCCATCGCTATCAACCGCGCCTCTTCGACGCCCGGGAGTACTTGAACATCCAGGCCTAGCTCTTTGCGAACCTGCTCTATGAACTGATCGGAATTGCGCGATTCGCGAACTGCCGACGTTGCGGTGGTGATTATTGGGTCAGCACCGTTGTGCTCGGCCATCTTCTTGAATCGCCGAAGAGTCGTGACCGCGCGTTCGATGGTTTTTTTCGAAAGGCGATGCTCGCGGAGCGTGCCAGCGCCAAGCCGAACCATCTCCTTCTCACGATCGATGATTTCGGGGTGCTGGCCCTTAACCGCGCGCACGATAACGAGATGGATTGAATTGGACCCGATGTCGATAGCCGCGAGCTTCATATGATCCTAGATTGTCCGACAAACTTCAGTTTGTCGAGGTAAGCCAGCTACGGCGACAGACTGAAGTTTGTCGGACTCCAGGCCACTGTCCTACCTTTCTCCGAGCTTTCGTTTTGTTTCTCTGATGCTGTAATCCAGCCACCCTCTTTCATTGCTATTCTTGCAGCGGCTGCGAAGTATCTCAAGCGCCTTCAGTCGCGCTTCAAGCGACTTGCGGTGATTCGGGTCCGCCGCGAGTGCAATGTCCGTAAGGTGTAGAGCGGCGATCGCGTCTCCCGCCTCCGCGCGTCCAATTGCGAGCGTTGCAAGTGACTCGGGGCCGCCTGCCAGCTTGACCACGTCGGGATAGACCGATGCAACGGGAGTCTCATACATAGTGACGGGATTGAGATCGAACCAGCCAACGTAGCCTTCGTAGATGCCTCGTATCGACCAAGTCAGCTTTCCGTAGCTCTCTCCGACGTCCAGCGCCGCCGGCAACTTGATCTGTTGCATCAGCGTGAAGACATCCTTGCCGGCGTTCATTCCTTTGACCACTTCGTCGTGAACGTACTGAATTGCATCGCGGTACCGCGTAAGCCGCCGGGTGATCTCCTCGTTTCCGCGTATGGGAAGCCCGTGACTTGGGAGCACAATCTCAGGTTTCAGAGCAAGGATGGCATTGAGCGAGGCGATGTAGTCCAGCGCCCAGCGCGGCTCGGTCCCACGCAGTGTGTAGATGTTAGGAAAAGATTCGTAGTAAACGTCCCCGGTGAAGACTGCCTTATATTTGGGCACCCAGACAAACAGGTGATCGTAGGTTTCGCTCGGCGCGCGGTAGAGCTCGAACTTCACACCGCCCAGCGTGAATTCATACTTGTCGTCGAACAGAACAGTCGGTTCGATCTTCGCGCCGTAGTTGCCCGCCCATCCGGCGTCGGCGCGAGCGCCAAGGTTACCGCCAAACTGGGCGGCGTTGCGCTTTGCGTAGAACCCGCCGAGACGCGTCTGATAGTGCAGGAATTCGACGTGATTCTTCTGGGCGATTATCTGCGTTCCCGCTTCTTTCCACAGCGGTATGCCGCCGGTATGATCGCCGTGACCATGCGTCAGGATGATGTACTTGATCGATCCTTTGTTTTCGGCGGACAACAACTGTTTGTGCTTTTGAGCGTGAGCCGCGATGGAGGTATCGATAATGACGTTGCCTTCGTTCGTTGTGAGCATGAACGTGTTTCCAAAGCCCTGGACCAAATTGATGGCCTCGTTGACCTTGATCACTTTATCGCCGACTCGGGTGAGATCGGCCGGGTTCTGGGCCATCCCTTGTTGGCCGCGCACTACAACCATGTTTGTGGTTGCCAAGAGTACAATCAGACCAAAACTGCGGCAGAAAAACAGATTCATAGATTGCTCCTGGGGTTGAGTGAATGTCGATTCGTGAATTGAAGCTGAGTGTTTATCGCACAGAGTGAGTTATGTCAATGCAGGAGGCCTATTCGTCGCAAGGCTCTTGGTTATTGCGGTGCGTAGGATCAAAGAACTTGTCGGCTGGCATACCGCGCTTTGCCTTCAGGCTTTCAAGACCACGCCGAATTCCTTCAAGAGCTTCCATATGTTCTTTGGCTTCCAAGAGCTGCTGGTAGCCCTCGGCATCTTGGACCACGAGCGCTGCTTTTCCGTTGACTGTCAATCATCGGCTCTTTGGTCTTTCTCATCTGACGCATCAGCTTGGCCGTATCCCGTTTGAAGGTGCTCAAGCTCTGAATGTCTCGTGAAAATTTCATCCTTATGCTCCATTGCTAAATTAACGCTTTATTCAATAACGTCAGCCTGCTGCGAGCGCGTGGCGCCGTCAAACAGATTCCGGCGTTCACACTCAGTTCGCGCGACACTCTTGATTCAGGGCCCAGCCCTTCACACACACAAGCTAGTGAGGCTAGCCACGGCGAGTCGGATAGATGTATAAGTCCTCTACAGGAAGCAAAGCTCCCGACAATTCCTGTTCAAACTTGGAGCGGGTGAAGCCATGGCTGAGATAAAAGGAATACTGCTCAACGGGTGGATGAAGTTCTTGAAAGAACGGTATGGTGAGCAAGCGGTTGCCAAGGGTTTGGGAGGTCTCAGCCCGGAGGACCGCCGATTAATCCCGAACCTGTTTCTCGACGCGAGTTGGTACCCGTTCGACGCGCTTCATGCTCTTCGGAGGCTCACTCGTCCGATGGTTACACGAGCTGACGGGGATATTACTACTGATATCGGGCGCTTCATGGCTCAGCACGCATTTACCGGCGTCTATCGCCCGCTGTTGGCTCACGACCCGATCAAGCAGGTGGAGAAGTTCACTTCCATTGGCGAATTCTTCTTCCACGAGGCTCGCAAGCTTGAAACCGAGATAACAGGACCAGCGTCATGCCTGGTGCGCTATCGTTATGAGCCGGGCGCCAAACCTACCCGTGCCATATGCACCAGCCTCACCGGATTCTGGAGCCGGTCTATCGAACTGGCTGGGGCGTCCAAGGTCACCGCTTCTCATCCGAAGTGCTTCGCGGCCGGATCAGATTGCTGCGAATTCCTATTCAAGTGGGGACCGCCGCCATCGTAGGGCTTCCATCGGTTTATGCCGAGCCAGTTTCGTAATAATTGTTGATCGACTAAGGTCCGGAATGCGTCGGCTACGCTACAGGCTCAGCCTTCTTAGCGGGACTTGAAACGGGAACTAGCAGAACGCTTCGTTCAATTTGATTGATTCCTTCGACCCTGAACCATCAGACCGTCGCTCACCTAAACAAAATTACGTTACTCTCGATGCTGCGATCTCGGTTTTCTGATTTGCCCTGGGATCCGCAATTCAAGGCGTAACCGAATGAGGGTACATACTTTAGTGATAACTTTCCTTATCGTTGCACCACTCAATTTCAGCTAAAACGGAATACGGCACGCGGGTTGACTGCGTATCCGACGAAGGTAAGTAGGACAAGGTATTTCGGAAGCCCTTATTAACGGTAAAGCGTCTAACTATATGTGGAAAAGTTGAGCCGAGTGCGGTCAGGAAATTACCGTGAGAAGACTGTTTAGAAACTTATTCCGAAAAAAAGAAGATCCGCCGGTCGCGGCGCAGCCCCGGCCTCGCGATCCGTGGATGGAAATTGACAGTTTAAAATCGCCGATTCTAATCATTAATATCGAAGGGATAGTCGAGAAGGTTAATCAGTCCGCGAAGGAGGTGTTCTTTGGCCGCGCGCGGGAGATCGTTGGCCGGCCCCTTCAGCAAGTCGAGCCAAGGCAGATGTGGACCGCCGTGGCCGAGCAAGTGCGTATGGCCAGACAGCTCCGTGAGTCGAGATCGCAAGAAGTCACGGACATTTTGAGCGGGAGAGTCTGGCAGTTCGATATTCGCTTGGTCCCGCATCAGTCCGGCAATAGCCAGATTGTATTGGTCGCCCTTGAGATCACCGAGCAGAAGCGAATGGAGAAGGCGCTGCAGCGCCAAAGCCAATACATTGCCAGCGTGCATGCGACCACCTTCGGCATCATGAACCGGCTCGATATCCAGGCGCTGCTCAAACCCATCATCACCCGGGCTTGTGAGTTGACAGGTGTTCCAGATGGATTCATCTATCTGGTTGATCCCAGCGGGCGAGAAATGATGCTCTCGGCCGGCGTGGGTAAGATGAGCAACTCGATCCCTTCTCGCATCAAGCTTGGCGAAGGACTCATCGGGAGGGTGTGGCAAACCGGCCAGCGTCTCTTGCGCGAGGATTGCCGTGTTGGGCTTCCTGCCCAACCAAACAGCACGTGCGAAGAGCTTGAGGCAATGGTAGGAGTGCCTCTCAAATCCGACTCTCTCGTTATAGGCGTGCTCGGGCTAGCCAGTGCAGAAGGGGGGCGACAGATCGCGGATAGCGAGGTTGAAGTACTGAACCATCTCGCGCAACTGGCTTCGGTCGCCCTGGACAATGCCCAGATGTATCGGGCAATGCGGCAGGGCCTGGCTGATAGGGAGCGAGCAGAGAAGGCCCTGCGAGAATCGGAGGAAAAGTATCGGCTGTTGTTCGAGAGGAGCCCGCTCCCGATGTGGGTATATGACGCGCAGACCCTTTCGATTTTAGCCACAAACGACGCCGCGGTCCGGTTCTACGGCTATTCAAGAGATGAACTCCTGAGTATGAAGGTCGGGGACATAAGCTACTCGGACAACACCGGGGCGCTTCTACTCAAACTATCTAAAGCGATTCCGGAACTGACCAATACCGGAGCCTGGAAACACCGCAAGAAGGACGGAACCGCTACCGATGTCGAGGTTGTCTCACACGAGATACTCTTTGGCGGACGGCGCGCCATGCTCGAGCTGATGAATGATGTCACCGAACGCAAGCGCGCTGAAGAAGCACTACAAAAGAGAGAGGAGCACTTTCGTTCCCTCATCGAGAACGCTTCGGATCTGATACTTATTACGAACAGTCATGGCACGCTGAGCTACATCAGCCCGTCTGCCGACCGCGCCCTACATTACAGCCCCGAAGAGCTAATAGGCAGAAACCTGTTTGAATTCATTCACCCGGAAGATTTCTCAAAAGCCTTTGCCGCGATGGAGCGCACCCTTCAATCTCCGGGCGAGGGCCAGCCCGTAGAGTGGCGCATAAAACATAAGCTCGGCCACTGGCGCGTGTACGAAGCCATAGGTAAGTGCGTCCTTGATTTTGCGCACGAGCCCAGCATCGTCCTTAACGCGCGTGACATCACGGAGCGTAAAGTCGCAGAAGAGAAATTGATGCACGACGCGCTGCATGATCCGCTGACAAATCTGCCAAATCGGCTCGTATTCCTGGATCGGCTCGGTCAGGCGATAAAGCGCTCGAAACGGAATAGTAACTACTTGTTTGCAGTGCTTTTTCTGGATCTGGATCATTTCAAACTGGTCAATGACAGTCTTGGGCACCTCGTCGGTGATGAACTCCTGATAGCGATGGCTCGCAGGCTGGAACGGGGCCTGCGTCCCGAGGACACTATCGCCCGTATGGGAGGCGATGAGTTTACGATTCTTCTCGAAGATCTTGAAGACACGGACGCCGTCGAAGAGATTGCCACCCGAATACAAATGGAGATAGCCGCTCCATTCCATATGGGAGAACAACTCATCTACACAACTGCGAGCATCGGCATAGCTTTTAGTGGCTCACACTACGCCAGTCCGGAAGAGATGCTCCGCGATGCAGATACGGCTCTGTACCAGGCAAAGAGTATGGGCAAGTCCTGTCATGTTGTCTTTAACGCGACAATGCATGACCAGGCGGTCAAACTCCTCGAACTCCGCACTGACTTGGTTCAGGCCCTCGAGCGCAATGAGTTCAGGGTCTATTACCAGCCCGTGGTTTCTTTGAGATCGGGTAGGATAAGCGGGTTTGAGGCGCTCGTTCGATGGCAGCACCCCACTTATGGAATGCTCGCGCCGGGTCAATTCATAGGTGTGGCGGAAGAAACCAATCTGATTGGGCCCCTCGGACTGTGGGTCCTGCGCGAAGCATGCACAAGGACTCTTGAGTGGCAGACACTGTATCCCCAGAATCCGCCGTTATCCATCAGCGTAAATCTATCTGTAAGACAGCTCGCTCAACCAGATCTGGACACTCAAATCAAGCGAGTGCTGACCGAGACAGGCTTTGCGCCGCAGAGCCTGAAGCTGGAGATCACCGAAAGCATATTCATGAAGAACCCGGAAGCGATGGCTTCTGTACTCTCTCGACTGAACTCCCTGGGAGTGCAGCTACAGCTGGATGATTTTGGGACCGGCTACTCTTCTTTGAGCTATCTTCACAAATTTCCTTTCGACAATTTGAAGATAGACCGGGCATTCGTCAGTAGTATGAACACCAATACCAAGAATGCGCAGATTGTTCGGACGATTGTAATGCTCGCCCATAATCTTGGAATGGGTGTCACTGCTGAGGGAGTAGAGACAATCGAGCAACTTTCGGAACTCACCGCAATTAATTGCGAGGAGGGTCAGGGATATTTCTTCTCCAAGCCTATCGACGGAAGCGATGTAGAGAGACTGATTGTATCTCAACTGGAACGAGGCATGTGCCCGACGCAGCCTCCCTCAGCCGATTGCTATTCGGAATCAGTTAACTAAAAGCAGCAAATTGCTCACCTAGGATTGCAGGGGTTCCTGCGCGTCCAGGTGAAACAGATCGTGTACTATGCTTACGGCCCGCTCGGCATCCTTATCTGCAACCACACAGCTTATTCGAATCTGTGAAGTCGAGATCATTTCTATGTTGATGCCCGCTTGTCCGAGCGCCGAGAACATTCGCGCAGCAACTTCAGGTTGGTCCATCAGCCCGGCTCCGATGATGCTCACCTTTGCAACGTCCTCATCTGCGAGCACGCCTTCCGCTCCGGTTCGCGCCGCAGCTTCTTCGAGCGCGATGCGGGCCGTGTTGAGGTCGCTTCGATTGACGGTGAAGGTGATGTCGTTGACCGAGCGGTCCTCGTGAAACGCCTGGATGATCATGTCGACGCTCACGCGATGCTCGGCGAGCGCGCCGAAGATCTCGCCCGCGATGCCGGGACGGTCGGGCACTTTCAAAATGGCCAGCCGCGCTTGGTGTCGGTCGGCGGTAACGCCGCTAACCGGGCGATATATTTCCATCTCGTCAGCTCCTCTTAGAATCGTTCCCTCGTGCTCGGGTTCGAACGTGCTGCGCACTCTAACCCGAATCTGGTGCTTGCGCGCAAGCTCGACCGCGCGCGGGTGAAGGACTTGCGCGCCGACGTGCGCCAACTCGAGCATTTCTTCGTACGAGATTTCTTTCAGCAGCCGGGCGGTCGCCACAACGTTTGGATCGGCAGTGTAGACACCGCTCACGTCGGTGAAGATGTCGCACGTCGAAGCGCCCAGCGCTGCCGCGAGCGCTACCGCCGTGGTGTCCGACCCGCCGCGGCCGAGCGTTGTAACATCCCCTTCGGGCGTGGCCCCTTGAAAGCCTGCGGCCACTACGATGAATCCATCGTCGAGGTAACGCCGGAGGCGATCCGTGTTGATGTCCACGATCCTCGCTGCGGTGTGGATGCTTTCGGTGGTTATTCCGAGCTGCACGCCGGTGAGTGAAACCGCTCGCGCGCCCAAATCATTCAGGGCCATAGCGACCAGCGCTACTGATATCTGCTCGCCGGTCGCCAGGAGCGCGTCAAGCTCCCGGCGATTTGGTGCGTCGCTCGCCTGATGGGCGAGCTTAACGAGATAATCAGTCGTATCGCCCATCGCTGAAACGACGGCGACTACTGAGTCCTGCGCCGCCGCGCGGGCGATAATGCTTGCGACGTTCTTAATACGAGCGAGGGATTTGACGGACGTTCCACCGAACTTTTGAACAATCATAGAAAACAGTGGTCGGAAATCAGAGATCAGAGGTCAGAAGTCAGAAGTCAGAGATCAGAGATCAGAAGTCAGAGATCGGACGACAGACGGCATAAGCCCAGAAATCTGACCTCTGACCTCTGACTTCTGACTTCTGACTTCTGATCTCTGACTTCTGACCTCTCACCTCTGACTTCTGACCTCCGACTATCATTCAAACACCCGCAGCACAACTCCCACTTGCTTAGTCGACGCCTGCGCTTCGATCTCTTTGATCGCGCGAGCGACGTTTCGCTCACTGGCGCGATGTGTAAGCAAAATGATCGTCGCCGGCCCCGTCTGCGGGACTCCGCGTTGCAGCAAGCTGTGCAGGCTGACCTGATGCCCGCCGAGCGCGTGACCGATGTTGCCGATCACCCCGGGAGTGTCGTCTGTCTCCAGCCGAATGTAGAATGCGCTCTCGCTGTCTTCAATCGGGCACAGCGGGACCTCCTCCGAATCGATCGACGGTTGAAAATACGGCGCGAAGTCCGGGAGCCTCAGGGCGCTTGCCAGGTTGATCAAGTCTCCGACGACGGCGCTCGCCGTCGGCATCTGACCGGCGCCCGGACCGACGAGCATCACTTCGCCCACCGCGCTGCCGCTGATGAAGATTGCGTTGCTGGCGCCTTCCACCGAGGCGAGAAGATGATGAAGCGACACCAGCATCGGATGCGCTCGTACGTCGAGACAACCGTTGCCGCGGCGTGCGAGCCCGATCATCTTGATTCGATAACCGAACTCGTTCGCCATCGCTATGTCGAGATCGGTGATGCGGGTGATGCCCTGGCGGTGAACCAGGCTCGCGTCCACGAACCTGCCAAAGGCGAGCGATGCCAGAATGGTTATCTTGTAAGCCACGTCGAATCCTTCGACGTCGTTGATTGGATCGGCCTCAGCGAATCCGAGACGCTGCGCGCCGGCGAGCGCATCGTCAAAACTCTGGCCGTGCTCTTCCATTGCGGTGAGAATGTAGTTAGTGGTCCCGTTCAGGATCCCTGCAACGCTCGATATCTCGTTTGCCTGGAGTCCGCGCTGGATCGTCGAGATCAACGGTATCCCGCCGCCAACAGCCGCTTCGAACAATACGGTCACGTTGTTGCGGTGAGCGAGTTGGAAGATTTCCGATCCGTGCCTTGCGATCATTTCTTTGTTGGCGGTGACAATGTGCTTGCCGTTTTCGATCGCGCGCTTGATCGACTGGTAGATGTGCTCGATGCCGCCCGCTACTTCGACGACTATCTCTACCTCGGGGTCGTTGACTACTTCGTTCGGTTGGTCGGTCACCCGTATCGAAGACAGGTCGACGTCGCGCCGCTTTGATTTGTCACGCACCGCGACCCACTTGATTCTGAAACGCGGGTCGCTCGAGAGAAGCTTGACGACTCCGGTGCCCACCGTGCCCAATCCGAGTATGCCTATCGTTATCCTGGCCATTTAGTTTCTCACTCCGCAGTTATGCGAGAGTATCCGAAACGGGCGAGCGCAAGCAACTTCTTAAGGTTCCGAGTTACGGGTTCGGAGTTCAGGGTTCCGGGTTCAGGGTTCCGGGTTCAGGGTTTCTGGTTCGGACTTCCGGGTTTCTGGTTTCTGGTTCAAAGTCAGGATTGCGGACTGCCAACCACCGAACCCTGAACCAAAACCCAGGAACACAAACCAGAAACCACAAACCAGAAACCGGGAGTCTGAACCAGAAACCAGCAACTTTGACAACACTCATGGGCGAGCCTAGAATGAACTCTCACTTCAACCGAAAGACAATGCGAATCAACAGAGTCTATACGAGGACGGGCGACCAGGGGCAGACCTCTCTTGTGGGCGGCGCGCGCGTGAGCAAAGCCAGCTTGCGAGTTGACGCTTACGGCGATGTCGACGAATTGAATTGCGTGATTGGTCTGGCGCGAGCTCGATTTGAGGACCGGGAGATAGATGAGGTGCTCGGCCTGATGCAGAACGATTTGTTCACGCTCGGCGCGGACCTGGCGAGTCCTTCCGAGATCGATGTCCCACGCATCGAGGAATCATTCACCAGGAGACTTGAGGAACTCGCCGATCGCTTTCTTGCGGAACTCGATCCGCTCAAAGAGTTCATTCTACCTGGAGGCTCGGAGGCGGGCGCGATTCTTCACCTCGCTCGCACGGTAGCCAGACGCGCGGAGCGGCGCGTCGTCGAATTATTCGAAACCGAGCAGCTGAACCCTGAGACTATCGTGTACCTGAATCGCCTTTCCGATCTCTTGTTCATTCTCGCCAGAGTGGTCAATCACCGCGCGGGTGTCCCGGAGACGATGACCGACTTCAGCAAGAGGACGAAGAGTGATACGTGATGCGTGATACGTGATTCGTGACGCGAGGACGACAACGGTCTCCGTTCACGAATCACCCATCACGGGTCACGGTTCATTTATGACCTGGTTCAAGAAAAAAGACAGGCCGAAGCGGCCCGACGAAAATGAGGAGCGAACTGTTCGAACGGAAGGACTGTTCGTGAAATGCCAGGGTTGCGAGGAAATGCTCCTCAAGCGCGAGATCGAAGAGAACCTGAGCGTTTGCCCGCGGTGTGGCCACCACCGGAGAATCAGCGCCGTCGAGCGATTGAACCTGACTCTGGACGACGGCGTGTGGCTTGAGATGGACGCCGGGTTGTCATCGACCGACCCACTGAACTTCGTCGATACGAAGAGCTATCGCACGCGGCTTCGCCAAATGCAGGAGAACACCAAACTGCTCGACGCGCTCATGACGGCTAAGGGCAAAGTCGGCGGCCGGCCCGCGATCGTGTGCGCAATGGAACTGGCTTTCATTGGCGGGTCGATGGGGACGGTGGTCGGCGAAAAGATCACCCGCGCGATAGAGCTTGCGATAAAGACCGGCTCAGCGCTGGTTGTGTTCTCCGCGTCTGGCGGCGCCCGAA
>DATLWF010000673.1:0-2459 GCA_035576605.1 Blastocatellia bacterium | reverse complement strand
CGCGCCGAGACGAGGGACGGCCAACAGTATGCGGACCAGTCCGAGCGCAAAGCCTGCTCCGAATACGAGCGCAAAATAGAATACACCGGCTTTCAGGGCATGCATGACGGATTGCTCGATCGTAGCGACCTTATTCTTCTGTTCAGAAGCTTCACTAGACTGACGTTCTGGAGAGACGGCCGCGCTTGCAAGTACGTTTCAGCGAGCTAGTGCCTTTATTGCCTCCACCAAGATGATTGGAACGATTACCGCCCCGCTCGTTATTAGCCAGTCAGTTGACGTAAGCCGTGTAGTGTTGAGAACGAGCGCAAGCGGTGTCACATACACCGCTGCCAACTGGAGGCCGATCACGATGAAAGCCGCTCCCCAGACAAAAGGGCTGCGTGAAAGTCCCGCAAACGCTGATCGAATCCGCGAACGACAATTGAACATGTGTCCAATCTGCACGCCGACCAGCGCCATCAACGCCACGGTCCGCGAGTGCGCCCCTTCGCCGTAAGCTTCAAGCGCCCAAATGTAAGCGGCAAGTATAATTGCGGCCAGCATCGCGCCCTGCCACACGATGAGCACAAAGAACGTGCGAGCCAAAAGCGCTGCGTTAGGCGAGCGCGGGGGCCTCTGCATCATGCCCGGCGCGGCCGGCTCTAAAGCCAGCGCGAGCGCGGGAAGGACATCCGTTACAAGGTTGATCCAGAGTATCTGAAGCGGCAAAAGCGGGAGAGGCAACCCGGCGATGATAGCGACGAAGATCGCCAGTACGACGCCGAGGTTCTTTGAGAACATGAGGTGAATGAACTTGATGATATTGGCGTAGATCGTTCGACCGCCTTCTACCGCTTTCAAGATTGTTGCAAAGTTATCATCGGCCAGCACAACGGCACTCGCTTCTTTGGCTACTTCCGTTCCGCGAAGGCCCATCGCCACGCCGATGTCCGCTCGCTTGAGCGCGGGCGCGTCATTGACCCCGTCTCCTGTGACAGCAACCACTTCACCCGCCTCTCGCAATGCCTCGACAATGCGCAGCTTGTCTTCGGGAGATACGCGCGCAAACACATCAATCGTGCGAACAAGCTCGACGATGCGACTACTATCAGCGCTTTCCAGGTCGCGCGCGTGCAAGGCCTTCGGCTCAGCGTCGCCGCTCAATCGCAACTCGCGAGCGATGGCGCGAGCGGTGTTTATCTGGTCGCCTGTGAGCATAACCACGCGAATGCCTGCCTGGTGCGCTTTCTCGATTGCTTCAGCAACTTCCGGTCGCGGCGGGTCTATCATTCCAACAAAGCCGAGGAAGGTGTATCCGCTCTCTATTTCGGGATTGGATTGAGGCGCGAAATCCGAGACAGGTTCCATCCTAATCTCAATATCATCCGATCTCTTTTCGGCAAGCGCCAGAACGCGCAATGCGCGGCCGGCCATTTCATTATTTACTTCGAGAAACTTCGCCCGCACTTCATCGTCGAGTAAGCGCAATTCACCATTTCTTCCGACGTAGCGGGTCGAATCCTCGAGCACAACCGCGGGAGCGCCTTTGAGCGTTGCGAGATATTCTCCATTCCGTTCTCGATGCGCGGTAATCATCCGTTTGGTGACCGCGTCGAAAGGAAACTCAATGACCTTCGGATAATCGGTCCGCAAGCCTGAAACATCCAACCCCATTTCGTCTGCTTTAACAAGCAGCGCTGTCTCCGTTGGATCGCCAAGCGCCCGCTCTGCCTCAACGGCTTTCGGATCAAAAGAAGCCTCGCTGCAAAGCACGCCGACGCGCCCGGCGCGCGCAAGCAAATCATCGCCTGCAAGCGAATTCAGTTTGCCGCTGAATTCTGTTTTTCTTCCATCTGAAAGGTAGTATTCGCGCACCTTCATGCGGTTCTCTGTTAGCGTGCCGGTCTTATCCGAGCAGATGATCGTAGCGCTCCCAAGTGTTTCGACCGACGCGAGTCTCCGCACGATAGCGCGTTGCCTGGCCATGCGCAGAACGCCGAGCGCGAGAATCAACGTCGTCACTGCAGGCAGCGCTTCCGGCACAGCTGCAACCGCAAGGCTGATTCCCACCTCAATCATCAACCACAGATTGTCACCGCGCAGCCATCCGGCCAGCATCACAACCGCGCCGATAATCAGGACGATATAAACAAGTCGGCGGCCAAGTTGGTCGAGTTTGCGCTTAAGCGGTGTAGACTCCTCGGGCGCGCTCGCGACAAGCTTTCCGATACGGCCCAGTTCGGTGTACGCGCCCGTCGCCGTTATGATTGCTACAGCGCGACCGCCCCCGATAGAGGTGCCGAGATATAGCATCGAAGAACGTTCGGCGAGCAGAGCATCACATGTTACCGGCTGTGGCGACTTATCAACGCTCGCGCTTTCGCCAGTCAGAGCCGATTCCTCCGCGCGCAGGCTCGCGCTTTCGATAAGCCGCGCGTCGGCGGGCACGCGGTCTCCAGCAGTGAGAATTACGATGT